>NZ_JBWKVL010000008.1:45313-187147 GCF_059421685.1 Citrobacter sp. GW821-FHT02E08 | reverse complement strand
GGGGGCCGGATTTGAACCGACGACCTTCGGGTTATGAGCCCGACGAGCTACCAGGCTGCTCCACCCCGCGTCCGTCTGTTACTCTACGAACAAGCAACTTCTCTTTCTTCACATTGTATTGGTTGCGGGGGCCAGATTTGAACTGACGACCTTCGGGTTATGAGCCCGACGAGCTACCAGGCTGCTCCACCCCGCGTCCGTGGATGCGCACTATACTCTGCTAACGTTTTCATGCAACCCTTTTTTTAACCAGATCATAAATTTGGTACGAGAGTGGTTAAAAATAGTTCTTACGGCTCGTTTTTTGCACAAAATTTGCAACAAGGGCTGGATGCGCATTTCATTAGGTCCGGGGGTTTGTTATCTTCATCTCGCATTATTGGCAACTTAAAGACGAGAACAATGAAAGGACGTTGGGCAAAATATCTTCTCACCGGAGCCGTCGTGGCGATGCTTGCTGCGTGTTCCTCTAAACCCACCGATCGCGGACAGCAGTATAAAGACGGGAAGTTTACCCAGCCTTTCTCACTGGTGAACCAACCTGATGCGGTAGGCGCGCCGATTAACGCGGGCGATTTTGCCGAGCAGGTGAATCAGATTCGCAGTTCATCACCGCGTTTATATGGTAATCAGAGCAACGTTTATAGCGCTGTTCAGGACTGGCTGCGTGCTGGCGGCGATACGCGTAGTATGCGTCAGTTCGGCATTGATGCCTGGCAGATGGAAGGCGCGGATAACTACGGCAACGTACAGTTTACCGGCTACTACACGCCTGTTATCCAGGCGCGCCATACGCGTCAGGGAGAGTTCCAGTACCCGATTTATCGGATGCCGCCAAAACGCGGACGCCTGCCGTCCCGTGCGGAGATCTACTCCGGCGCACTGAGCGACAGTTACATTCTGGCCTACAGTAATTCGTTGATGGATAACTTCATCATGGATGTACAGGGCAGCGGCTATATTGATTTTGGCGACGGCAGCCCGCTCAACTTCTTCAGCTATTCCGGGAAAAACGGTCATGCTTACCGCAGTATAGGTAAAGTGCTGATCGACCGCGGTGAAGTAAAGAAAGAAGATATGTCGATGCAGGCGATTCGCCATTGGGGTGAAACGCACAGTGAAGCACAAGTGCGTGAGCTGCTGGAGCAGAACCCTTCATTTGTCTTCTTTAAACCGCAATCTTATGCACCGGTGAAAGGGGCCAGCGCAGTACCGTTGATTGGTCGCGCCTCTGTTGCTTCTGACCGTAGCATTATTCCACCGGGCACAACGCTGCTGGCGGAAGTGCCGCTGTTGGATAATGACGGTAAGTTTACCGGCCAGTATGAACTGCGCCTGATGGTGGCGCTGGACGTCGGCGGCGCAATTAAAGGCCAGCACTTTGATATTTACCAGGGCATTGGCGCGGACGCCGGGCACCGTGCAGGCTGGTATAATCACTATGGTCGTGTCTGGGTGCTGAAGAGCGCGCCGGGCGCAGGTAACGTGTTTAGCGGCTGATTATGGTATTCTGAACACCATTTCTACGGATAAGACAGGGTGAGGATATCCTCACCCTTTTTAATTCTGAGGTTGTATGTCTGTTGTGATAAGTGATGCCTGGCGTCAGCGTTTTGGCGGCACCGCGCGTCTGTATGGTGAAAAAGCGCTGCAGCTGTTTGCCGACGCGCATATCTGTGTGGTCGGGATCGGTGGAGTGGGGTCGTGGGCGGCAGAAGCGCTGGCACGAACCGGAATTGGCGCGATCACGCTGATTGATATGGATGACGTTTGCGTCACCAATACGAATCGTCAAATTCATGCCCTGCGCGATAACGTTGGGCTGGCGAAAGCGGAAGTGATGGCGGATCGTATCCGTCTGATCAACCCGGAATGCCGGGTGAACGTTGTCGATGATTTCGTGACTCCGGATAACGTTGCTGAGTATATGAATGCAGGTTTTTCATATGTGATCGATGCGATCGACAGCGTACGGCCGAAAGCGGCGCTGATTGCGTATTGTCGGCGCAATAAAATTCCGCTGGTCACCACCGGCGGTGCGGGTGGGCAGATCGACCCTACACAGATTCAGGTCGTCGATTTAGCGAAAACCATTCAGGATCCGCTGGCGGCAAAACTGCGTGAGCGCCTGAAAAGTGATTTTGGCGTGGTGAAAAACAGCAAAGGCAAGCTGGGCGTTGACTGCGTGTTCTCTACCGAAGCGCTGGTGTATCCGCAGTCGGACGGGTCTGTCTGCGCAATGAAAGCGACGGCGGAAGGGCCAAAACGCATGGACTGCGCCTCTGGATTCGGTGCGGCGACCATGGTGACCGCCACTTTCGGTTTTGTCGCTGTTTCCCACGCGCTGAAGAAAATGATGGCGAAAGCGGCGCGCGAGGCTTGATGGCGTTGGATGGCACTACGCTTACCCGATCTACGGTTCAAGCGGCGTTGCAGGCCGGATAAGACATCCGGCACAACAACCTTCACACGTTGCGGGCCGCTTCCACAACCGCCGCGCTAAGTGCATTCAGCCCCTGGCTACGCGAAGCGCTGAGCTGCCCTTTCAGGCCTAACTCATCAAACAACGCCAGCGGCGAGCGGGTCAAAATCTCCGCCGCCGTTTTGCCTTCCACCGCGGTCAGTAATACGGCCAACAGGCCGCGCACAATACGACCTTCACTGTCGCCAAAAAAGTGCATTGTGCCATTGGCCGACAGGGTATGCCCCAGCCAGACGCGGTTTTCACATCCGGCAATCTCTTTTGCCTGCGCTTTTAACGCTTCCGGTAACGCGGGAAGCTGCTTACCCAGCAGGATAAGCTGGCGATATTTATCCTCCCACTGTGTCAGTGGGGTGAACGTATTACGTAACGTCTCTTCGGTTACGGTTGTGCCAAACGGGTGTCCAGCGAACAGAGGGTTTGTCATTAATCCACCAGTATTTCCAGCGCGCGGTCAATCGCATTGACCAACGCATCGACATCGCTCTTTGTATTATACGGCGCAAAAGAGGCGCGCAACGTCCCGGTGACGCCCATTTCCGCCAACAGCGGTTGAGCGCAGTGCTGCCCGGCACGCAGCGCGATGCCATATTCTGCCAGTAACGTCACCATATCGCTGTGGTGTATTCCGGCAAAGTCGAAGGCCAGCAGGCTGGAATCCTGGCAACGAAACGAGCGAAAACCCGGACGGGTAGCCAGTGCTTCTTCTGCCAGAGTGGCCAGCCCGCGACTCCAGCTTTCGGCCTGCACGATATCAGTCTCAGAAAGCCATTCCAGCGCGGCGCTCATGCCAATAACCCCTGCAACGTTCGGCGTACCGGCCTCCAGCTTCCACGGCGCGGATTGCGTGGTAAATCCCTCGAAGCTGACTTCGTTGATCATTTTGCCGCCGCCGAGCCAGGGCGACATCGCATCCAGCAGCTCTGGTTTACCGTAGAGCACGCCAATGCCGGTCGGGCCATACAGTTTGTGACCTGAGAATGCGTAGAAATCGATGTCGAGCAACTGGACGTCGGCGGGGAAATGCACCGCTCCCTGCGCGCCGTCGACCATCACTATCATCCCGACAGCATGCGCCAGTGCGATTGCGCGGGCCAAATCCGGGCATCCGCCCGTCACGTTGGACATTTGTCCCAGCGCCAGAATGCGGCTGCGTGGGGTAATCAGATCGGACAGACGCTCAACATCGGGAACAAAATGCGCATTGAGCGGCAGTTTGACGACCTTTGCGCCCGTCTGCTCTGCGACCATCAGCCAGGGCACGAGATTGGCGTGGTGCTCGGCCGCGCTCACAATAATTTCATCGCCCGGTTGCAGGCGAGGGCGGGCGTAGCTTTGCGCCACCATGTTGATCGCTTCGGTAGTGCCACGGGTCCAGACGATCGCTTTGTCGTCGGGGGCATTGATCAGCTGCGCGACTTTTTCTCTGGCCGCCTCGTAACGTGCGGTCAGGCGCTGGGCTTCGGCAAACTGGCTGCGATGGACGTTTCCGGCGCTCAGACTGTAAAACTGATGCGTGGCGTCGATAACCGCCTGCGGTTTGAGGGCGGTGGCGGCGCTGTCGAGATAGACTCCGGCATCAATGAGTGCGGGAAACTGCGCACGAAACTGCGCGGGATTAAAAGCGTTCATGGAATTCCTCTGTTCAGTCAACAGATCGTGGCGCAAAAAGAGCCCTGATACAAGGTTTGTCCTGACCCTCGGAATCGTCTGCTTATCCATGTGAAATCCGACCAGTGGCTTATGCTGAATAGTGTTGGGCAAACGCTTTTGCCTGTTATGAACATTTATTTAGATAGCACAAATCGCTGTAAGGAGAAGAAGATGAATAAGACAGCCGCCATTATCTCTGCCTGTATGCTGACTTTTACCCTCAGCGCCTGTTCCGGGTCCAATTATGTGATGCACACCAATGATGGGCGAACCATTGTCTCCGAGGGGAAACCGAGGACTGATGATGAAACAGGGATGATTTCGTACCAGGATGCAAACGGCAACAAACAGCAGATTAATCGTACTGACGTGAAAGAGATGGTCGAACTGGATCAGTAACCGGTCAGTCGTGGGCAAAAAAAAGCACCGCAAGTTGGCGGTGCTACATTAATCACTATGGACAGACAGGGTAAATGTACAGGAAGTGAAAAAGGGTAGCCTTGCTACCGTGGTCTGAATCGCAGACCAATTGCAAACACAACAACACAACATCACAACCGTAAGCCAAAAGTTCACCAGAACACGCATTCCGATAAAACTTTTCGTTCCGGCTCAGGAAGTGACGCCACTATAGGTATTTGCTGGTAGAACCTCAACGGACAATTTATAATGGCTCAGATTAAAAAAACTAATAGGTTACATAACGTTACCTAATTGTTAAATTATTTTAACATCAAAGTTTAAAAGCCATGTCAAAACGATTACCACCCCTGAATGCATTACGTGTTTTTGATGCCGCCGCAAGGCATTTGAGCTTCACGCGCGCGGCAGAAGAGCTTTTTGTGACACAGGCCGCAGTAAGCCACCAAATCAAGTCTCTTGAGGATTTTTTGGGGCTTAAGCTGTTTCGCCGTCGCAACCGATCGCTTTTGCTGACGGAGGAAGGGCAAAGCTATTTCCTCGACATCAAAGAGATTTTTTCGCAATTAACTGAAGCGACGCGTAAACTTCAGGCTCGTAGTGCAAAAGGGGCCTTAACCGTCAGTTTATTGCCCAGTTTTGCCATTCAATGGCTGGTGCCCAGACTCACAAGCTTTAATTCAGCTTATCCGGGAATCGATGTCAGAATCCAGGCCGTGGATCGTCAGGAAGATAAACTGGCGGACGATGTGGACGTCGCGATTTTTTATGGACGTGGAAACTGGCCGGGTTTGCGTGTCGAAAAATTGTACGCAGAATATTTGCTGCCTGTCTGTTCTCCCCTGCTACTCACCGGCGACAAACCGCTGAAGACGCCGGAGAATCTGGCACAGCATACGTTACTGCATGATGCTTCGCGGCGTGACTGGCAAACCTATACGCGCCAGTTGGGGTTGAATCATATTAATGTGCAGCAGGGACCTATCTTCAGCCATAGTGCCATGGTGCTACAGGCTGCCATCCATGGACAAGGGGTCGCGTTGGCCAACAACGTGATGGCGCAGTCCGAAATTGAGGCCGGACGTCTTGTTTGTCCGTTTAATGATGTTCTGGTCAGCAAAAATGCTTTTTATCTGGTTTGTCATGACAGTCAGGCAGAACTGGGTAAAATAGCTGCTTTTCGTCAGTGGATACTGGCAAAAGCGGCCACTGAACAAGAAAAATTCCGCTTTCGTTACGACCAATAATTTATGTAGGTACTGCCATGACCAGCCGTTTTATGCTGATTTTCGCCGCCATTAGCGGCTTCATTTTTGTTGCTCTGGGCGCCTTTGGGGCGCATGTCCTGAGCAAGACCCTTGGCGTGGTTGAAATGGGTTGGATCCAGACCGGCCTTGAATATCAGGCATTTCACACGCTGGCGATTTTTGGTCTTGCCGTTGCTATGCAGCGACGCATCAGTATCTGGTTTTACTGGAGCAGTGTTTTTCTGGCATTAGGCACGGTGCTGTTTAGCGGCAGCCTCTATTGCCTGGCGCTGTCCCATTTACGCCTGTGGGCGTTTGTTACTCCTGTCGGCGGTGTGAGTTTTCTGGCAGGTTGGGTGCTGATGTTAATTGGCGCCATCCGTTTGAAACGTAAGAGCGTTAGTCATGAATAAGGTTGTATTGTTGTGTCGCCCGGGGTTTGAAAAAGAGTGTGCTGCAGAGATCACGGATAAAGCAACGCGTCGGGAAGTGTTTGGTTTCGCTCGCGTAAAAGACAATGCGGGTTACGTCATATTTGAGTGCTACCAGCAGGGTGATGCTGAAAAGTTAGTGAAAGAGCTACCGTTCAGTTCGCTGATTTTTGCCCGCCAAATGTTTGTCGTCGGCGAATTGCTGCAATATTTGCCGCCGGAAGACCGCATTACACCGATTGTCGGTATGTTGCAGGGCGTCGTGGAGAAAGGCGGCGACCTGCGTGTCGAAGTGGCTGACACCAACGAAAGCAAAGAGCTGGTCAAGTTTTGCCGTAAATTTACCGTGCCGCTGCGCGCGGCGCTGCGCGAAGCCGGCGTACTGGCAAAATATGAAACGCCAAAACGTCCGGTCGTCCATGTTTTCTTTATCGCACCGGGCTGTTGTTACACAGGCTATTCCTGGCCTGATAATAACTCACCGTTTTACATGGGCATCCCGCGTCTGAAGTTCCCGGCTGATGCGCCGAGTCGTTCAACGCTGAAGCTGGAAGAAGCGCTGCATGTCTTTATTCCGGCAGATGAGTGGGATGAGCGTCTGGCAAACGGGATGTATGCGGTGGATTTAGGTGCCTGTCCTGGCGGTTGGACTTATCAGTTGGTGAAACGGAACATGTGGGTTTACTCCGTTGATAATGGTCCGATGGCGCAAAGCCTAATGGATACCGGGCAGGTGACCTGGCTGCGTGAAGACGGATTTAAGTACCGCCCGAATCGCAACAACATCTCGTGGATGGTCTGCGATATGGTGGAGAAGCCTGCAAAAGTGGCCGCGCTGATGGCGCAGTGGCTGGTGAACGGCTGGTGTCGCGAGACGATCTTCAACCTCAAGCTGCCGATGAAAAAGCGCTACGAAGAAGTGTCGCAGAACCTGGCGTATATTCAGGCCCAGCTTGACGAACACAACATTAATGCGCAGATTCAGGCGCGTCAGCTTTATCATGACCGTGAAGAAGTGACGGTGCACGTGCGTCGTTTGTGGGCTGCCGTCGGCGGTCGTCGCGACGAGCGATAACATCCGGAGGCCGGGTGCGTTATCCGGTCTCAACCTGACGTGTATCTGACACAATATGCGTCACATCATCCAGATGCCCAATCTGCGCCTCTCCCGAACGATTGAATTTACTCTTATCGATCAGCAATAACGATTGCGATGCACGTTTTAGCAACGTTGATTTGAAATCCGCATTGAACGTGCTGGAATCCCACAACACACCACGGTTATCGATCCCTTCGCAGGAGAAAATAAACAGGTCAATGTCGAGCGGTTTTAGCTGCGAGAGCAACGACGGATTGACATAGCAGCCGTGTTTGCGTTGTAGCGTGCCGCCAGAACTGATGAGCTGGATCTGCTCGCGCTTTCCCAGTTCAAGGCAAATCGGGTGGCTGTTGGTGAACACCTGCAGGTTAATGTCCGGTAGCTGGCGGGCGAGATGCCAGCACGTCGAGCTGGCGTCCAGGGCGATCACCATCCCTTCTTCTATCCAGGCCAACGCTTCGCGGGCAATGTCCGCTTTGTGCGCATAATGACTTTTTCGTCGAAGATGAAAGGGGGCGCCGCCGTCCGGGTTTTCCCGATGAATCACGGTGGCGCGCCCGTGATGACGTCGTACTTTTCCCTGCGCTTGCAGCGCGTTCAGATCGCGTCGAATAGTCTCCTGGCTGACGTTAAGCCGTGCAGCCAGCGTCTCAGTGGTCAGACTCTGGTGATGAATGAGCAGGTCTACAATCGCGTGCTGGCGTGCCGTCTTCATTTTTCTCACTCCATCATTCGTGTACACCTGCCTGGGATGAGATTACGGCGTAACGCCTTTCTTTAAAAGAATATTGCCGTATTTTGCCCGTTCACCGGTTATCACGATCGCAAAGGCTTTTTGCGCCCGTTCGTAGAATGCAAAGCGGTCGATACGCGTAATGTCAGGGCATACGCCTTGCAAGGAGAGCGCATCACGATAGCGGGACTCTACCTCCGGGTCGAGCGAATCCCCCTCAACGGCGGCCATCATCACCAACGGTGGAGCGTAGCTGTCCAGTTCAAACAGTGGAATGATTGCCCTGAGCAGGTCGCTGACCATCAGACCGTCGGCGCGGATAACCTGCGGCCCCAGGCTGTGAGCCGGGAAATGGGCGTCAGAAAAGATAATTTCATCGCCATGGCCCATTTGCGCCATGACTTTCAGGAGTTCAGGGGAAATTAACGGCGAAATTGTTTTCAGCATTTCACACTTCCTCAATGCGTTCGGATTCGGTTTGCGGATAAAAATAACGATACTGATAACGCACCTGCGCTCTGGCCTGTTCCGGGCTGGCAAATTCACCCACGCCGAACCAGGCGAACATCGCCGCGCCGGCAACGGTGGTTTCTGCGTCATCCAGCACTTTGATCGGAATGCCAAGCGTGTCGGCTTTAATTTGATTCCACAGCGCGTTACGGCTGCCACCGCCTACCAGCAGCAGCTCTGTCGCCCTGAACTGGCCGATCTTTTCCAGCGTCTGCAGGTTTTGCCTGAGTTGAGCCGTTAATGACTCGAGCGCGGCACGGTACAAGTGGCCCCGGGTACTGGTGAGCGAGACGCCCTGCCATCCGGCCTGCGCGTTGGTCAGCAGATCGCTGTGCATTTTCACGCCGTCGGCGCCTGCGGGGATAGCGCGCGCCTCATCAATCAGCGTTTGCCAGGGCGTCTCTGGGCTCCACAGCAGTGTGCGTACCCACTCCAGCACCCCGGACGCCAGCCACTGCATTCCCGGATTGGTGAGGCCTCGCTGGCTGTCCAGTTCAGCGGTTGAACCGGGATACTGACTTAACAACGGGGTATCTACCCGGGAACTGCGTACCATCAGAATTTCCCATGTTCCGGAGGACAGCACGGGCTCATCCTGCTGGGCACCCGCGCCAAACAAAGCAAATTGCGTGTCGTGCCCGGCGGAGGTAACCGGAATACCCGCTGGTAACCCCAGCCGACGAGCGATGTCGGGCTGCAGCGTGCCGATTTTCTCTCCCGCTTCGACTAACCGTGGAAACAGACGGCGGGGCAAACCGGCGGCCTGCAGGATCTCCGGACTGAAATCGCGCTGGTGGATATCCAGTAACTGGCTGGTTCCTGCCATGGTGATGTCGGTGGTGAACTCACCGGTCAAACGATGGTTGATTAAGGATGAAATAAACAGCCAGGCATGAGCCTGTTCAGGCAGGTGAGGATGATTCTCTTTGAGCCACAGTAGTTTATACAATGTGTTGAAGCTGAATGCGCCGACCCCGGAAATTTCCTGCAACCGCTGTGGCGTCATCATGTGGCCGATGTTGTTCATCACTGTGGCAGTGCGCGGGCATTTCCAACTGATGATCGGATAAAGCAACCTGCCGAGTTCATCGACCAGCGCGCCATCGACACCAAACGTGGTGACCGTAATGCCGCGTATCTGGCATGTCGAGAGTTGCGCGGAGAGCGTTTGGCAGCAATTGGCAAAGCGTTGCAAAATGGCCTCCAGCGACCACTGATGCCAGGCGGTGTTTTCCGTGGCGAGTTCGCTGGCATTAGGGGTTGCGGCCCGGGCGACAATGTTTCCCTGGCGGTCGACGGCGATGGCCCTTACGTTGGTTGCGCCGCAGTCGAGAACCAGAATAACCTCTTGCTTCATAAAAACTCCTGGAACTTTGCCGGATGGCATTGCGCTTCTCCGGCCTACAAAATCACTAAAAAAGGCGTTGTTGTAGGCCCGGCAAGCTTTCGCCACCGGGCAAAGAAATTAGAGAGCGGGACGCATCAACGTTTGTACAGCGGACCGTAGTTCTCGCAGGCGCGGTAATCCTGACCTTCGATGTCCATACCGTGCGCTGACCAGGAAGAGGGACGATAGATCTTCGCCGCGTCCACGTTGTGCATGCAGACCGGAATGCGCAGCATCGCGGCGAGGGTAATGAAATCAGCCCCGACGTGTCCAATGGTCAGCACGCCGTGGTTTGCTCCCCAGTTTGCCATCACTGAATAGACGTCGGTGAAGGGGCCTTGTCCCGTCAGACGTGGGGCGAACCAGGTCGTTGGCCAACTGGAGTCGGTACGTTTGTCGAGGGTGTCATGAACCTCTTTTGGCAGCTCTACACTCCAGCCTTCGGCAATTTGCAGTACCGGGCCGAGACCTTTGATGATGTTTACGCGCGTCATGGTGAACGGCACGCCGCCTTCAGTCAGGAAGCGCGAAGAGTAGCCGCCGCCACGGAAATATTCGTGGATCGCCGGGCACCATTCGGTTGCAGCCAGGCAATCATCTGCCTCTTTGGGGCTGATCTCCCAGTGAGGTTTCATGGTCGGTCTGCCTTCGTTATCGCGCTGTTTGCACGTGCCGTCGAGGGCGGCAGAACCCGAGTTGATCAGGTGGATGATGCCGTGTTCCGCCAACCCGGTCAGCGGTTGTCCCGTCACGCGCTCTACGGCTTCCGGCGACCAGTAGGTGCGCACATCGGCGAACACTTGTGCCGTGCCGGTGAGCTGATGCCCAAACAGCATCGCCACACCATTCAGACTGTCGTTTTCGGTCGCCACGACAAACGGTTCGCGTATGCCGTTCCAGTCAAAGGAGCTGTTCAGCAGCGCTTCGGCCGTATCGCCATTGGGGTATTGATCGGTCCAGTGACGCTGTCCCTGGAAGCCTGCAGCAATGGCGTTGTAGCCCAATGATTCTTCTACGCGACCGATTTCCGCCAGTTTACTGTTACCCTGCATCATGTCGCGAATACACATCGCCATCAGCAGGCTTTCGCGCAGGATCTCCCGGTTTTGTTCGGCGTTGCGCTGATACTGCTGGGCGTTTTTATCTTCGCCGTAGCGGAAGTGCTGATCGGCCCAGGCCAGCGCCATTTCCAGCTCGGTTTCGTCATAAATTTTATGATCGATGCGGCGGCGCAGTTCAGTCATGTCGACGGCCTGTACTTTCATACCCAGCCAGGATTCGAAGAAATTGTGATCGACGATGGAACCCGCAATGCCCATCGAAACCCCGCCCAGCGAGAGATAGCTTTTGCCTTTCATCGTGGCAACCGCTAAACCCGCTCTGGTGAAGCGCAGCAGTTTTTCTTCAACGTCGGCCGGAATCGAGGTGTCATTGGCATCCTGTACGTCCTGACCGTAAATGGAAAACGCGGGGAGTCCCTTTTGACTGTGGGCGGCCAGCGCAGCGGCCAGATACACCGCTCCCGGGCGTTCTGTACCATTGAATCCCCAAATGGCTTTTGGTCGTGTGGGATCCATGTCTATCGTTTCACTGCCGTAGCACCAGCACGGCGTGACGGTAATGGTTAAGCCAACATTTTGACTGCTGAATTTCTCTTCACAGGCTGCAGATTCTGCCATACCTGCAATGCAGGTATCCGAAATGACACACTCAACGGGGGTGCCGCAGGCGTGGCGGAGCTTCTCGGTAAGAAGGACCGCGGTGGCCTTCGCCATATTCATGGTCTGCGTTTCCAGCGATTCACGAACGCCCATGCGGCGTCCATCAATGACCGGGCGAATACCAATTTTCGGTAGGCTGATTTTCTTCATTCGTGGTTCCTCATCTCACTTTATGGCGCTCTGCTCCGGTGACGTGTGGACCCCACCTCAGCAGTCGGCTGAATTACTGATTTTGCTAACTCGAGTTAGCTTAGGTATTGCAGCGTTTTTTACACAACTTCTTTATCGTGGATATGTGAGTGGCTTCACGAGAAGTGGTTAAAATTCGATCTCCGTCAAATAAACAATAGTGGTATTATGTTTTTAAAATCTTGAAAATCATGCTGTTATGATAAATTGCTTGTGCGGCGTCACAATTTCAAATCAAATGATTTGGCTATTTTGGGCGGCTAAAATAGCTTTAAAAGGCAATCGCTAACTCGAGTTAGCAAAATAAGGTGTGTTGACTGGACGTATTCGCATTAACGGTGACGAGGGTTCTCTGGCATGTTCTTCGCCTGATTCACTGACTGCCATTTCTGATGATTGAGGAAAGCAGCAATGTCCGAAACATTTTTACAAATGAGTCATATTACTAAACGATTTCCCGGCGTATTGGCGTTGAGTAATGTGGATTTTAGTTTACGCAGAGGCGAAGTTCATGCGCTATTAGGTGAGAATGGTGCGGGAAAATCGACGCTGATGAAAATCTTATCAGGTGTTTATCAACCTGATGAAGGTAATATTGTTTTTGAAGATCAACCCGTTTCATTTTCAAGCCCGCTAAGTGCGCAGCAGGCTGGAATTACGATTATTCACCAGGAATTTAATCTTTTCCCAGAATTAACCGTTGAAGAAAATATATTTATTGGCAGGGAGTTTTGCAAAAATAATCGCTGGCGCCTGGACGAAAAACAACAGCGACAGGCTGCGACGGAAATTTTGCAAAAATTGAACCTGAATATTTCGCCGGACACTCTGGTTGCCGACCTTACCGTTGCACAACAGCAAATGGTCGAAATTGCGAAAGCTATTTCGGTGAATGCCAAAATCCTTATTATGGATGAACCAACTGCGGCACTGACGGAAACCGAAATAGAAAGTTTATTTCAGGTAACGCGCTTGCTTAAATCACAGGGGACGGGAATTGTCTACATTTCGCATCGACTGGAGGAGCTGGCGCTGATTGCCGATCGCGCCACCGTGATGCGTGATGGCCAATACATTGATACCGTCGACTATGATGCGGTCAATATCAGTGACCTGATTGCCATGATGGTCGGACGCGATCTGGGGAACATCTATCCGCGTCGTGAAGCGCAGGCTCACCTGACGCCCGTGCTGGAAGTCAGCGGGTTGACGCGAAAAGGCGTCCTGAACAATATCGATTTTACGCTTTATCGTGGTGAGATTTTAGGGTTTGCCGGTCTGATGGGGGCCGGGCGTACGGAACTGGCCAGAGCCATTTTTGGCGCAGACCCGATTGATGCCGGAACCATCAAACTCAACGGTAACGTGACGGTGATTAAAGATATCCCTGATGCGATCAAACAGGGGATTAGCTATTTAACAGAAGACCGGAAAAAAGAAGGTCTGGCGTTAGGTTTGTCTGTTGAACGCAATATCATGCTGGGAAATTACCCTGAATATTCCGATCGCTATGGCAATGTGGACAGCAAACGCTGCCAGACCACGAGCCAGGAACAGGTTAGCGCCCTAAGAATTAAGACTCCGCATCTGGAACAAGCGGCCTTAAATTTAAGCGGTGGTAATCAGCAGAAAATCATTATTGCGCGTTGGGTGTGTAAGGATACCGATATTCTCATTTTTGATGAGCCTACCCGAGGTATTGATGTCGGTGCGAAACTGGAAATTTATGAATTAATGAATCGCCTTGTGGCAAAAGGAAAGTCAATTATTATGATTTCCTCTGAATTACCGGAAGTACTGGGTATGTGCGATCGCATTTTAGTGATGCGTAATGGACGTATTACCGGAGAGTTAACTTCTGATGACGCCACACAAGAAAAAATCATGCAATATGCGACGTTAGAGGATTAAATTATGACCATCTCTGTAACCTCTTCAGACAGCAATAATAAGAAGATAAAAATTAATAAAGAACTCTTGATGCGGCTTGCACCACTTTTTAGCCTGATTATTTTAGTGGTGTTTTTCAGTTTCAGTTCACCTTTTTTCTTTAATACCGAAAACATTATGACGATTGCTTTGCAAACGTCGGTGATCGGGATTATGGCGATTGGCGTCACCTTTGTGATTATTACTGCCGGGATCGATCTCTCTCTGGGATCGGTGGTGGCCTTTTCCGGCGTTGCTGTCGGGATTTGCGCCAGTTTCGGTATGCCGCTGCCCGTCTGCATTCTGGCGGGGGTACTGGCGGGAGGGCTGTGCGGTTACGCCAATGCGCTGCTGGTCACGAAAGCAACCATCCCCCCCTTTATTGCCACGCTGGGTCTGATGATGTCTATCAGGGGGATCAATATGGTCATGACCGATGGCCGCGCCATTTACTTTGCTGACTACCCCTCATTCAAAATGCTGGCACAGGGACGGTTATTCGATGTGCTTCCTTATCCGGTGTTTTACCTCGTCATCGTGGCGCTGGTGGCCAGCTACATCCTGAAGAAAACCGTAATTGGTCGCTATGTTTACGCTGTCGGCAGCAATGAAGTGGCGGCTCACCTTTCCGGGATCAAAGTTCAGCGCGTCAAGGTTTTCGTCTACGCCTTCTGTGGCCTGCTGACCGGGATCGCGGGCGTCATTCTGGCATCGCGTCTGAACTCAGGACAGCCGACGGTCGGTGTGGGTTATGAGCTGGAAGCTATCGCGGCAGTCGTCATTGGTGGCACGAGCCTGATGGGTGGCATTGGCACTATTGGCGGCACGATTATTGGCGCATTCATTATGAGTGTGCTGAAAAATGGCCTGAACCTGATGGGCGTTTCACAGTTCTGGCAAATGGTGGCGATGGGTATCGTGGTGATTGCTGCCGTCTATCTCGACACATTACGCAAAAAGATTCGTTGATTTACGCTCCCGGAAGTCACGGGGAACAATGACCCTGACGTTAAGGGTGACTCACTTAAAACGGAGTACCACAATGAAAACCAGGCATTTTGTCTATGCGTTATCTCTGCTGGCTTGCATGACATCCAGCGCGTTGGCTAAAGATTTGAATCTTCCTGTCGTCAGCAAAGGTTTCCAGCATGAATTCTGGCAAACCGTAAAAATGGGGACAGAAGCAGCGGCTAAAGAGCTGGGCGATAAAACCAGCTATGTTGGTCCTGCGGATGAAACCCAGATTGCTGAGCAAATCCAGCTGGTTGAAAACGCGATGGCGAAAAAACCGAACGGATTGCTGCTGGCTGCGTTAGACGCCAATGCCCTTGCCCCGCTGGTGGAAACCGCCAATTCGCGCGGGATCAAGGTGGTGACGTTTGATTCTGGCGTCAATTCCGATATTCCGGTCAGTTTTGTGGCGACAAACAACCGTAAAGCGGGGGCCGAAGCCGCCGATGCGCTGGCTGCACAAGTCAATAATAAAGGCAAAGTCGGCATTATTGCTCACGTGGCAGGCACCTCTTCGGCGATCGAACGTTCGGAAGGTTTTGTCGCCCGTATGAAGGAAAAATATCCTGATATCAAAGTATTGCCGGTGCAGTACAGTGATGGCGACCCGCAAAAGGCGATGGACAAAACCATTGATATGATTCAGGCGAACCCGGATCTGGCGGGGATCTACGGTACCAATGAAGGATCGACGCTGGGCGTCGCGAACGCAATTGATAGCCAAAACCTGAAAGGCAAAGTCAAGGTCATTGGTTTTGACAGCACTGAGGCCATTATTAATTTCCTGAACTCAGGCGTCATTCAGGGCTTCGTCGTCCAGGACGCTTTCCAGATTGGCTACCAGGGGATCAAAACGCTGAACGCCTCGCTGTCTGGTCAAACCGTACCGAAAGAAATCGATATTCCGGTGAAATTCGTTAATGCGCAGAACATTAATACGCCGGAAATTGAGAAGTTATTACACCCATTTGGTAAGAAATAAACCCGTGGGGGCAACCCTTTTGCCCCCCTTTTAAGCCAGCGTCAGGGAGTCATTATGCGTAGTGGATATTTCCTCGGTGTGGATGTCGGTTCGGAAAGCGTCAGGGCGGGGGTATTTGATGCCAGCGGAACGCGACTGTCTTTTGCCACGCTCCCTATTTCTCAATTTCGACCTGGTGGGGAGCGGGTGGAGCAATCTTCCGCTGAAATCTGGCGGCAGGTTTGCCTGGTTGTCAAAGGGGCGGTAGCCAGTGCAGGTATTTCTGTCAGTGCGATTCGCTCGTTAGGTTTCGATGCAACGTGCTCTCTGGTTGCGCTGGATGAGCAGGGAAAAGGGCTGGCGGTCTCGCCTGAAGGCGTAGCCGACCACGACATTATTATGTGGATGGATCACCGAGCAACCGCAGAGGCTGAGCGCATTAATGCCACCCAGGATCCTGCACTGCGTTACGTTGGCGGCGAAGTTAGCGTTGAAATGGAACTGCCCAAGGTGCTCTGGTTGAAAAACCATTTTCCAGAAACCTGGAAGCAGGCCCATCGCTTCTTCGATCTGGCCGATTTCCTGGTCTGGAAAGCCACCGGCAATGATGTTGCCGGGCTGTGCACGCTGACCTGCAAATGGAACTACTTAGCGCACGAACAACGTTTTAGCGATTCCCTGCTGGGGGCTGTCGGGTTGACCGACTTGCTCAGTAAAATTCCTGGGCAGATCCTCCCGCCAGGTGCTGCCGCCGGAACGCTGAGTCCTGACGCTGCACAGGCCTTAGGGTTGACGACAGACGTTGTGGTGGCCAGCGGAATGATTGATGCCCATGCTGGCGGCGTTGCGCTTGCGGGGGCGCAGCCTGCGGGGACGCTGGCGCTGATCAGCGGAACGTCAAACTGCCACATGTTATGCAGCGAGCAGGAGATCCACACGGCGGGTGTGTGGGGGCCTTACTGGTCGGCGATGCTACCGGGCTACTGGCTGACGGAAGGTGGGCAAAGTGCCGCAGGGGCGTTGGTTGACTGGACGCTACAGGAATCCGGGGCCAGCGCGGCGTTGTTTAGCAAGGCTGAACAGCGGGGATGTCATCCGGTTGAATTGGTCAATGAATGGGTGGCGGCGCTGGAAGAGAAAGAACATGAACCGACCCGCTATCTGCATGTGCTGGCCGATCATCACGGTAACCGTTCGCCACGTGCGCGTCCGGATGCCAGGGGGAGCGTTTGCGGCCTGACGCTGGAGCGAGGAGAATCTCAGGTGGCGCGGTTGTACCTTGCCACACTACAGGCTATCGCCTGTGGTACGCGACATATTATGGATGCCATGCGCGAAAGCGGGCATACGATTTCCCGACTGACATTATGCGGCGGCGCAACGCACAACCCGCTGTGGTTGCGTGAATATGCGGATGCCACGGGGTGCGACATCCATCTTATGCAAGAGGAGGATGCGGTAACGCTGGGAGCGGCGATTACCGGAGCTGTGGCAAGCGGTAGCTGGCCAGATTTCTCTTCCGCATGTCAGGAGATGGTGGCGGCGGGTGAGGTGATTAAGGCAAACCCCGAGAGGCAGGACTTTTTTGAACGCAAGTATCAGGCTTACCTTGCGCTCTGGGAGCAGCAGCAGTTACTTAACCGACTGATGCAGTAAGACAAATGTTCAAAATACTTTTATGATTGGGCATAGGTGTTTGGAAGTGTACTGGGGCGCATAAATGGCTAAAACAGTAGAGCAGATAGCCAGTGATCTGGATTTATCGGTGACGACCGTAAGACTGGTGCTAAATGGAAAAGCTGAACAGTATAGGATCAGCGTCAAAACACAAACGCGCATCAATGAGTATGTAGAACGATATGGTTATGTGATTAATCATTCGGCCCGGAGTCTGAAGCTTAATAAGACGGACACATTGGGTTTGATCGTGCCTAATATTTCTAACGTCTTTTTTGCCACGCTTGCTGAAAAACTTGAACAGCGCTGTCGTCGTTCGGGTTATCAATTAACGATCAGCTGTACTTATGATGATGTTGATTACGAAAATAAATTAACAAAAGCGTTAATTGCCAGGAATGTTGACGGCCTTTTTATTGTGCCTTCAACATTAGAGAACCAACAGCATCATTTACGCCAGGTCAGAAAGCCAATGGTATTACTTGACCGTGACTTTAAGTATACGGATAACGCTCTGGTCGAAAGTCACAATATCGCTGGCGGTGAAAAATTGACGCAAAGCATATTGGATGCCGGCAAATCGCCAGTATGGCTTTTAGTTGGCGATGCCGGGTTGCCCAGTATTAGCGACCGTATTACCGGTTATCTTAACGCACTGGAAAAAAATGGAATTTGTCATCGGGAGTGGGTTCGCGAAGGACCGGTTAATACACCGGAAGGCGGCTATCTGATTATGGAGCGGTTGATCAGTGAATGGGGCTGCCCGCAGGCGTTTATCGCCTCATCGTTGCCGGTACTGGAAGGGGCTGTCAGCGCTATTCGCGATCGCTTCGGTGTGGTTCCACCAGAGATCAACATTGGCACATTCGATGAACACCCCATGTTGGGGTTCCTGTCCAATAATGTATGGTCAATGCAACAGGATGAAAATGCCTGGGCGGAAAAAGCATTCGATATGATGTTGAGTGCTATTGAGGAACGACCCATTAAAGAGACGGTAAAAGTTGAGATGAAACTTATCAAGCGCGTACGACAAAAATAATACGTGACAGTAATATAAATAAAACAGCCATATGAATCAGAATAAAAGTATTCAGTGGCTGCCCTTACCTGAAACCTGACCCGTCTTCATTTGCGGTTGTTTCTTTTCGCGATAAAGACGAGGGGAACTGTACCCGGAGAATAAAGATGGAAAGATCGCGTTTATCTCGTGAAATAATTGAAACCTGTCTTGAAATGACACGTCTTGGTTTAAATCAAGGCACCGCAGGTAACGTGAGCGCTCGCTATGAACAAGGCATGTTAATTACGCCTAGCGGTATTCCTTATGAGCGACTCACTGAAAATATGATCGTGTATGTTGATAACAATGGGAAATATGCAGAAGGGCAGTTACCTTCCAGTGAATGGCGTTTTCATCTGGCGGCTTATCAGACGCGGCCTGATGCAAATGCTGTGGTACACAATCACGCCATTCATTGTACCGCTGTCTCGATCCTCAACCGTCCTATCCCGGCGATCCACTACATGATTGCCGCCGCAGGGGGAAACTCGATTCCTTGTGCTCCGTACGCCACATTTGGCACGCAGGCCCTGTCCGAATTCGTCGTAACGGCGTTAAAAGATCGCAAAGCAACGCTGTTACAGCATCACGGGCTCATCGCCTGTGAAGTTAATCTGGAAAAAGCCTTGTGGCTGGCACATGAAGTGGAAGTGTTGGCGCAGCTTTACCTCAGTACGCTGGCGATTACCGATCCCGTACCGGTGTTGGATGATGAAGAAATTGCCGTGGTACTGGAGAAATTTAAAACCTACGGGTTACGTATTGAAGAGTAATTTCGCAAGGCGAAAAGGAGACGGATGATGGCGAACAGAATGATTCTGAATGAAACGGCATGGTTTGGCCGTGGGGCGGTAGAGGCGTTAACCGGCGAGGTGACACGCCGTGGTTATCTTAAGGCGCTGATTGTGACCGATGAAACGCTGGTACAGTGCGGCGTGGTTGCGAAAGTCACCGATAAGATGGATGCAGCAGGATTGGCCTGGGAGATTTACTCCGGCGTGATCCCAAATCCGACTATCGGTGTCGTCAAAGAGGGGCTGAGCGTATTCCAGCAAAGCGGGGCGGATTATCTCATCGCGGTCGGTGGTGGTTCTCCACAGGATACCTGCAAGGCAATCGGTATCATCAGCAATAACCCGGAGTTTGCCGACGTGTGCAGCCTGGAAGGATTGTCACCGACGCGCCACCCGAGCGTGCCGATTATGGCGATCCCTACCACGGCGGGCACTGCGGCCGAAGTCACCATTAACTACGTGATCACCGATGAAGAAAAGCGGCGCAAGTTTGTCTGCGTGGATCCGCATGATATTCCTCAGGTCGCGTTTATTGATGCCGACATGATGGACGGCATGCCTGCCGCACTCAAAGCGGCAACCGGCGTTGATGCGCTGACGCACGCTATTGAGGGGTATATTACGCGCGCGGCCTGGGCTCTGACCGATGCGCTGCATATCAAAGCGATTGAAATTATTGCTGGCGCGCTGCGGGGTTCTGTTGCCGGAGATCGTGACGCAGGAGAGGCCATGGCGCTGGGGCAGTACGTTGCCGGCATGGGTTTTTCCAATGTCGGGCTGGGACTGGTGCATGGGATGGCGCATCCGCTCGGCGCGTTTTATAACACGCCTCATGGTGTCGCCAATGCGATTCTGCTCCCCCATATCATGCGCTATAACGCGGAATTTACCGGGGAAAAATTCCGTGACATTGCCAGAGTCCTGGGGGTGAACGTAGAACGCCTGAGCCTGGAAGAGGCACGCAATGCGGCGGTTGATGCTGTCTTTGCCCTCAACCGTGATGTCGGTATTCCGTTACACCTGCGTGATGTCGGTGTGCTTAAAGAGGATATTCCGGCGCTGGCGCAGGCCGCGTTTGACGATGTTTGCACCGGTGGTAATCCACGGGAAGCGACGCTTTCCGATATCGTCGAGTTGTACCATACAGCCTGGTAATTGGGCGGGGTAAAAATGGCCGGATGGCGCTGCGCGTATCCGGCTTACAGTGTGAGTGATATTGTCGGCCGGATACGGTGTTTGCATCGCTATCCGGCAGCACAGTCACCGCGCCAGCCGAAGCTGCTGTAAATTTCCGTCGAGATGTAAATCCGTTTGCAGGCGGGCAATGTCGCGGCATAAAAACGCCATCTCTTTATGCGCTTCAAGTTTTTTCCGCCACTTTTCCGGCACCTCGTCTAACTGCGCGTAGATCCCTTCCAGCGTCTGGAACTGAACCAACAGTTGCGTGGCGCTTTTCGGGCCTATCCCGGCCACACCTGGCACTTTCGAACTGCTGATTCCCGCCAGCCCCCAGTAATCGGGGAGTTGTTGAGGAAGTACGCCAAACTCTTTCTCAATAAAGGGGGCATCCAGCCAACGTTTTTGGAAATAATCACGAATGCGCAATGTGGGGGAGAGCAACTGACAGTAGCCTTTGTCGGTTGAGACAATGGTGGCCTGGTGTCCGGCCTGCGTGACTTTTACGGCCAGGGTGGCCGCTAAATCATCGGCTTCATTCCCGTCTGAGACCCAACAGGGCACCCCGTGCTGTTCAAAGGCGGCGCGTAACGTGGGCATTTCGCGATGCAGATCGTCGGGCATAGGCGGTCGGCCCGCTTTGTAATCCGGGAGTCGCTGGTGGCGCCAGCTATCGTTGCGTGCTTCGTCATCAAACACGGCGACAGCGTGTGTTGGCTGGCTGTGCATGATTAATTGATCGAGTGCGCGCTGACAGGTTTCGACGCAGGGGGACCCCTGAACCGCATGAATACGGCGAATCAAATTAAGTGCATCCACAATGAGCAGATGGACGGCCACGGCGTTCTCCCTGATAGATCATGCGCTAAGGGTAACATTCACGGCAAAGTCAGGCTATTCACAGCGGTGAAAATGGGAAAGGGCTTCGCAAAACGAAGCCCTTTGGGAGATTAATCGCAGGTGACAATCTTCATGGCCAGACCACCACGAGAGGTTTCGCGGTATTTGGCGTTCATGTCTTTACCGGTTTCGTACATGGTCTCGATGACTTTATCGAGGCACACACGCGGCTCACTGGTGCGACGCAGCGCCATGCGCGCGGCATTGACTGCTTTCACAGAGGCGATCGCATTACGCTCGATGCAAGGAACCTGTACCTGACCGGCAACCGGGTCGCAGGTCAGACCGAGGTTGTGTTCCATGCCGATTTCTGCGGCAATGCACACCTGAGTCGGGCTACCGCCCAGCAACTCGGCTAAACCCGCAGCGGCCATAGAGCACGCCACGCCGACTTCACCCTGACAACCGACTTCCGCACCGGAAATAGAGGCGTTCATCTTGTACAGGGAGCCAATCGCGCTGGCGACCAGCATATAGCGCGCCAGTGAGTTAGCGTTTACTTCGCGGATAAACTTGTCGTAGTACGCCAGCACTGCCGGAACAATACCGCAGGCCCCGTTGGTTGGCGCTGTGACCACGCGTCCACCGGCGGCGTTTTCTTCGTTAACCGCCAGCGCGAACATATTGATCCAGTCAACAACCGCCATCGGGTCGGTGGTGGTTTTGTCGCTGCTGACCAGCATACGGCGAAGCGCTGCCGCGCGACGCGGAACGCGCAGTTTACCCGGCAGTACGCCTTCGGTGGTGATACCGCGCTCAATACCGCCGCGCATCACTTCCCAGACGTTGGCAAAGTGCTGTTCCAGCTCTTCTTTGCTATGCAGCGCCAGCTCGTTTTGCATCATCAAACCGGAAAGCGACAATCCCGTTTCCTGACAATGTTTCTGCAGATCGGCTGCGGATTTATACGGATACGGTACGTTTACCGGCGCACTGTTCGGCAAACCAAAATGTTCTTCATCAACGATGAAACCACCGCCGATGGAGTAGTAGGTCTGGCTATAAATGGCCTTTTCGCCTGCCAGCGCCGTAATACGCATCCCGTTCTCATGGAGAGACAGGTTGTCGGCATGAAAATTCATGCACTTGTCTACCGGGAATTCGACTTCATGCTGACCGTTTGCCAGCAGCAAACGCCCGTGGGTATTCACATCCTGAATAAAGGAGGGAATAGAATCGATGTCGACGGTGTCCGGCAGATTTCCTGCCAGGCCCATAATAATGGCGATGTCGGTATGGTGACCTTTCCCCGTCAATGACAGTGAGCCATAAACATCAACGACGACGCGGGTGACATCAGTGAGTAAGTTGCGTGAAATCAGGTCATCCGTGAATTGTTTGCCTGCTTTCATTGGTCCGACGGTGTGAGAACTGGAAGGGCCAATGCCGATTTTGAAGATATCGAATACGCTAATCATAAGGCATCCATTGCGGTTGTGTCGGAAAGAGGCGCCGCCCGCAAGCGGCGCTTAAGAACTTAGCTGAACAGAGAGTAGAAAATTGCAGAGATAGCAATCAGACCCATCACGACAACGAATACGTTGCTGATGTGGCCGCTGTACTTACGCATTGCAGGTACTTTCTGGATAGCATACATCGGCATCAGGAACAGAATCATCGCGATGATTGGGCCGCCCAGGGTTTCAATCATGCCCAGGATGCTTGGGTTCAGGGTTGCCACGATCCAGGTGGTCACCAGCATGAACAGCGCCGTGATTTTGTTCAGTTTGTTGATTTCGATGGTTTTACCTTTACCACGCAGTGACTTGATAACCATCCCGTTAAAGCCTTCACGTGCGCCCAGATAGTGGCCAAGGAAGGATTTGGTGATAGCAATCATTGCAATGATCGGCGCCATCCATTCGATAAACGAGACGTTAAAGTGGTTTGCCAGGTAAGACAGAATCGAGATGTTCTGTGCTTTCGCGGCAGCCAGGTCTGCTGGGGTCAGGCTCAGTACGCAACTGAAGACGAAGAACATAACCGTCAGCACCATCATCACGTGTGCACACGCCAGGATTTTGGAACACTTCTTCTCAGCTTCCTGACCGTACTCTTCACGTTTCGCCACCGCGAAAGAGGAGATGATCGGGGAGTGGTTAAAGGAGAAAACCATCACCGGGATTGCCAGCCACAGGGTCATCCACAGACCTTTACCGGTCGTCGCAGCGGAATCAAAGGACAGGGTTTCCAGCGCCGCGCCGCTCCACTGAGGGATCAGGTACAGTGCCAGCAGCATCAGGGCTGCAACAAACGGGAACACCAGAATACTCATCGCCTTCACGATCATCTGTTCGCCAAAACGAACGATGGTCATCATACCGACGATCAGGATCAGTGACAGAATCGCACGCGGCGGTGCTGACATCTGTAACTGGTGAGTCATGAAGCTTTCAACGGTGTTGGTGATTGCAACGCTGTAGACCAACAGAATCGGGTAGATAGCGAAGAAGTAGAGCAGGGTAATCAGTTTACCTGCGCCAACGCCGAAGTGTTCTTCAACAACTTCAGTGATGTCTTCGCCCGGGTTTTTACCGGACAGCACGAAGCGAGTCAGGCCGCGGTGGGCAAAGAAGGTCATCGGGAAGGCGAGGATCGCCATGATGATCAGCGGGATCATACCGCCAACGCCGGCGTTAATAGGCAGGAACAAAACGCCTGCGCCGATTGCTGTGCCGTACAGACCCAGCATCCACATGGTGTCCGTCTTGCGCCATCCGCTGCGGGTCTGGCCCGTAACGATAGTGCTGGTTTGGGTGGTTTCCATCTATTTCTCCTGGAGGAATTTAAATGTCAGTTTTTTGGACTTAGCCAATAAAAAAGAAGCCTGACCGTAAAATGAAATTCGTTAAGCGACGATTTTTATATAATTTTTCGCCGTAATTATTTGAGGGCGGAAAGATACATTTAAGTTATGAATGTATCAGTGATCTCGATCTCAAATGCCATAATCCACCTTTTATGTGGGTAAATTTGGACCATTAATCTGTCAAAAAATCATCAAAGCGGATTTATGGGCGCGAAGGCTACCATTAACGAGATATGTCCAGAAAGAGCAGACCGCGAGATACCCATTTTTGGCTATAAATTGTTCTGTTTTTGGTGAATTCTTGCGATTAATGGCGATTTTTTGTGATAAATCACGGTTTCACTTGCAAGGTAAACGTTTGCTTTTTTCGGGCTTTTAGGGGAAATATAAGCAGAATTAACGAATGGGAATTTGCTATGTGACTGGTATCACTAAAAAATCTGGTTCTGCGGGCAAAGCGTGAGGCCCGACAGCTGGCGCTGCCGGGCATGCGAACTACCTGCAAATTTCGTAGCAGGGGATATAGGCAGAGCCAGGTAACTTCATGCGGTGCTGCGCGACAAAGCCCTGTAGCAGGTCATCCATACGGCGCATCATCTCGCGATCGCCGTGGATTTTATACGGGCCAAACTCCTCGATGGCGCGAATGCCGACTTCTTTAACGTTACCCGCAACGATACCGGAGAAGGCGCGACGCAGGTCTGCCGCCAGGATCTCAACTGGTTGATCGGGATACAGTTTCAGGTTCGACATGTTGTCATGCGATGGCTCGAACGGCAGTTGCAGATCCGGCGCAATACGAATGGACCAGTTGAAGCTGTAGGCGTCACCGGTATCACGACGGTTTTCTTTGACCAGCGGCATCGCTTTTTTCATCAGTCGCGCCACTTCCGCCGCGTCGTCAATGATGATGCGATAATGACGTCGCGCTTCCTCGCCTAGCGTATGCACAATAAACTCATCAAGCACGCGGAAGTAGTCCGCACTCTCTTTGGGTCCGGTAAGGATCAGCGGCAGAACCTGATCTTTATTTGCCGGGTTCATCAGTATTCCCAGCAGATACAACAGCTCTTCCGCCGTACCGACGCCACCTGGGAAGATGATGATACCGTGCGCAATACGAACAAACGCCTCCAGCCGTTTTTCAATATCGGGCATGATGACCAATTCATTGACCAGCGGGTTAGGCGGTTCTGCCGCAATGATGGACGGCTCCGTCATACCGATAAAGCGACTGTCTTTATAGCGCTGCTGTGCGTGACCTACTGCGGCGCCTTTCATTGGGGCTTCCATCGCGCCCGGCCCACAGCCGGTACAGATGTTCAGCTCACGCAGACCTAACTGGGTGCCAACGCGACGGGCGTACAGGTACTCATTTTCGTTAATGGAGTGACCGCCCCAGCACACCACCATATTCGGCGCTTCCCCGACGTGCAGCGCACGGGCGTTACGCAGAATGGAGAACACGAGGTTGGTGATATGAACGGAACTGTCGAGTTTCAGATGTTGAAAACGCCCTGCGTTATGAATTTGACCGTTTACAAAAAGAATGTCGCGCAGCACGGCAAACAGGTTGGCTTGCAGGGCACGGATAATACGGCCGTCAACAAAAGCGTCTTCAGGTGGGTTGATCAATTCCAACTTCACGCCACGCTCGCGACGGAGCACGTTGATGTCGAAATTCTCAAAACGAGACAGCAGCTCTTTGCTGTTGTCGGTCAAACTGCCGGAGTTCAGTACAGCAAGAGAACAGTTACGAAACAGTTGATAAAGGTCGCTGCTGGCGGTGCGTTTAAGCATATCGACTTCCAGCTGCGACAACATGTCCATTGAGCCAAGCGGGCTAATATGTGTAATCAAGTAAACTCCTTATGGGATGCAACACGCCATTCCCTAATGATTACAATAGCGCCGGCTTATGACCTTTCACAACCTTGCGCGCGGAATCCGACGCGCAAAATTGAGAAAAAAATTACTGACGGACCAGTCTTCCAATGGCAGGCACGAAATCGGTGTTGGTTCGCCAGGGGTTAATATCCAGACCGCCTCGTCGTGTGTAACGCGCGTAGACACTCAGTTTCTCCGGCTGGCAGAAGCGCAAAATGTCATTGAAAATTCGCTCTACACACTGTTCGTGGAACTCATTGTGATGGCGGAAAGAGACCAGGTAACGTAGCAATTTCTCACGATCTATTTTTCGGCCGCGATACTGAATTTGTATGGAACCCCAGTCTGGCTGGTGAGTGATCAGGCAGTTGGATTTCAACAAGTGGCTGACCAGCGTCTCTTCGACCACTTTCTCGCCGCTGGCGGCATTTTCCAGATAGTCGGTGCTGAACTGGTAGTTATCAATAGCGATATCTTGGTCGTCGATGCAGCTACCGTGGAAATGGGCGATGGGTAGCCCTTCCAGCTCATCAAGTCGGTACAGCGCAACGCTGACATCGCCCTGGGCGCAGGCGCACAGATCGTTTTCCAGCGTTCGACGGACATCTTCCCAGCTCTCAAAGCGTGTCTGGTTAAAGCTGTTCAGGTAGAGCTTAAAGCTTTTTGATTCAATCAGATTGAGACTGGTGTAATCCAGCTCGACATGACCCACGGCAACCTGCGGTAGCCCTTTTGCATTCAGCCATGACAGTTCATACAACGTCCAGATATCCGCACCGTGAAAAGGCAAATTATCTGCTTTTAAATCCAGCGGATCGCGATTCAGGCTGCGCGGGACGCCCTGCAACAAACTTGCGTCGTAAATATCCCGATAATCAGTTGATTTACCGAGAGTCAGGCCGTCAAGCGCCTGATGGTTTTCATAAGAAGACATGTTTCACCGTCATAAACCAGATACACTATGCGTCAAGTGTATCCTGCTTTTGTTAAGAGAGAAATCGGTGGACGAACAGACAGCACAGGCCCTGAAGGCCTTTACAACACGCTATTGTGACGCCTGGCATGAAAAAAACGCCAGTTGGCCGCTGAGCGAAGAACTCTACGGCGTTCCTTCACCCTGTGTTATTTCTTCAACCGGTGAGGCAGTGTACTGGCAGCCGCAACCTTTTGAAGGAGAGGCGAATGTAAACTCGGTTGAACGGGCTTTTGATATTGTGATACAACCCGCAATTCATGCTTTTTATACCACCCAGTTTGCCGGGGATATGCCCGCGCAGTTTGCCGATGAGACATTGACGCTGCTGCAAACCTGGAGTGTGGATGATTTCAGACGCGTTCAGGAAAACCTGATCGGTCATCTGGTCACACAGAAACGTCTCAAGTTATCGCCGACGCTTTTTATTGCCACCCTGGAAAATGAACTCGAGGTCATTTCGGTGTGCAATCTGTCTGGAGAAGTGTGCAAAGAGACGCTGGGCACGCGTAATCGTACTGTCCTGGCCGCCTCTCTTGCGGATTTCCTGACTCAGCTTAAACCTCTTCTGTAATCCCCATCGCCCATTTCTTTGTGAGAGATCTCTTACAAACCCTGTAAGAGATCGCCAGGATATAAGTAAAAGCCTAACCCATTGCTAACGCAGTAAATCAATGATAATCAATTGGTTATCTGTTGAATGCTCACTTTCAAATGAAAATATCCTTAAGGTATTGCCTGTAAGTGCCTTGTAAGACATGACGAAACAGGCGATTCTATGTCTGTCGACAAGGAGTCGCACACCGAAGTGAACATCAGGATGATGACACTTCAGCAGGACACACCAGGACGGTGTAGCAAGGAAAGGCTTCAGGATGAAGTGAAGAGGACAGCGCAGGATGCGTTAATGGACACCTCCAGGAGGGAGAACGAGAGCCGGTCAGGATGTTCGGTGGGTCAGGATGGCCAGGAAACTTCAGGATGAAGTTGATCGCACTGGGGTGGTGTGAAGCAGGATGCTGACGTTCAGGATGAACAGGTCGCAAGACCACAGGAAAAGTTGTCATGGATGAGCAGGGAGCACTAAAAGTAGCTGGATGGCTGCGAAACGAACCGGGAGCACTGTTTATACAGTGCTCCCTTTTTTTATTTGCCCGTCTATAAATGCTATTCTTCGCGCCAATTTTTCATCAATGAGGTTTTTATCGTGACGACTCATGAACGTGTGCGCCAGCAGTTACATGCGCTTGAAGCTCTGCTGCGTGAACATCAACACTGGCGAATGGACGAACCACAAGCTCACCTGTTTACCAGCTCACAGCCTTTTTGTATGGATACCATGGCGCCTGTCGAATGGTTGCAATGGGTGCTGATCCCTCGTATGCATGCGTTGATCGACAACGCGCAGCCGCTCCCGGACGCCTTTGCTATCGCCCCTTATTATGAAATGGCACTGGAGGCCGATCATCCTCAGCGCGAGATACTCCTGCAGGCGTTGCAGGAACTGGATGCGTTGTTCACAAGCGATAAAGCCTGATGCTGGAAATTCTGTACCAGGACGAGTGGCTGGTTGCCGTCAATAAACCCTCCGGTTGGTTAGTTCACCGAAGCTGGCTGGATCGCGATGAAAAAGTCGTGGTGATGCAAACGGTGCGTGACCAGATTGGTCAGCACGTATTTACCGCTCATCGACTCGACAGACCCACTTCCGGCGTACTGCTGATGGGATTATCCAGCGAAGCCGGGCGTCGGCTTTCGCAGCAATTTGAACAGCATCAAATCCAGAAACGCTACCATGCAATTGTCCGTGGCTGGTTAATGGATGACGCTGTACTGGACTACCCGCTGGTGGAAGAGCTGGATAAAATTGCCGATAAGTTTGCCCGTGATGATAAAGGGCCACAGCCTGCGGTGACGCATTATCGCGGCCTGGCGACCGTTGAAATGCCGGTGGCGACCGGACGCTACCCAACGACCCGTTATGGTTTAGTCGAGCTGGATCCCAAAACGGGTCGTAAGCACCAGCTCCGGCGCCATCTGGCGCATTTGCGTCATCCCATCATTGGTGACAGCAAACACGGTGATTTGCGCCAGAACCGCAGTGCCGCAGAACATTTTGGTTGCCAGAGATTGATGCTGCATGCGAGCCAGCTTGAGCTGACACATCCATTCACTGGCGAACCGCTGACGATTCGTGCCGGGCTGGACGCCGTCTGGATGCAGGCATTATCACAGTTTGGCTGGTGCGGACTTCTCCCTGAGAATGAAAGGGTTGAGTTTAGTGAGCTCTCCGGTCAGGATGAGAATCATCAGGTTTAATTCAGGGAGAAAATCGTCATGGCGGAAATTGGTATTTTTGTCGGCACAATGTATGGAAACGCGCTGCTGGTTGCGGAGGAGGCGGAAGCTATCCTTACCGCGCAGGGTCATAACGCGAAAGTGTTTGAAGATCCCGAATTGACCGACTGGCAGCCGTATCTGGATAAAGTCGTTCTGGTGGTGACCTCAACGACAGGTCAGGGCGATCTTCCCGACAGTATTGTGCCGTTGTTCCAGGGCATCAAAGAGAGTCTCGGTTTCCAGCCAAATCTGCGTTATGGCGTGATTGCATTGGGCGACAGTAGCTACACCAATTTCTGTAACGGCGGTAAGCAATTTGATGCGTTATTGCAGGAACAAAGCGCGCAACGGGTGGGGGAAATGTTGCTGATTGATGCCGGTGAGCATCCTGAACCTGAAAGCGAATCAAATCCCTGGGTTGAACACTGGGGCACGTTACTCTCCTGAACCCATGCCCCAATGAGGGGCATCTCTTCATTGTTATTTACCACTCAACAAAAGGCGATGCGCCAGGTGTTGCCTGTGACGTTCAGTTTGCGCGAGCGTTAGGCATCTGCACCAAAAGCGGCGGCGCCAGGTAAGATAACGGCGATCGATACGCACTGGATTTGGCAGGAAGGTAATCAACGCCTGACCAAAGAACCGTTTGAAATTAAAGGCGGTATGGGCCAGGTGATGAAAGCGCACGAGTTGTATCAGCGACACGGTCTGGGGGCGCGATGATGCTATGGGAATGCAGTACCTGATCCCTAACTGGACATTCGACAACAAGCGCCCGTGCATGGTACGCTAAGAGTTATGGTACCGCTCCCATGAGAGGCGGTTCTTCTCTCGGTGTATGCTTAACAGAGTCAACATGCATTAAGGATGCTTTATGAAAATAGTGATCGCGCCGGACTCATATAAGGAAAGTTTGAGTGCTCTTGAAGTGGCGACCGCCATCGAGCAGGGGTTTCGCGAAATCTGGCCTGATGCGGATTACGTGAAGATTCCGGTTGCTGACGGTGGAGAAGGAACGGTTGAGGCCATGGTGGAGGCGACGGCGGGTCGTATTGTTCGTGTTAACGTGACGGGACCTCTGGGTAAACCTGTTGACGCATTTTACGGATTGTCTGGCGATGAGCGCTCGGCCTTCATCGAAATGGCTGCTGCCAGCGGTCTGGAACTCGTCCCATCAGGACTGCGCGATCCGCTAAAAACGACCTCGTGGGGGACGGGTGAGCTTATTCGACACGCCTTAGATGCGGGCGTCGAACATATCATTATCGGTATTGGCGGCAGCGCCACGAATGATGGCGGCGCGGGCATGATGCAGGCGCTGGGCGCGAGATTACTGGATTCCCAACAAAACGAAATAGTGCCGGGCGGCGCAGCGCTGGAAACGCTCGCGCAGATCGAGATCGGCCAACTGGATACGCGCCTTGCCGCGTGCCGCATTGAAGTGGCGTGCGATGTGACCAATCCATTGACCGGAAACGAGGGCGCGTCGGCTGTTTTTGGTCCGCAGAAAGGGGCGACACCGGAAATGATCGTACGCCTGGATAAGGCACTGGCGCATTACGCGCAGTTGATTGCCCGCGATCTCAATGTTGATGTCTCCGGGCTGGCCGGCGGCGGCGCGGCGGGCGGAATGGGCGCGGCGCTGTACGCGTTTTGCGGTGCTGAATTGCGCAGAGGGATTGAGATAGTGACCGATGCCCTGCAGCTGGATGCCTGTGTCGTCGATGCAGATTTGGTGATTACCGGGGAAGGGCGGATCGACAGCCAGACGGTTCACGGCAAAGTCCCCGTCGGCGTTGCCAGCGTCGCGAAACGCTACAATAAGCCGGTGATCGGCATTGCCGGGAGTTTAACGGCGGATGTCGGTGTGGTGCATCAGCATGGCATTGATGCCGTGTTTAGTGTGATTTATAACATTTGCACACTCGATGATGCGCTGAAAAATGCCGCCGAGAATGTGCGGATGACCGCAAGAAACGTGGCTGCGACCATCAGGCTGGGGCAGCTTATACGCTGAGTGTCTGTTGAGACTCGCTTATCTGGCCTGGGCATGCGAGCCATCAGGCCAGATAAGACGCATTGCCATTCGGTCCTGGCGTTTTATCCCAGCATCTTTTTGGCTTCCCGCGCAACGTTATCCATTTCATCGAGCAGCTCCAGCAGTTCCGGCTCCAGCTCTTCTTCTTTGATCCCGCTACGCAGTTGTTGCTCAATGAACTGGCAAAGGCTTTTCATGCGCGGTACGCCGCTGTAACCGCAGCTACCATGCAATTTGTGGATTAAATCAACAAGGCCTTCCGGGTTTTCGCCGACCAGTTGCTCTTCAATCTTATTGCGAACCTCTGGCAAGAAGTCGAGCAACATTTGCAGCATATCCCGCGCCAGGGAGGATTTTCCGGCAGCCTGCCTGAGCGCCAGTTGCCAGTCGAGCGTGGCATTCGGGTTGAAGATAAATTCGGCCGGTTCGGGTACCTGTGGTCGGTTTATCACTCCCGTTCCTGGCTTGTAGCGCAGCAGCAGGTTGTAGAGCTTCTCTTCTTCAATCGGTTTAGCCAGATAGTCGTTCATTCCCGCACTCAGCAACTTCTCTTTTTGCCCCGCCATGGCATGTGCGGTGACGGCAATCACGGGGGTTTGCTGTTGGTGAGGGAGTTGATGAATCAGTTCGCAGGCGCGAATGCCATCCATATCAGGCATCTGAATATCCATCAGGATCAAATCAAACTGCAGCTGTTTGGCGCGATCCACCGCCTGATGGCCGCTGTCGCAAAGCTCGACGTGCTGCACGATATCTTCCAGCAGAGCGCCGATCAGCTTCAGGTTGGCAGGGTTATCATCCACCGCCATAACCGACATCGCAATTTTGCTTTCATTAACGGGCAGTAGCTCGGTGCTTTGATTCAGATGGCAATATTCGCTCAATACAGGCAGTAAACGGGTAGAGGTCAGCGGTTTCAATAGACAGGCGGCCGCGCCTCCCTGTTTGAGTTCTTCCGCGTTGATTTGCGCATGGCAAGGTAGCGCCAGGAGCAGGAATTCGGTCATTGATGCCGCTTTTGCCAGTCTTTCATGCTGCATGGTGAGTGGCTCGCGGAGCGTCACCGGCACGCTCAGCAGCAGAATATCGTAGTGATCGATCGGTAAGGCTGAAAACGTCGGGCTATAAATCACTTCAAGCGGCGTATCACTCAGCAGATCCAGGGTGCATTGTGCGGCGGTGGCATTAGGTTCGACATACGCCAGACGTTTACCCGCCAGACAGCGGGTCGAGGGACCATCGCTGATAACGTTAGGGTTGAGATCGAGATTGATGTGGAACCAGAAGGTGGAGCCGCGATTAGGCTGGCTGTGGAACGAGATATCCCCACCCATTTCGTTGACCAGTTTTTGCGTAATCACCAGCCCTAACCCGGTTCCCCCGTGGCGGCGCGAAATGCTGGCGTCAGCCTGGCGGAATGCCTGGAACAACCGCGACTGATCGCGTTCAGGAATACCGATACCGGTATCGCGGATCTGCACTTCAATCTGCACCTTGGTGTTACTGAGCGCGCGTTTCTCCACCAGAATATCGATATTACCGCTTTCGGTGAATTTAATGGCGTTCCCCACCAGATTGGTGATCACTTGCTGTAAACGCAGCGGATCGCCAATGACGTTGTCTGGCACGTCATTTTTAATATTGAGCGTCAGCTCCAGCCCTTTATCGTGCGAGGAATGGGCTAAGAGGGTCACGACTTCGTCGAGCGCATTACGCAGCGGGAAGGGAATACTCTCCAGTATCAGTTTGCCTGCTTCCAGCTTGGAGAAGTCGAGCACATCATTAATGATCGCCAGCAGATTATTCGCCGAACGTTCAATGGTATTCAGGTGATCGCGCTGGGTTGGGTTTAACTCGGTTTTTAACGTCAGACGGGTAAAGCCAATCACGCCATTGAGCGGGGTACGCAGTTCGTGGGACATGTTCGCCAGAAACTCAGACTTAATGCGTGCGGCCTCCTGGGCGCGTTTTTTCGCCAGGTCCAGTTCAACGTTCTGGATCTCCATCTGTTCCAGCGTTTCACGCAGGTCCGAGGTCGCCTGATCAATGTTGTGCTGCATCTCTTCATGATAAGCCGCAAGCGACATGGCCATCGAGTTGATGCCATTTTTCAGCATATCCAGCTCGCCGAGCATGAATCCTTCAACGCGACTGTCGAGCTGCCCACGGCGGATCCTGTCAACGGTATTCACCATATTACGAATAGGACCGGTGACGTCGCGCATCAGCCGCCAGCCGAAAATTAACGCGATGCCGATGCAAAACAGCATCATGACGCTGGAAATAAAGATTTCTTTGTACTGCTGTAGCCGCACCGAGCGAAGATCCAGTTCCAGCGCCACATATCCCAACATGTTTTTGGTGTTTTTGGCGTCGCTCACCGCAGACTCATCCGGCGAATAGCTCTCGGAAATAATGGGCGTGCGAAGGATCATGATATCCCCGTGGCGGGTCACACTTAGCCTGCGGGGGAAGGGTGCGCCAGTGGCGAGCTGCATGTCTGTCGGATCGAGGTGAAAATTCGAGGTGACGAACAGCCGATTGTTTTCATCAAAGACCGAAATCGCCCGCACAATATCGGAATGACGGCGATGCAGGACACTGATCAACTGACCGATGGATTCGCGGTTCTGCAGATTCATGCCATATTCGCTGGAGACAGCAAGGGGTTCGATAATGCTGGCACCGGCATCTTCCAGTTGACGCTGCAAGTCGTGATAGCGATGCACGACGAAAAAGATACTGAGCAGTAAACCAATAAGGACAGTCGGTGCCAGGATCAGAATCATCATGCGTGCGCGCAGGCTGTAGTTGGTCATGGAGTTCCGTTATGGGACAATTAGGGTCACACTGTTAAATTGAGAAAAATCTCGTCAATGGCGCAATTCTACTCTGCAAAACGACGCGTGACGACGCGTCAGATCATAACCGTTACAGTCAATGACCTGGATCCCTTTGGCCAGGGCGTTGCTCGCCACAACGGAAAGGCCTTGTTTATCCCGGGATTGTTGCCGCAAGAAAGCGCTGAAGTCGTGATTACCGAAGATAAAAAACAGTACGCCCGCGCCCAGGTTAAACGTCGTCTGAAAGAGAGTCCGGAGCGTGAAACGCCACGCTGTCCGCATTTTGGCGTCTGCGGTGGATGTCAGCAACAACATGCCAGCATTGCTCTGCAACAGCAAAGCAAAAGTGCGGCGCTCGCGCGTTTAATGAAAAATGAGGTTTCTGAAGTCATTGCCGGTTCTGCGTGGAATTACCGTCGTCGCGCGCGACTGAGCCTGAACTATCAGCCCAAAACGCAGCATCTTCAGATGGGATTTCGCAAAGCCAACTCCAGTGACATTGTTGAAGTGATGCAGTGCCCCGTTTTGGTGCCCCAGCTTGAGGCCTTGCTGCCCGGTCTCAGGGCGTGTCTTGCCGACCTGCAGGCCATTCGCCATCTTGGCCATGTTGAGTTGGTGCAGGCAGAGAATGGCACGCTGATGATCCTGCGTTATACCGGACCCTTAAGTGCGGCAGACAAAGAAAAACTGGAACGCTTTTCGCATTCTGAGGGACTGTTTCTGTTTCTGGCGCCTCAAAGCGACATACTTGAGCCGATTTCCGGGGAGGCGCCCTGGTACGATTCAAACGGGCTACGCTTAACCTTCAGTCCGCGTGACTTTATCCAGGTTAACGCCGGGGTAAACCAACTTATGGTCGCGCGAGCGATGGAGTGGCTGGATATCCAACCCGACGATCGCGTATTAGATCTTTTCTGCGGTATGGGCAATTTTACCCTGCCATTGGCAACGCGCGCGCGTCACGTGGTGGGCGTAGAAGGCGTCCCCGCCCTGGTAGAAAAAGGGCGTGAAAATGCGTTGCGCAACGGATTACACAATGTGACATTCTTTCACGAGAATCTCGAAGACGATGTGACTCAGCAGCCGTGGGCGGCTGAAGGCTTCGACAAAATCTTGCTCGATCCTGCTCGCGCTGGGGCTGCAGGCGTGATGCAACATATTATAAAATTGAACCCTGGCCGCATTGTTTATGTATCCTGTAACCCTGCCACGCTGGCTCGTGACAGCGAAGCGTTGTTGAGCGCAGGTTACCAAATTAAGCGGCTGGCGATGCTCGACATGTTCCCGCACACTGGGCACCTGGAGTCGATGGTGTTGTTTGAGCAGTTGTAATGAATTACGGTTTGCTGACGTTGGCAGGCCTGGTCCCTTAAGGAGAGGACAATGGTTGCGGTAAGAAGTGCACATCTTAATAAAGCGGGTGAATTTGATCCGAAAAAATGGATCACGAGTCTGGGAATCACCAACCAGCCGTCGTGTGAGCGCTTAGCCGAAACCTGGGCGTATTGCCTGCAACAGACACAGGGACACCCGAATGCCGAGTTGTTGCTGTGGCGCGGCGTGGAGATGGTGGAAATCCTCTCTATGCTGAGTATGGATATCGACACGTTGCGGGCTGCGCTGTTGTTCCCTCTGGCGGATGGTAATGTTGTCAGTGAGGATGTTCTGCGCGAGAGCGTAGGTAAGTCCATCGTCAATCTTATTCATGGTGTTCGCGACATGGCGGCAATCCGCCAGCTTAAAGCGACGCACACCGACTCCGTCTCGTCTGAACAGGTTGATAATGTTCGCCGGATGCTGCTGGCGATGGTGGACGATTTCCGCTGCGTGGTGATCAAGCTGGCGGAACGTATTGCGCATCTGCGTGAAGTGAAAGACGCGCCGGAAGACGAACGCGTGCTGGCGGCAAAAGAGTGCACCAACATCTACGCACCGCTGGCAAACCGCTTAGGGATCGGGCAACTGAAATGGGAACTGGAAGATTACTGCTTCCGTTACCTGCACCCGGCAGAATACAAACGCATTGCCAAACTGCTGCATGAACGGCGTATTGACCGTGAGCATTACATCGACGAGTTTGTCGGTCACCTGCGCGCGGAGATGAAGACCGAAGGCGTGAAAGCGGAAGTGTACGGTCGCCCGAAACACATTTACAGCATCTGGCGCAAAATGCAGAAAAAGCAGCTGGCGTTTGATGAGCTGTTCGATGTGCGCGCTGTACGCATCGTGGCGGAGCGTTTACAGGATTGCTACGCCGCGCTGGGGATTGTGCATACGCACTATCGCCATCTCCCCGATGAGTTTGACGACTACGTCGCCAATCCGAAACCCAATGGTTATCAGTCTATCCATACCGTTGTGCTTGGGCCGGGTGGAAAAACCATAGAAATTCAAATTCGTACCCGACAGATGCATGAAGACGCCGAATTGGGCGTCGCCGCGCACTGGAAGTACAAAGAGGGCCCCGCCTCGGGGGCGGCTGCACGTTCCGGTCACGAAGACCGGATCGCCTGGCTGCGTAAGCTGATTGCCTGGCAGGAAGAGATGGCGGATTCCGGCGAAATGCTGGACGAAGTCCGTAGCCAGGTCTTTGATGACCGTGTGTATGTCTTTACCCCAAAAGGCGACGTGGTGGACTTGCCCGCAGGCTCTACGCCGCTCGACTTTGCTTACCATATCCACAGTGATGTGGGGCACCGCTGCATCGGGGCGAAAATCGGCGGACGCATCGTGCCGTTTACCTATCAGCTGCAAATGGGCGATCAGATAGAAATCATCACCCAGAAGCAGCCAAACCCCAGTCGCGACTGGCTCAATCCGAACCTGGGCTATGTCACCACCAGCCGCGGCCGGTCAAAAATTCATGCCTGGTTCCGCAAACAGGACCGGGACAAAAACATCCTTGCGGGTCGCCAGATCCTTGACGACGAACTGGAACATTTGGGCATCAGCCTGAAGGAAGCGGAAAAACATCTGCTGCCACGATACAGCTTTAACGAGCTGGATGAACTGCTGGCGGCAATAGGCGGAGGGGATATCCGTCTGAATCAGATGGTGAACTTCCTGCAGTCACAGTTCAATAAACCCAGCGCCGCTGAACAGGATGCTGCCGCGCTGAAACAGCTACAGCAGAAATCGCAAGCGCCGCAGAACCGTCGCAAAGATGATGGCCGTGTAGTGGTCGAAGGTGTCGGGAACCTGATGCACCACATTGCCCGCTGCTGCCAGCCGATTCCGGGCGATGAGATTGTCGGTTTCATCACTCAGGGGCGTGGTATTTCCGTGCACCGTGCGGACTGCGAGCAACTGACAGAACTGCGTTCCCACGCGCCGGAGCGGATTGTGGATGCAGTCTGGGGCGAAAGTTATTCCGCCGGTTATTCGCTGGTTGTGCGTGTTCAGGCCAACGATCGCAGCGGACTGCTGCGCGACATCACCACCATTCTGGCGAACGAAAAAGTGAACGTACTGGGCGTTGCCAGCCGCAGTGATACCAGGCAACAGCTTGCCACAATTGATATGACTATCGAAATTTACAACCTGCAGGTGCTGGGCCGCGTGCTCGGTAAGCTGAACCAGGTGCCGGATGTGATCGACGCACGTCGTTTGCACGGAAGTTAATTTTAATCTTTAGGCCGGATAAGGCATTAGCCGCTATCCGGCATTTTTTTGCCTGATGGCGACGCAAGACGTCTTATCAGGCCAACATTGGTTACAACTCTCAGGATCTCACATGAATCAAATCGACCGCCTGCTCGGCATCATGAAGCGTCTGCGTGACCCGGAAAATGGCTGTCCGTGGGATAAAGAGCAAACTTTTGCCACCATTGCGCCGCATACGCTGGAAGAGACTTACGAAGTGCTGGATGCCATTGCCCGCGAAGATTTTGACGATCTGCGTGGTGAATTGGGCGATCTGTTATTTCAGGTTGTGTTCTACGCCCAGATGGCGCAGGAAGAGGGGCGATTCGATTTTAACGATATTTGCGCCGCCATTAGCGACAAACTTGAACGTCGCCATCCGCATGTGTTTGCCGATGCGTGCGCCAATACCAGTACCGAAGTGCTTACCCGCTGGGAGCAGATCAAAACGGAAGAACGTGCCGACAAAGCACAGCTTTCGGCACTGGATGACATTCCCCGCAGTTTACCGGCATTAATGCGCGCGCAAAAAATCCAGAAACGCTGTTCAAATGTTGGCTTTGACTGGACAACGCTCGGACCGGTCGTCGACAAGGTTTACGAAGAGATTGACGAGGTCATGTTTGAGGCGCGGCAGGTCGTCGTAGACCAGGCTAAACTGGAGGAGGAAATGGGCGATTTGCTGTTTGCGACAGTGAATATGGCCCGCCATTTAGGCACCAAAGCGGAGACTGCGTTACAAAAAGCGAACGAAAAGTTCGAACGTCGCTTTCGTGAGGTTGAACGTATTGTCGCAGCCCGCGGTCTGGAAATGACTGGGGTAGATTTGGAAACCATGGAAGAGGTCTGGCAGCAGGTAAAACGCCAGGAAATTGATCTCTAAGGAATTTAAGCGGTCAAGGGCGTTTTGTGTGATTTTTTAAATAACAAGCTCTTGATTTGCGTCAAAAACATTTAGCCCAAAGGGGCTATTTTCTCACTCCCAATATTAATGTGAGCCTGATGAAGAGGAGGAATAATGAAAGTTTGTGGCGTACGTCATGTTCGGGTATACTGCTTTCCCGTCTTGGTTATTCCATCGTCTTTTAAACCTAACTTCTCAGGTTCAGCATGACAACGAACTATATTTTTGTGACCGGCGGGGTTGTATCCTCTCTGGGAAAAGGCATTGCCGCAGCCTCCCTCGCAGCCATTCTTGAAGCCCGTGGTCTCAATGTGACCATGATGAAACTGGATCCGTATATCAACGTCGATCCGGGCACTATGAGCCCAATCCAACACGGGGAAGTGTTCGTTACTGAAGACGGCGCCGAAACCGATCTGGACCTGGGTCACTATGAGCGTTTCATCCGCACCAAAATGAGCCGCCGCAACAACTTCACCACAGGTCGTATCTACTCCGACGTTTTGCGTAAAGAACGCCGTGGCGATTATCTTGGCGCAACCGTACAGGTTATCCCGCACATCACCAATGCGATTAAAGAGCGCGTTCTGGCGGGTGGCGAAGGTCACGACGTGGTGCTGGTTGAAATCGGCGGTACCGTCGGTGATATCGAGTCCTTACCGTTCCTTGAAGCGATTCGCCAGCTGGCAGTGGATATCGGTCGTGAACACGCTCTGTTCATGCACCTGACCCTGGTGCCTTATCTGGCCGCGGCCGGTGAAGTCAAAACCAAACCGACTCAGCACTCTGTAAAAGAGCTGTTGTCCATCGGTATTCAGCCTGACATCCTGGTTTGCCGTTCTGACCGTGCGATTCCGGCCAACGAACGTGCAAAAATTGCATTGTTCTGTAACGTGCCAGAAAAAGCCGTTATTTCAATGAAAGATGTCGATTCCATTTATAAAATTCCAGGCCTGTTGAAATCTCAGGGTCTTGACGATTATATTTGTAAACGATTCAGCTTGAACTGTCCGGAAGCTAATCTGTCAGAATGGGAACAGGTTATCTACGAAGAAGCTAATCCGGCAGGCGAAGTGACGATTGGTATGGTCGGCAAGTACATTGAACTGCCGGACGCCTACAAATCAGTGATTGAAGCGCTGAAACACGGTGGCCTGAAAAACCGCGTGACCGTTAACATCAAGCTGATTGATTCGCAGGATGTGGAAACGCGCGGCGTCGAAATTCTGAAAGATTTGGATGCTATTCTTATCCCGGGCGGCTTCGGCTACCGTGGTGTAGAAGGCAAGATCGCTACCGCACGCTTTGCGCGTGAGAACAATATTCCTTATCTGGGCATTTGCCTGGGTATGCAGGTTGCGTTGATTGAGTTTGCGCGTAACGTCGTCGGTATGGACAACGCCAACTCGACGGAATTTGTGCCAGACTGTAAGTACCCGGTGGTGGCCCTGATTACCGAATGGCGTGACGAAGACGGCAACGTTGAAGTCCGTACCGAAAAGAGCGATCTGGGCGGCACGATGCGCCTTGGCGCGCAGCAGTGTCAGTTGGACGACGAGAGTCTGGTGCGTAAGCTGTACGGTACGCCGACGATTGTTGAACGCCATCGCCACCGCTACGAAGTCAACAATATGCTGTTGAAACAAATTGAAGCTGCGGGTCTGCGCGTTGCAGGCCGTTCCGGTGATGATCAGTTGGTCGAGATCATTGAGGTACCGAATCATCCGTGGTTCGTGGCCTGTCAGTTCCATCCGGAATTTACTTCCACGCCACGTGATGGCCATCCGCTGTTTGCGGGCTTTGTGAAAGCCGCCAGCGAGCATCAGAAGCGTCAGGCGAAGTAAGAAGTAAAAAGTTAGAACGGCAACGCGTACCTTAGGTACGCGTTGTTTGTCTGGAGTTTTAGTTTAACTTGTACTGAGGAAAATCTAATGTCCAAAATCGTTAAAGTCATCGGTCGTGAAATCATCGACTCCCGTGGTAACCCGACTGTTGAAGCCGAAGTACACCTGGAGGGTGGTTTCGTAGGTATGGCAGCTGCTCCGTCAGGTGCTTCTACTGGTTCCCGCGAAGCGCTGGAACTGCGCGATGGCGACAAATCCCGTTTCCTGGGTAAAGGCGTAACCAAAGCTGTTGGCGCGGTTAACGGCCCGATCGCTCAGGCACTCCTTGGCAAAGACGCCAAAGATCAGGCCGGCATCGACAAGATCATGATCGACCTGGACGGTACTGAAAACAAATCCAACTTCGGTGCGAACGCAATCCTGGCTGTGTCTCTGGCTAACGCCAAAGCTGCTGCTGCCGCTAAAGGCATGCCGCTGTACGAGCACATCGCTGAGCTGAACGGTACTCCGGGCAAATACTCTATGCCGGTTCCGATGATGAACATCATCAACGGTGGTGAGCACGCTGACAACAACGTTGATATCCAAGAGTTCATGATTCAGCCTGTTGGCGCGAAAACGCTGAAAGAAGCCATCCGTATGGGTTCTGAAGTGTTCCACACCCTGGCTAAAGTTCTGAAATCTAAAGGCATGGGTACTGCTGTTGGTGACGAAGGTGGCTACGCGCCGAACCTGGGTTCCAACGCAGAAGCGCTGGCTGTTATTGCTGAAGCGGTTAAAGCTGCAGGTTACGAGCTGGGCACCGACATCACTCTGGCGATGGACTGTGCAGCGTCTGAATTCTACAAAGACGGTAAATACGTTCTGGCTGGCGAAGGCAACAAATCTTTCACCTCTGAAGAATTTACCCACTTCCTGGAAGACCTGACTAAACAGTACCCGATCGTTTCCATCGAAGACGGTCTGGACGAGTCTGACTGGGATGGTTTCGCATACCAGACTAAAGTTATGGGCGACAAACTTCAGTTAGTTGGTGACGACCTGTTCGTAACTAACACCAAAATCCTGAAACGTGGTATCGACAACGGTATCGCTAACTCCATTCTGATCAAATTCAACCAGATCGGTTCTCTGACCGAAACTCTGGCTGCGATCAAAATGGCGAAAGACGCTGGCTACACTGCAGTTATCTCTCACCGTTCTGGCGAAACTGAAGATGCGACCATCGCTGACCTGGCTGTTGGTACCGCTGCAGGCCAGATCAAAACCGGTTCTATGAGCCGTTCTGACCGTGTTGCTAAGTACAACCAGCTGATTCGTATCGAAGAAGCGCTGGGTGAAAAAGCACCGTACAACGGTCGTAAAGAGATCAAAGGTCAGTAATCTGAACCTTACCTCTTAAGAAAAAACCCGCCTCGGCGGGTTTTTTTATGCCTGCGCTACAGCAGCAGCGGTAGCGTCGCGCTGGCCGTTTGTTGGCTTACATTGCTGTAACCCTCGTCCAGTGCAATCAGCGATGTTGTGAGCAGTTCAACTAACAGCATTACCCCGACTTTGGCATTCAACGCCCCGGCGCTCAGCGGCCCTTCCGGTTTGGCGGCCACCAGTTGGAAATCACTCAATGAACCCAGCGGGCTACGCGGCGTATTACTCAGCACCAACACCGGAACGCCACGCTTGCGGGCAAGCTTAACCACATGCAGTAAATCGCGGGTCGAGCCTGAACTGGAGATCGCCACCACCAGCGTCTCTTTTGAAAGCGCTGTAGCATTCATGGCGGCACGATGCATGTCGCTGAACAGCTGCGCAGGTTTACCGAGTCGCAGGAGTTTGTAATGCAAATACTCCCCAAGAATTGCACTGGCGGCCACGCCGTAGATCTGCACAGCGTGCGCTTGATGCAGCGCCAGCGCGGCTTTTTCCAGCATCGCTCTGTCGAGTAATTTTGCCGTGTCCTGCAATGCCTGCACAGACTCATTGACGACGTTATCAATCTCATCGCCACTCTGCTGAACGGGTTGCCCCTGCTGGATATCCAGCGCCAGCGCCATCTTAAATTCGTTATAGCCTTTACATCCCAGCGTGCGGCATAAGCGCGTGACGCTTGCTTCACTGGTATCACTTTCCCGGGCCAGTTCGGTAATCGTCAGGTAGAGCACTTTTGCCGGATCGTTCAGGACAAACTCTCCCAGCTTTTGCTGAGTCGGGCTGTATCCGGAAACCCCCTGGCGCAGCCTCAGCAGCAGATTTTCATTTTCTGACATGCAAGATCCTTAATGCGTTTCTCTGCGGCTAGTGTGGCGGAAAGCAGGGGGGCGATGCCAGTTATTTTAAAAAAGTATGATCCGCTTCCTGGATTTTTGGTGATAATTTTCACTTTTATATATTTGTGTGGTAAAAATTTTCATCGATTGATGGGGAAGTGAAAAAATGATGCAAATATTCAGCGGTGCCTCCTCGGGTGCCTGGTTTGAAAAGGCGCAACGATTCGGTAAATCGTTCATGCTGCCGATTGCGGTGTTGCCTGCCGCGGGCTTGTTATTGGGGATCGGTGGCGCGCTCTCGAATCCGAACACCATAACAGCCTATCCGTTTTTGGATATCGGCTGGTTACAGGCCATTTTTACGATCATGAGCAGCGCGGGCTCGATTGTATTTGCCAACCTCTCGGTGCTGTTTGCTGTTGGGGTAGCGGTCGGGCTGGCGAAAACCGATAAAGGTACGGCCGGGCTTGCGGCGCTGCTGGCATTTTTAGTGATGAACGCCACGATCAACGCCTTGCTGATCCTGACCGGTACGCTGGCGCTCGAGAATCCTGGCGCGGTCGGGCAGGGGATGACGCTGGGTATCCAGACCCTGGAAACGGGGGTCTTCGGCGGCGTGGTGATTGGTCTGGTGACCTGCGTTCTGCATCAGCGCTTCAACAAAATTGCATTGCCGCAGTTCCTGGGCTTCTTTGGCGGCTCACGTTTTGTGCCAATCATCAGTTCGCTGGCGGCGATTCTGGTTGGCGCGGCGATGACCGTGGTGTGGCCGCATTTCCAGAAACTGATTTTTGGTCTGGGTGGCCTGGTGGATGCGACAGGGTATCTGGGGACGTTTCTGTACGGCTTTATTCTGCGTATGCTCGGTCCGTTTGGCCTGCACCATATCTTCTATCTGCCCTTCTGGACGACGGCGCTGGGGGGAAGTGAAATCGTCAATGGTCAACTGGTTGAAGGTACGCAGCGTATTTTCTTCGCCCAGCTTGCCGACCCTGCTGTTCAACAGTTTTACATCGGCACTTCGCGTTTTATGTCCGGTCGCTTTATCACCATGATGTTCGGCCTGATTGGCGCGTGTCTGGCGATGTATCACACGGCAAACGCTGAGAACAAGAAACGGGTTGCCGGGTTGCTGTTGTCTGCCGCGCTGACCTCTTTCCTGACGGGGATCACCGAACCGATTGAGTTCTCCTTCCTGTTTGTGGCGCCGGTTCTGTATGTCATTCATGCCTTCTTCGACGGGCTGGCGTTTATGATCGCGCATATTCTGCATATCACGATCGGCCAGACGTTCTCTGGCGGGTTTATCGATTTCATTCTCTTTGGCGTGCTGCAGGGCGAGGCCAAAACCCACTGGATGTATGTACCGCTGGTCGGTGTACCGTGGTTCTTCCTGTACTACTTTACGTTCCGCTACCTGATTAACCGCTTTGGTTTTCTGACGCCGGGGCGTGAGAAAGAGACAACAGTAGAAAGTGTGCTCCCGCAAAGCGAACGCGCGGCGGCAGTGATTGCCGGATTGGGCGGCAAAGACAACCTTGAAGAGGTGGACTGCTGTGCAACGCGTTTGCGCGTCACGGTCAAAGAGGGCGCAAAGGTGGATGAAGCGGCATTGAAAGCGACCGGCGCGCGTGGCGTCATCCTGCGTGGTAACGGGGTCCAGGTCATTTATGGCCCGCACGTCACGATCATCAAAAATGAAATTGAAGAGACATTATCGCAATGAAAACTGTACTGGATAACCTGAAAGGCAAGTTAGTCGTCTCCTGCCAGGCGCTGGAACATGAACCCTTACACAGCCCGTTTATTATGTCGCGCATGGCGCTGGCGGCAGCACAAGGCGGAGCGGTGGCGATCCGCGCAAATAGCGTGGTGGATATTGCCGCCATCAAACAGCAGGTCTCTTTACCGGTGATTGGCATCATCAAGCGTGATTACCCGGACAGCGAGGTATTTATTACCGCCACGATGAAAGAAGTGGATGAGCTGATGAGCGTGGGACCGGAAATTATTGCTCTCGACGCCACAGCGCGTCCACGCCCGCAGGGGCAAACGCTGGAGGCGCTGGTTGCGCAGATCCGTTCCCGCTATCCGGCAGTTTTACTGATGGCGGATATTGCCAGCGTAGAAGAGGCGGTCACGGCGCAGGCGCTGGGGTTTGACTGCGTAGGGACCACGCTCTATGGCTACACCGCAGAGACGGCAGGCCACCGCTTACCGGAGAATGACTGCAACTTTTTACGCGATGTGCTGGCGGCTGTGACGGTCCCGGTGGTGGCGGAAGGGAATGTCGAAACGCCGGAGCTGGCAGCGCGCTGTCTTGCGTTAGGCGCACATACCGTTGTGGTGGGTGGTGCGATCACCCGTCCGCAGCAGATCACGGAACGCTTTATTGCGGCAATCACCGCCTAAAGCACCGATGGGGCATGATACTTTGGCGGGGATCTGCGATAATTATCGTTTATCCCCACATTGAGATGATTATGCAGTACCCGATTAACGAGATGTTCCAGACCCTGCAAGGTGAGGGTTATTTTACCGGTGTCCCCGCCATTTTTATTCGTTTACAGGGATGCCCGGTTGGCTGTGCCTGGTGCGACACCAAACACACCTGGGATAAGCTTGAGGATCGGGAAGTTTCCCTGTATAGCATCCTGGCGAAAACCAAAGAGAGCGACAAATGGGGCGCGGCGAGCAGCGAAGATCTGCTGGCGGTAATTGGCCGACAGGGTTATACCGCACGTCATGTGGTGATTACCGGCGGTGAACCCTGCATTCATGATTTGATGCCGCTCACCGAGTTACTGGAAAAGAACGGTTTCAGCTGCCAGATTGAGACCAGCGGCACCCACGAAGTCCGCTGTTCGACCAACACCTGGGTGACGGTTTCTCCGAAAGTGAATATGCGTGGTGGCTATGACGTGCTCTCACAGGCGCTGGAGCGAGCCAATGAAATCAAGCATCCGGTTGGGCGGGTTCGCGATATCGAAGCGCTGGATGAACTGCTGGCCACATTGACCGATGATAAACCGCGCATTATTGCTCTGCAGCCTATCAGTCAGAAAGAAGACGCGACGCGTCTGTGCATTGAAACCTGTATCGCCCGCAACTGGCGTCTCTCCATGCAGACGCACAAATATCTGAATATCGCGTGACTTAAAAGCCGGATGGCGCTGCGCTTATCCGGCCTAAAAGGACGACGGGTTTTGTAGGCCGGGTAAGGCGAAGCCGCCACCCGGCAAAAAGCAAAAATCACTCGCCGCGATAAATGCAGCCCGCTGTGCAGGTTTCTTTCACCATCACCGCGCTTAGCAGAGGGACGACAGGTTTAACCTGGTCCCAAATCCAGTGCGCCAGCACTTCGCTGGTCGGATTCTCCAGACCAGGGATATCGTTCAGATAGTAGTGATCCAGACGATCGTAGGTCGGTTTGAACGCCGCTTTGAGTTCGGCGAAATCGATGATCCAACCTGTGTGCGGATCGACTTCACCGGTAATTTCGAGTCGCACCATGAACGAATGACCGTGCAGACGGCCACATTTATGCCCGGCCGGTACATGCGGCAGGCGGTGGGCGGCTTCGAAGGTGAAATCTTTAAACAGGGTGGTGGTCATGATTAGCTCTCAATGATACGAAAAACCGCCGTAGGGTACCGGAAAGTACATTTTTTATCATTAACTAAAACGGCGCTCAGCCGCTGATTACGCTATTTATCCCGATTAACTTTTTTATTTTCTTTAATTTCATGGAATTAGATAATCGTTTTTGCTGTTAATAAGTATAGTTAAAACAGGTTAGTCCATTTGGTTATTTGTTATTTCCATCCCTTCTTTAATTGTTACTATCCTCGCCGTTAACCTTATCATCAGTTTGGGTTTTATTGCTTAAATCCGCATAGCTTACTGGAACATAACGACGCATGACGACACAGGCCCCACCTTCCGCTTTGCTTCCGCTGAACCCGGAGCAACTGGCACGCCTTCAGGCGGCCGCGACCGATCTTACGCCTACGCAGCTTGCGTGGGTTTCCGGCTATTTCTGGGGCATGCTGAATCAGCAACCCGGTTCGACGGCTGTGGCACCCGCGCCTGCGGCTGAAATGCCGGGCATCACGTTGCTTTGCGCATCGCAAACCGGCAATGCGCGCCGTGTGGCCGAAGCCCTGCGCGACGATCTGCTGGCGGCAAAACTCAGCGTCACGTTGGTCAACGCGGGCGACTACAAATTCAAACAGATCGCCAATGAAAAACTGCTGATCGTTGTCGCGTCGACCCAGGGGGAAGGGGAGCCGGCAGAAGAAGCCGTCGCATTGCATAAATTCCTGTTCTCGAAAAAAGCGCCAAAACTCGACGGCACCGCGTTTGCAGTCTTTGGACTCGGCGATACCTCCTATGAGTTTTTCTGCCAGTCCGGTAAAGATTTTGACAGCAAACTGGCGGAGCTCGGCGGTGAACGCCTGCTGGATCGCGTCGATGCCGATGTGGAATACCAGCCAGCCGCAAGCGAGTGGCGTGCCCGGGTGGTAGAGGTGCTGAAAGCGCGTGCGCCAGTTGCCACACCTTCACTGTCGGTTGCGACAGGGGCGGTCAACGAAATTCATAGCAGCCCGTATACCAAAGAAGCGCCGCTTACTGCGAGCCTTTCCGTTAATCAGAAAATTACTGGTCGTGATTCTGAAAAAGACGTGCGTCATATCGAAATCGATTTAGGCGATTCTGGCCTGCGTTATCAGCCTGGCGATGCGCTGGGCGTCTGGTATCAAAACGATTCGGCGCTGGTCAAAGAGATTGTTGAGCTGCTGTGGCTGAAAGGGGATGAACCCGTCACCGTCGAGGGCAAAATTCTGCCGCTTTCAGACGCATTGGCGTGGCATTTTGAACTGACGGTCAACACCGCCAATATCGTTGAAAACTATGCCACGCTGACGCGCAGTGAATCGCTGCTGCCGCTGGTGGGCGATAAAGCGAAGTTGCAGCACTACGCCGCGACCACCCCGATAGTCGATATGGTGCGCTTCTCTCCGGCGCAACTGGACGCCGAAGCGTTAGCCGGTCTGCTGCGTCCGCTGACGCCGCGCCTCTACTCCATCGCCTCGTCGCAGGCGGAGGTGGAGAGCGAAGTGCACGTCACCGTTGGCGTGGTGCGCTATGACATCGAAGGCCGTGCCCGTGCCGGTGGCGCCTCCAGCTTCCTCGCCGATCGCGTAGAGGAAGAAGGTGAAGTGCGCGTGTTTATCGAACACAACGACAACTTCCGTCTGCCAGCCAATCCGGAAACACCGGTCATTATGATTGGCCCGGGTACCGGTATCGCGCCGTTCCGCGCCTTTATGCAGCAGCGTGCGGCAGATGAAGCGCCGGGCAAAAACTGGCTCTTCTTCGGCAACCCGCACTTTACGGAAGATTTCCTTTACCAGGTCGAATGGCAGCGCTACGTCAAAGAGGGCGTGCTAAACCGCATCGATCTGGCCTGGTCACGCGACCAAAAACAAAAAATATACGTACAAGACAAACTGCGCGAACAGGGCGCGGAGCTGTGGCGCTGGATCAATGATGGTGCCCACCTTTATGTCTGCGGCGACGCTAATCGCATGGCGAAAGACGTTGAACAGGCTTTGCTGGACGTGATTGCTGAATTCGGCGGTATGGACGCCGAAGCAGCGGATGAATTTTTAAGTGAGCTGCGCGTTGAGCGCCGTTATCAGCGAGATGTCTACTAATGAGCGAAAAACACCCTGGACCTTTAGTGGTCGAAGGCAAGCTGACTGATGCCGAGCGCATGAAGCTGGAAAGCAACTACCTGCGCGGCACCATTGCTGAAGATTTGAATGACACGCTTACCGGCGGTTTCAAAGGCGACAACTTCCTGCTGATCCGCTTCCACGGCATGTACCAGCAGGACGATCGCGATATCCGCGCCGAGCGTGCCGAACAGAAGCTGGAGCCGCGTCATGCGATGCTGCTGCGCTGCCGTCTGCCAGGTGGGGTGATCACCACCAAACAGTGGCAGGCGATTGATAAATTCGCCCATGACAACACGATCTACGGCAGCATCCGTCTGACTAACCGTCAGACTTTCCAGTTCCACGGCATTTTGAAGAAGAATGTGAAACCAGTGCATCAGATGCTGCACTCGGTGGGGCTGGACGCGCTGGCAACCGCCAACGACATGAACCGTAACGTGCTCTGTACGTCGAACCCGTACGAGTCCGAACTGCACGCCGAAGCTTACGAATGGGCGAAGAAGATCTCGGAACACCTGCTGCCGCGTACTCGCGCCTATGCGGAGATCTGGCTCGATCAGGAGAAGGTTGCGACCACCGATGAAGAACCGATCCTCGGTCAGACCTATCTGCCGCGTAAGTTCAAAACCACGGTAGTGATCCCGCCGCAGAACGATATCGATCTGCACGCCAACGACATGAATTTCGTGGCGATTGCCGAAAACGGCAAACTGGTGGGCTTTAACCTGCTGGTGGGCGGTGGGCTTTCCATCGAACACGGCAACAAAAAAACCTATGCCCGTACGGCGAGCGAATTTGGCTATATTCCGCTGGAGCACACGCTGGCGGTGGCGGAAGCGGTGGTCACTACCCAGCGCGACTGGGGTAACCGTACCGACCGTAAAAACGCGAAAACCAAATACACGCTGGAGCGCGTCGGCGTTGAGACGTTCAAAGAAGAGGTGGAGCGTCGCGCGGGCATTAAATTTGCGCCAATCCGCCCCTATGAATTTACCGGACGTGGCGATCGCATCGGTTGGGTGAAAGGCATCGACAATAAATGGCATCTGACGCTGTTTATTGAGAACGGTCGTATTCTGGATTATCCGGGGCGTCCGCTGAAAACCGGTCTGCTGGAGATCTCGAAGATCCACAAAGGCGAGTTTCGTATTACCGCCAACCAGAATCTGATCATCGCCGGGGTGCCAGAGAGCCAGAAAGCGAAGATCGAAAAACTGGCGCGCGACAGCGGTCTGATGGACTCAGTCACGCCGCAGCGCGAAAACTCAATGGCCTGCGTGTCGTTCCCGACCTGTCCGCTGGCGATGGCGGAAGCAGAGCGTTTCCTGCCGACGTTTATCGATAATATCGACACGCTGATGGCGAAGCACGGCGTCAGCGACGAACATATTGTGATGCGTGTGACGGGGTGTCCGAACGGTTGCGGTCGCGCCATGCTGGCAGAAGTCGGCCTGGTCGGGAAAGCGCCAGGGCGTTACAACCTGCACCTGGGCGGTAATCGCATCGGGACGCGCATCCCGCGGATGTTCAAAGAGAATATCACCGAGCCGGAGATTCTGGCCTCTCTCGATGAACTGATTGGGCGCTGGGTGAAAGAGCGTGAAGCGGGTGAAGGCTTCGGTGATTTTACCGTGCGTGCGGGCATCATTCGCCCGGTGCTCGATCCGGCCCGCGATTTCTGGGAATAACGTCTCATTGCCGGATGGCGGCGTGAACGCCTTATCCGGCCTACGGATTTTGTAGGCCTGATAAGCGTAGCGCCATCAGGCAAAGCAAACAGTGAGGAACCTATGTCCGTATTCGATTTACAGGCGTTGAACGCGCTGCCGAAAGTTGAGCGGGTGATGGCGCTGGCGGAAATCAACAGCCAGCTGGAAAAACGGGACGCTGAAGGGCGCGTGGCGTGGGCGCTGGAAAATCTGCCCGGCGAATATGTGCTCTCTTCCAGCTTCGGCATCCAGGCGGCAGTCAGCCTGCATCTGGTCAATCAGATCCGCCCGGATATCCCGGTGATCCTCACCGATACCGGCTATCTGTTCCCGGAAACCTACCAGTTTATAGACGAGTTAGCAGACAAGCTCAGGCTGAACCTGAAGGTTTATCGCGCGACGGAGAGCGCCGCATGGCAGGAAGCGCGCTACGGTAAGCTGTGGGAGCAGGGCGTTGAAGGTATTGAAAAATACAATGAGATCAACAAAGTCGAACCGATGAATCGGGCGTTAAACGATCTTAACGCACAAACCTGGTTTGCTGGCCTACGCCGGGAGCAGTCCGGCAGTCGCGCGCATCTGCCCGTGTTGGCGATTCAGCGTGGGATCTTTAAAGTGCTGCCGATTATCGACTGGGACAACCGTACGGTTTATCAGTACCTGCAAAAACATGGCCTGAAATATCACCCGTTGTGGGATCAGGGGTATCTGTCGGTTGGTGACACTCACACGACCCGCAAATGGGAACCCGGAATGGCCGAAGAGGAAACCCGTTTCTTCGGACTCAAGCGCGAGTGCGGGCTGCACGAAGGTTGAGTTTTCCCAATGCAATTAACGCCTCCTGCCGCAAGGCCGGGGGCGTTTTTTTAATCTGTGAACCGCTAGGCTTTCTCTGCTTTTGCCAGCTCTTTCACCAGCGGCAGCATGATGCGAACCACGTCACGGCTACGATGCTCAATGCGTCCAGGCAGCGCCTTGTCGATATGCTGCTGGTTATCCAGCCGCACGTTGTGCCAGCTATTTCCGGCAGGGAAAGAGGCGGTTTTCGCGCGTTGCTGATAACCGTCTTTTTTACCCAGGTTCCAGTTAGTGGCTTCAACAGAGAGCACCGCAATCCCCGCTTTATCGAAAACCTCTGCATCGTTGCAGCATCCCGTTCCTTTTGGATAATTCTTGTTAAAACCGGGGTTGGAACTGGCGGCGATGCCATGATGACGGGCGATGGCCAGGGCGCGATCGCGCGTCAGTTTACGCACCGCTTCCGGCGTTTTTTGCCCGCTATTAAAGTAGAGCTTATCGCCGACGATCAGGTTATCGAGATTGATAACCAGCAGCGTATTTTTCTTCTCGGTGGCGCTCATCCGCTTAAGCAGGTTTTCGGCACCCAGTTTTCCCTCTTCTTCGCCGCTGGTGGCGATAAAGCGGATGCTGTATTCGGTGGTAACATCTTTCAGTCTTTCCGCCAGTTCCAGCATGACGCCCAACCCTGCTGCGTTATCGTCAATGCCCTGTAACGTCAGCCCGCCAAGATTGGCATCGGAGTCCGCATCGCTTTGCGGTGCGTAGGTATCCAGGTGCGCCATAATAATAATCTGCTGTGGCACTTTACCTTCATGCGCGGCAATAACAGTACTGCCCGTAATGTTATGCCAGTTTTTGCGATTGTCCCTGGCGGTATAAATATAACGACTGTTAAACGTCCGAATATCACTGCGATATCCCATCTGTTCAAATTGCTGACGAAGATAATCGGCAGACAGCATTTCCGCGGGAGAACCGGTCATTCGTCCCGGAAAAAAAGTCGCAATATGTCGAGCCTGGGTATTTGCAATAGTGCCAGTGTTCGGCGACGTCGCGTGTGCGGGAAGGATAAAGCATACGCCGAGCGCCAGGGCAGCGGTACGGTGGCGCAATGCGGAAAACATAGTGAGTCCTTAAATGCAAAGCAGAAATTTTTACCCGCCTAGTATGAAACCGTGACAGAAGTAAGACAATTTCATTTGCTCCGAAATGCCCGAATTTCGGTGGGTTAAGCACTTTTTGATATTTGCTTTCTCAAATCGTTATTCTTTTGAGGAACTACTCATTCCAATTCGTAATTTCATTCGTTCCCTTGCGCTCCCTATAGTCACTCTATTCCTGATTGGTAGCGAGTTGTAACTTGTGAACTATTTGCCCTTATTTGTTGCGATAAAAGAGAGACCCGTCCTGGTGGTGGGGACGGGTGAGATTGCCGATCGCAACGTCGCATTCTTGCATCGTGCGGGTGCGCAGGTGCAGGTAGTCAGCGACGCGGATTTTGTGGAATCGCAAATCGACAGCGTGGTGCTGGTCGTTGCCGCCACCCGTGACCGTGAACTCAACCAACGGATCTCCAGGGCCGCACAAGCCCGCCATCGCCTGGTCAACGTGGTGGATGATCCGCCGGAATGCTCATTTATCTTCCCGTCGATTGTCGATCGTTCACCGTTGTTAGTGGCGATCTCCTCCGGTGGTACCGCGCCGGTTCTGACGCGCGTGCTGCGGGAAAAAATCGAAGCGTTGCTGCCGACGAGCCTGGGGCGCATGGCGGAAAAAGCCAGCTACTGGCGTAATCATCTGAAAACGCGTCTGACCAGCGTGACTGAACGCCGTCGTTTCTGGGAACGCGTTTTCCGTGGCCGCTTTGCAAGTCTAATGCATGCCGGTAATGAGTCTGCCGCGCAGCAGATTCTGGAAGATGAGTTGGATAATCCAGGGAGTAGCGCCGGGGAACTGATTCTGGTGGGCGCCGGGCCGGGAGATGCCGGGTTGCTGACCCTGCGCGGCTTACAGGTACTGCAGGATGCCGACGTGGTGTTCTATGACCACCTGGTGAGCGACGGCGTGCGGGAGCTGATTCGTCGCGATGCTGAACAGATCTGCGTGGGTAAACGGGCGGGTGAACACGCCGTGCCGCAGCACGAAACCAATCAGATGCTGATTGCGGCAGCGAAGGCGGGCAAAACCGTTGTCCGTCTCAAAGGGGGCGATCCGTTCATTTTTGGGCGCGGTGGTGAGGAACTTCAGGCGGCCGCCGAAGCGGGTGTGCCGTTTCAGGTGGTTCCGGGGATCACGGCGGCATCCGCCGTCACTGCATATGCCGGTATTCCGCTCACCCATCGCGATTACGCCCAGAGCGTGACGTTTGTGACGGGGCACTACAAGGCTGACAGCACCCCTTTTGATTGGGCGCATCTGGCCCAGAGCCGACAGACGCTTGCTATCTATATGGGCACGATGAAAGCGGCGGAAATCAGCGAACAACTCATTCAACACGGTCGCGATGCGACAACGCCGGTGGCGGTGATTTCTCGCGGAACGCGCGTCGATCAGCACGTTGCGACCGGCACACTACACAACCTTGCACACCTTGCGAAAGACGCCCCTATGCCCTCTCTGATCGTCGTAGGGGAAGTCGTGCAACTTCACGACACGCTCGCCTGGTTTCAACACACAACAGACGCAGAAGGCTTCGGTTCTTCTGTTATAAATCTGGCTTAAGGAACGGTTATGGACCAAAAACGACTCACCCACCTGCGGCAACTGGAAGCGGAAAGCATCCATATCATTCGCGAGGTGGCCGCCGAATTCTCTAATCCGGTGATGATGTATTCCATCGGTAAAGATTCCAGCGTGATGCTGCATCTGGCGCGTAAAGCGTTTTATCCAGGCTCGCTGCCGTTCCCGCTGCTGCATGTTGATACGGGCTGGAAATTTCGCGAGATGTATGAATTTCGTGACCGCACTGCCAAAACCTACGGCTGCGAATTGCTGGTCCACAAAAACCCGGAAGGGGTGGCGATGGGGATAAACCCCTTCGTCCACGGTAGCGCGAAACATACCGACATCATGAAGACCGAAGGGCTGAAACAGGCGCTGAATAAATACGGTTTTGATGCCGCGTTTGGCGGCGCGCGTCGCGATGAAGAGAAATCCCGCGCCAAAGAACGTATCTATTCCTTCCGCGACCGTTTTCATCGCTGGGACCCGAAGAACCAGCGTCCGGAACTGTGGCACAACTACAACGGGCAGATAAACAAAGGCGAAAGCATTCGCGTTTTTCCGCTCTCCAACTGGACCGAACAGGATATCTGGCAGTACATCTGGCTGGAAAATATTGAGATCGTCCCGCTGTATCTGGCGGCTGAACGCCCGGTGCTGGAGCGTGACGGTATGCTGATGATGATCGATGACAATCGGATCGATCTGCAGCCTGGCGAAGTGATTAAAAAGCGGATGGTGCGTTTCCGTACTTTGGGCTGCTGGCCGCTGACCGGCGCGGTGGAGTCGAATGCGCAAACGTTGCCGGAGATCATCGAAGAGATGCTGGTTTCAACCACCAGTGAACGTCAGGGGCGCGTAATCGACCGCGACCAGGCGGGCTCCATGGAGCTGAAGAAACGTCAGGGGTATTTCTAAGGAGCCGCTATGAACATCGCACTTGCCCAACAAATCGCTAATGAAGGCGGCGTCGAAGCCTGGATGGTCGCCCAACAACATAAAAGTCTGCTGCGCTTTTTAACCTGCGGTAGCGTGGACGACGGTAAAAGTACGCTGATTGGCCGCTTGCTGCACGATACGCGCCAGATTTACGAAGATCAGCTTTCTTCGCTGCACAATGACAGCAAACGTCACGGTACGCAGGGCGAGAAACTCGATCTGGCGCTGCTGGTGGATGGCCTGCAGGCCGAACGCGAGCAGGGGATCACGATTGACGTGGCCTACCGCTATTTCTCTACCGAGAAACGTAAATTTATCATTGCCGATACCCCGGGCCATGAGCAGTACACCCGTAATATGGCGACAGGCGCCTCAACCTGCGATCTGGCGATCTTACTGATCGATGCCCGTAAAGGGGTGTTGGATCAGACCCGTCGCCACAGTTTCATCTCTACGCTGCTTGGGATCAAACACCTGGTGGTCGCGATCAACAAAATGGATCTGGTGGATTTCAGCGAAGAGACATTTGTCCGTATTCGCGAAGATTACCTGACGTTTGCCGAACAGTTGCCGGGGAATCTGGATATTCGTTTTGTCCCGCTCTCTGCGCTGGAAGGCGATAATGTGGCGTCTCAGAGCGTGAACATGCGGTGGTACAGTGGTCCGACGCTGTTGGAAATGCTGGAAACTGTCGACATTCAGCGCGTGGTCGATACCCAGCCGATGCGTTTCCCGGTGCAGTATGTGAACCGCCCGAATCTGGATTTTCGCGGTTACGCCGGAACGCTCGCGTCTGGCACCGTGAAGGTTGGCCAGCGAATCAAAGTGCTGCCCTCCGGCGTTGAATCCAGCGTGGCGCGCATTGTGACCTTTGACGGCGATTTGCCACAGGCCCATGCGGGTGAAGCCATCACCCTGGTGCTGAAGGATGAAATCGACATCAGTCGCGGCGACCTGCTGCTTGATGCCAGCGAAGCATTACCTGCGGTGCAGCGTGCCGCCATTGATGTGGTCTGGATGGCGGAGCAGCCGCTGTCGGCGGGGCAGAGTTATGATATTAAGATTGCCGGGAAAAAGACCCGCGCCCGTGTTGATCATGTTCAATATCAGGTTGATATCAATAATCTGACCCAGCGCGAGGTTGAAAATCTGCCGCTGAACGGCATCGGCCTGGTGAATTTCACCTTCGATGAACCCCTGGCCCTGGAGAGCTATCAGCAAAACCCGGTGACCGGAGGGCTGATTATTATAGATCGCCTGAGTAATGTGACCGTCGGGGCGGGTATGGTACGCCAACCGCTCGCAGAATCTGTCTCAACGCCGTCTGAATTCAGCGCGTTTGAGCTGGAACTGAATGCATTGGTTCGCCGTCACTTCCCGCACTGGGGTGCGCGTGATTTGCTGGGAGGCCAATAATGGCGCTGCATGACGAAAACGTCGTCTGGCATGCGCATCCCGTAACACCGCAACAGCGCGAGCAACACCACGGTCACCGTGGTGTCGTTCTGTGGTTTACCGGGCTTTCCGGCTCGGGTAAATCCACGGTGGCGGGGGCGCTGGAAGAGGCGCTGCATCAACGCGGTGTGAGTACATATCTGTTGGATGGCGACAACGTACGCCACGGCTTGTGCAGCGATCTCGGCTTTAGCGAAGCCGATCGCAAAGAGAACATCCGTCGGGTGGGGGAAGTCGCCAATCTGATGGTCGATGCCGGACTGGTGGTGTTGACGGCGTTTATTTCCCCGCATCGCGCCGAGAGACAGGCGGTACGTGAACGCGTCGGGAGCGGGCGCTTTATCGAAGTCTTTGTGGATACCCCGCTGGCCACCTGCGAAGCGCGCGATCCAAAAGGCTTGTACAAAAAAGCGCGGGCGGGTGAGTTACGTCATTTCACCGGCATTGACTCGGTTTATGAAGCGCCAGAATCACCAGAAATTCACCTGGATGGTGAACAATTAGTAACAAATTTAGTCCGCCAATTATTAGATCTACTGAGAGAGGGCGATATGATCAGATCCTGAGACACTACCGGGCTTGCGTGCCTGGCTCGTCAAGGTCACAGGATTTCATATGCGTAATAGCCATAACATTACTATCACAACGTCAGATACGTTCACCGTCGAAGACGAAACCACCTGGTCGCTATCCGGGGCCGTGGTCGGTTTCGTGTCGTGGCTGCTGGCGTTGGGTTTCCCTTTCCTCATTTATGGCTCTAACACGCTGTTTTTCTTTCTTTATACCTGGCCCTTCTTTCTGGCGCTCATGCCCGTTGCCGTGGTGGTAGGCATTGCCCTACATTCACTGATGAAGGGCAAACTGCTGTTCAGTATTATCTCAACCTTGTTAACCGTCGGCGCGATGTTTGGCGCTTTGTTCATGTGGTTGCTGGGGTAGGTCGCTTCTCTTCTTTTTTGATGACTGCTGCGGCTGGTCATAATTCAAACCGTAACCAACAATTAGATTATGTTCTCCCTGTTCGAGGTGTGCGGATCGGGGGATAAATGTGGTACATTTGCCCGCGTTGTCGCGGCATTCCCGCCCTCTGAGTAGAGTCTCAGAGGAAGTTATGGGATGATGGCGCCGTTTTTCAGGGGGCAGGATGGGTAAACTAACGCTGCTGTTGCTGGCTTTACTGGTCTGGCTGCAGTATTCACTGTGGTTCGGTAAGAACGGCTTACACGACTATAGCCGCGTCAATGATGACGTCGTCGCGCAGCAAGATACAAATGCGAAGCTCAAAGCGCGTAACGATCAGCTTTTTGCCGAAATTGACGATCTTAATGGCGGCCAGGAAGCCATTGAAGAGCGTGCTCGCAACGAACTGAGTATGACTAAACCGGGCGAAACCTTTTTCCGTCTGGTGCCCGATGCGTCTAAGCGCGCTCAGACGACGGGGCAAAACAATCGATAAACAGCCAAGGATTTAACATGGCAGCCACTTTTTTGGACGTTTGCGCCGTGGTGCCGGCTGCCGGATTTGGCCGTCGGATGCAAACGGAATGTCCGAAGCAGTACCTCTCAATCGGTGATAAAACCATTCTTGAACACTCGGTTCATGCGCTATTGGCGCATCCCCGGGTGACGCGTGTTGTCATTGCGATCAGCCCCGGCGACAGCCGCTTTGCACAACTGCCTTTGGCGCAACATCCGCAGATTACGGTCGTCGATGGCGGCAATGAGCGCGCAGACTCCGTGCTCGCCGGGCTGCAGGCCGTCGGCGAAGCGCAGTGGGTGCTGGTACATGACGCCGCCAGACCTTGTCTGCATCAGGACGATCTCGCCCGCCTGCTCGCCCTCAGTGAAACCAGTCGTACGGGAGGCATCCTTGCCGCGCCGGTACGCGACACCATGAAACGCGCCGAGCCGGGTAAAACCGCCATTGCGCATACCGTGGAGCGTACCGATTTATGGCATGCGTTAACCCCGCAATTTTTCCCCCGCGAGCTGTTGCACGACTGCCTGACCCGCGCGCTCAATGACGGCGCGACCATCACCGATGAAGCCTCCGCGCTGGAATATTGTGGTTATCATCCTGCGCTTGTTGAAGGGCGCGCTGATAATATTAAAGTGACCCGTCCGGAAGATTTGGCGCTGGCTGAATTCTATTTGACCCGAACCATCCACCAGGAGAATGCATAATGCGAATTGGACACGGTTTTGACGTACACGCCTTTGGTGGCGTAGGCCCAATTATCATTGGTGGCGTGCGTATTCCGTATGAAAAAGGGTTACTGGCGCATTCGGATGGCGATGTTGCGCTGCATGCGTTGACCGACGCGTTATTAGGGGCGGCGGCGCTGGGGGATATCGGTAAACTTTTCCCTGACACCGATCCGGCCTTTAAAGGGGCGGACAGCCGTGAACTGCTGCGTGAAGCTTGGCGTCGTATACAGGCCAAAGGCTATACCCTGGGTAACGTGGATGTAACCATCATTGCCCAGGCACCAAAGATGTTGACGCATATTCCGCAAATGCGCGTGTTCATTGCCGAAGATCTCGGCTGCCATATGGATGACGTTAACGTTAAAGCGACCACCACGGAAAAACTCGGCTTTACCGGGCGTGGGGAAGGGATTGCCTGTGAAGCGGTGGCGCTCCTCATTAAGGCAACGAAATGACACAGTTTGAAAACCTGACTTACCTCCACGGGAAACCACAAGGGAGCGGTTTGTTGAAAGCAAACCCGGAAGACTTTGTGGTCATCGAAGATTTAGGCTTCGAGCCAGACGGGGAAGGTGAGCATATTCTGGTGCGTATTCTCAAAAACGGCTGCAATACCCGTTTTGTGGCAGATGCGCTGGCAAAGTTCCTGAAAATTCATGCCCGTGAAGTCAGCTTTGCCGGGCAGAAAGACAAACACGCGGTCACGGAGCAGTGGCTGTGCGCGCGCCTGCCGGGCAAAGATCTGCCCGATCTTAGCGCATTTCAGCTAGAAGGTTGTAAAGTGCTGGAATACGCTCGTCACAAGCGTAAGCTGCGGTTAGGTGCCCTGAAAGGTAACGCGTTTACGCTGGTTCTGCGCGAAGTGAGCCATCGTGATGACGTTGAAGCGCGTCTGCAGGCGATTAGCGAGCGGGGTGTGCCGAACTATTTTGGCGCGCAGCGCTTCGGCATTGGCGGCAGTAACCTGCAGGGCGCGCTACGTTGGGCGCAAAGCGATGCACCGGTACGCGATCGCAATAAACGCAGTTTTTGGTTGTCGGCAGCCCGCAGTGCGTTGTTTAATCAAATTGTCGACGAACGTTTGAAAAAAACAGACTTTAATCAAGTTGTTGACGGCGATGCGCTACAATTAGCGGGGCGCGGCAGCTGGTTTGTTGCCACAACCGAAGAACAGGCTGAATTACAACGCCGCGTCGATGATAAAGAATTAATGATTACAGCTGCGTTACCTGGCAGCGGTGAGTGGGGAACCCAGCGTGAGGCGCTGGCGTTTGAAGAAGCTGCCATCGCCAGTGAAACTGAGCTGCAATCGCTGTTGTTGCGGGAAAAGGTGGAGGCTTCGCGCCGCGCCATGCTGCTGTATCCGCAACAATTAAGCTGGAACTGGTGGGATGACGTAACCGTCGAGTTAAGCTTTTGGCTACCGGCAGGGAGTTTTGCCACCAGTGTTGTAAGGGAACTTATCAACACATTGGGTGATTATGCGCATATTGCTGAGTAACGATGATGGGGTTCACGCGCCTGGTATACAAACGCTGGCAAAAGCCCTGCGTGAGTTTGCTGACGTACAGGTGGTTGCCCCCGATCGTAACCGCAGCGGCGCGTCTAACTCGCTGACGCTGGAATCTTCGCTTCGCACTTTTACCTTTGATAACGGTGATATCGCCGTACAAATGGGGACGCCAACGGACTGCGTATATCTCGGGGTCAACGCATTGATGCGTCCGCGTCCGGACATTGTGGTGTCAGGAATTAACGCGGGCCCGAATCTGGGTGATGATGTCATCTATTCCGGCACGGTCGCTGCGGCGATGGAAGGACGTCACCTCGGTTATCCGGCGCTGGCGGTCTCACTGGATGGTCATAAACATTACGATACCGCCGCCGCAATCACCTGTACTATTTTGCGTGCTCTACGTCGTGAACCTCTGCGAACCGGCCGTATTCTGAATATCAACGTACCGGATCTTCCGTTGGATCAAATCAAAGGCATTCGTGTAACGCGTTGCGGCACCCGTCATCCGGCGGATAAAGTGATCCCGCAGCAAGATCCTCGTGGTAATACGTTGTACTGGATTGGCCCGCCAGGCGATAAATGCGACGCCGGGCCGGACACCGATTTTGCTGCGGTCGATGAAGGCTACGTCTCCGTAACGCCGCTGCATGTGGATTTAACCGCCTACAGCGCGCATGATGTTGTTTCAACGTGGTTAGAAAGCGTGGGAGTTGACACGCAATGGTAAGCAGACGCGTACACACCCTTCTTGAACAATTGCGCGCTCAGGGGATCCGCGATGAGCTGGTGCTGAACGCACTTGCCGCAGTACCGCGCGAAAAATTCATTGATGAAGCGTTTGAACACAAAGCCTGGGAAAACATTGCATTGCCGATTGGCCAGGGACAGACGATTTCGCAGCCCTATATGGTGGCGCGAATGACGGAGTTACTGGAACTGACGCCGCAATCCCGGGTGCTGGAAATAGGTACCGGTTCGGGATACCAGACGGCGATACTGGCGCATCTGGTGCACCATGTATGCTCCGTCGAGCGTATCAAAGGGCTGCAATGGCAGGCGCGTCGCCGCCTGAAGCAGCTCGACTTACACAATGTTTCGACCCGTCATGGCGATGGCTGGCAAGGCTGGCAAGCTCGTGCCCCGTTTGATGCCATCATTGTGACGGCTGCGCCGCCGGAGATTCCCACTGCGTTAATGGCACAGTTGGATGAAGGCGGTATTCTCGTCTTGCCTGTGGGTGATGAGCACCAGTATTTGAAACGGGTGCGTCGTCGGGGAGGCGAATTTATTATCGATACCGTGGAAGCCGTTCGCTTTGTTCCTTTAGTCAAAGGTGAACTGGCATAGCGCATTCCTGAATACCTGGATTTTTCCTGGTTATTTTGTAAAGGGTAAGCGTATGGTGAACACGTTTTCCAGTGTTCAGCCTGATGCATTGCACGGTTATTACGTCACTGGTTATTAACCAAAATTTTCCTGGGGGATAAATGAGCGCGGGAAGCCCAAAATTCACCGTTAGCCGCATTGCGGCATTGTCACTGGTTTCGCTGTGGCTGGCAGGTTGTTCCAACACCTCTAATCCGCCTGCACCCGTCAACTCTGTTGATGGCGGCGCACCGTCAAGCACCAATTCAGGTATGCTGATCACCCCTCCACCAAAAATGGGGACAGCGGCGACGCAACAAACGCCGCAAATTCAGCCCGTGCAGCAGCAGCCTCAGATAACCCAACCTGCGCAAATCCAGCCTGTCGCGCAACAGCCCGTGCAGACGGAAAATGGCCGTATTGTTTACAACCGCAAATACGGCGACATTCCGAAAGGTAGCTACACCGGCGGCAGCACCTACACCGTTAAGAAAGGCGACACTCTTTTCTATATTGCCTGGATAACCGGAAACGACTTCCGTGACCTTGCTCAGCGCAATAATGTTGCAGCTCCCTACGGGTTGAACGTAGGACAAACGCTTCAGGTGGGTAATGCATCCGGCGCGCCAATTACGGGTGGAAACGCCATCACCCAGGCGGATGCAGCACAGCAAGGAGTTGTGACCAACCCTGCACAAAATTCCACCGTTGCTGTTGCGTCCAAACCGACAATTACGTATTCTGAGGACTCAGGTGAACAAAGTGCTAATAAAATGTTGCCGAACAACCAGCCTGCTGGGACAGTTGTCACAGCCCCTGTAACGGCATCATCAACGAGCGCAACCCAACCGACTGCAAGCAGTATGTCTACCAGTGCGCCAATCTCTAAATGGCTCTGGCCGACCGACGGCAAAGTGATCGAAAACTTCGCGGCTACCGAGGGTGGCAATAAAGGTATCGACATTGCAGGCAGTAAAGGACAGGCAATCGTCGCGACCGGAGATGGACGCGTTGTGTATGCCGGTAATGCTCTGCGCGGTTACGGTAATTTAATTATCATCAAACACAATGATGATTACCTGAGTGCCTACGCCCATAACGATACGATGCTGGTCCGGGAACAACAAGACATCAAGGCGGGGCAAAAAATCGCTACCATGGGTAGCACCGGAACCAGTTCAACACGCTTGCATTTTGAAATTCGTTACAAGGGGAAATCCGTAAACCCGCTGCAATATTTGCCGCAGCGATAAAGCGTCGGAACCAGGCTTTCACTTGCTAGTTCCGTCAAGGGATCACGGGTAGGAGCCACCTTATGAGTCAGAATACGCTGAAAGTTCATGATTTAAATGAAGACGCGGAATTTGATGAGAACGGAGTAGAGGCTTTTGATGAAAAAGCCTTGAGTGAAGAGGAACCCAGTGATAACGACCTGGCTGAAGAAGAGCTGTTATCGCAGGGTGCTACACAGCGTGTGTTGGACGCGACTCAGCTTTACCTTGGTGAGATTGGTTATTCGCCACTGTTAACGGCCGAAGAAGAAGTTTATTTCGCGCGTCGCGCACTGCGTGGAGATGTTGCCTCTCGCCGTCGGATGATTGAAAGTAACCTGCGTCTGGTGGTGAAAATTGCCCGCCGTTATGGCAATCGCGGTCTGGCATTGCTGGATCTGATTGAAGAGGGCAATCTGGGACTTATCCGTGCCGTCGAGAAGTTTGACCCTGAGCGTGGGTTCCGCTTCTCAACATACGCAACCTGGTGGATCCGCCAGACGATTGAACGGGCGATTATGAACCAAACCCGTACGATTCGACTGCCGATTCACATTGTTAAAGAGCTGAACGTCTATCTGCGTACTGCGCGTGAGTTGTCGCATAAACTGGACCACGAACCAAGTGCGGAAGAGATTGCAGAGCAACTGGATAAACCGGTTGATGACGTTAGCCGCATGCTTCGTCTTAACGAGCGCATTACCTCGGTAGACACCCCGTTGGGTGGCGATTCCGAAAAAGCGTTGCTGGATATCCTGGCCGATGAAAAAGAAAACGGTCCGGAAGACACCACGCAAGATGATGATATGAAACAAAGTATCGTCAAATGGCTGTTCGAACTGAACGCCAAACAGCGTGAAGTGCTGGCACGTCGTTTCGGTCTGCTGGGATATGAAGCTGCGACACTGGAAGATGTGGGCCGTGAAATTGGCCTCACGCGTGAACGTGTTCGCCAGATTCAGGTAGAAGGCCTGCGTCGTCTGCGTGAAATCCTGCAGACTCAGGGGCTGAATATCGAAGCGTTGTTCCGCGAGTAAGCAAAGTTCTATCAAGAAAGGCCAGTCTCAATGAGACTGGCCTTTTTCTTTTGCGTGACTCGTCCTGAACAGTTGTAGGCCTGATAAGCGAAGCGCCATCAGACAATGTTTCCCGGAATCACCCCATCATCTTGCGGACCAGTTGCGTAAATTGCTCGCGCTCTTCATCACTTAAACGACCCAGAAACTCCTCATCAACGCAATTTCCCAGCGGCGTAACGCTCGCCAGTAATGTTTCCCCTTCTGTCGTCAGATGCACGAAACGACGTCGCTTATCCTGAGGATCGTTTTCCCGCTTCACCAGGCCCCGACTTTCCATCCGGCTCAGCATTTCAGCCAGCGTCGCTTTGGTACTGACCGCGGCTTCCATGAGGGCTACCTGCTCAATGCCGGGGCGCTCCGCAATGGCACGCATCACCGCATACTGAGGTTTGGTCAGACTCGGTAATTCATGCTGCCAGCGAGCAGTATGTTGCTGAAAAAGCTGACGTAGCAGGTGAAACGCTTTGTTTCGTAACTCCATGAGAACTCCGGGATGACTGTCTGCGTCTATCATAACGGGTTCCAGCCAGTTTTTTAATGTGGGAATTTTTAAGCGTTCAGTGCGGCGCGTTACGCTGCGACTTGTCGTGACGATATCTCAGGCGTATTTTATTCAAAACGTTCGTATGCGAACAAATATTGAGGCGATGAATGAGACTGATTGTTGGAATGACTGGCGCCACGGGTGCACCGCTCGGCGTCGCGCTACTTCAGGTGCTGCGCGAGATGCCAGACGTTGAAACCCACCTGGTGATGTCGACGTGGGCGAAAACCACTATTGCGCTGGAAACGCCCTGGAGTGCCCGCGAGGTTGCTGCGTTGGCCGATTATCGCTACAGCCCCACGGACCAGGCGGCGACCATTTCATCTGGCTCATTCCACACCGACGGCATGATTATCATTCCGTGCAGCATGAAAACGCTGGCGGGGATTCGCGCCGGTTACGCCGATGGCCTGGTGGGCCGTGCTGCCGACGTGGTGCTGAAAGAGGGGCGCAAGCTGGTGCTGGTGCCGCGCGAAATGCCGCTCAGCACCATTCATCTGGAAAACATGCTTGCACTTTCGCGCATGGGGGTGGCGATGGTGCCGCCCATGCCCGCGTTCTACAACCATCCACAAAGCGTTGATGACATCACACAGCACATTGTGGCGCGCGTGCTGGATCAATTTGGCCTGAAACACCCGCACACCAGGCGCTGGCAAGGATTGCAGCAGACACTGAATTTTTCTCAGGAGAATGAATAATGGCATTTGATGATTTGCGAAGCTTTTTACAGGCGCTCGACGACCACGGGCAGTTGCTGAAAATTAGCGAGGAGGTCAACGCCGAGCCGGACCTGGCTGCTGCCGCTAACGCCACCGGGCGTATTGGTGACGCTGCACCAGCGCTTTGGTTTGATAACATTCGCGGTTTTACCGACGCTCGCGTCGCAATGAACACTATCGGTTCCTGGCACAACCACGCGATTTCTCTCGGCCTGCCGCCCAATACTCCAGTCAAAAAGCAGATTGATGAGTTTATCCGCCGCTGGGATAACTTCCCCATTGCGCCGGAGCGTCGCGCTAACCCGGCATGGGCCGAGAATACCGTCGACGGCGAAGAGATTAATCTGTTCGATATTCTGCCGCTGTTTCGTTTAAACGACGGCGACGGCGGTTTTTATCTCGATAAAGCCTGCGTGGTGTCCCGCGACCCGCTTGATCCTGAACATTTCGGCAAGCAAAACGTTGGTATCTACCGCATGGAAGTGAAGGGAAAACGTAAGCTCGGCTTGCAACCGGTGCCGATGCACGATATCGCCCTGCACCTGCATAAAGCGGAGGAGCGCGGCGAAGATCTGCCCATCGCGATTACGCTGGGTAACGATCCGATCATCACCCTGATGGGCGCGACGCCGCTGAAATACGATCAGTCCGAATACGAAATGGCGGGCGCGCTGCGCGAAAGCCCGTACCCGATCGCCACCGCGCCGCTGACCGGTTTTGATGTGCCGTGGGGGTCAGAAGTCATTCTCGAAGGTGTCATCGAAAGCCGCAAACGTGAAATCGAAGGACCGTTCGGCGAATTTACCGGGCACTACTCCGGCGGGCGCAACATGACGGTGGTGCGCATCGATAAAGTCTCTTATCGCACGAAACCGATTTTTGAATCGCTGTATCTCGGCATGCCGTGGACCGAAATTGACTACCTGATGGGACCGGCCACCTGCGTCCCACTTTACCAGCAACTGAAAGCCGAATTCCCGGAAGTGCAGGCGGTAAACGCCATGTACACCCACGGCCTGCTGGCGATTATTTCCACCAAAAAACGCTACGGCGGTTTTGCCCGCGCGGTTGGCCTGCGTGCAATGACCACGCCGCATGGTCTGGGTTACGTGAAAATGGTGATCATGGTCGATGAAGACGTTGACCCGTTTAACCTGCCGCAGGTGATGTGGGCGCTCTCCTCGAAAGTGAACCCAGCGGGCGACCTGGTGCAGTTGCCGAATATGTCGGTGCTGGAACTTGACCCCGGCTCCAGTCCGGCGGGGATCACCGACAAACTGATTATCGACGCCACCACGCCGGTCGCGCCGGACAAGCGCGGTCACTATAGCCAGCCGGTGGTTGATTTACCGGAAACCAAAGCCTGGGCTGAAAAACTGACCGCCATGCTGGCCGCACGTAAATAAGGAGAAGATGATGATTTGCCCACGTTGTGCTGATGAACAGATTGAAGTGATGGCGACATCGCCGGTGAAAGGTGTGTGGACGGTTTACCAGTGCCAGCACTGCCTCTATACCTGGCGTGATACCGAACCGCTGCGCCGCACCAGCCGCGAACACTATCCCCAAGCGTTTCGGATGACGCAAAAAGATATTGATGATGCGCCGATGGTGCCGAGCATTCCGCCGCTGCTGGCGGAGGATAAGCGCTAATAAAACAGTGCCGGGTAAGGCTTCATCTTACCCGGCCTACAGGGTTATCCCCGAGGGTCAATGCCTCCGGGGATCATTGGGGTTACACCAAACTTTTCAACCGATAAATCCACTCCAGCGCCTGGCGCGGCGTCAGGGAATCGGGATCAAGGTTCTCCAGCGCTTCAACGGCAGGGGAGGTCTCTTCCGGGGCTGACAGCAGGGACATCTGTGTACCGTCTACCTGCGTGGCGGCGGCATTCGGCGAAAGGCTTTCCAGCTCGCGCAGCTTCTGGCGTGCGCGTTTAATCACCTCTTTCGGCACGCCCGCCAGCGCGGCAACCGCCAGACCGTAGCTCTTGCTGGCTGCGCCATCCTGCACGCTGTGCATAAACGCGATAGTTTCACCGTGCTCCAGCGCATCCAGATGGACGTTGGCAACGCCCTCCATTTTCTCCGGCAACTGAGTCAGTTCGAAGTAGTGGGTGGCAAACAACGTCAACGCTTTGATTTTATTTGCCAGATTTTCTGCACAGGCCCACGCCAGCGACAGGCCGTCGTAGGTGGAAGTGCCGCGGCCAATCTCATCCATTAACACCAGGCTGTTTTCGGTGGCGTTGTGCAGGATATTGGCGGTTTCAGTCATCTCCACCATAAAGGTTGAGCGACCGGAAGCCAGATCGTCCGCCGCGCCGACGCGGGTGAAAATACGGTCGATAGGACCGATCTCCACGCTTTGCGCAGGAACATAGCTGCCGATGTAGGCCAGTAACGCAATCAGCGCAGTTTGACGCATATAGGTACTTTTACCGCCCATATTCGGACCGGTAATAATCAGCATCCGCCGCTGCGGAGAGAGGGTTAGCGGGTTGGCGATAAACGGTTCAGAGAGCACCTGTTCCACCACCGGATGGCGACCTTCGATAATCCGAATACCGGGTTTATCCGTGAAGGTTGGGCAGGTGTAGTTCAGCGTATACGCGCGTTCGGCGAGATTGATCAGTACGTCCAGCTCAGCCAGTGCAGCCGCGCTCTGTTGCAGGTCTGCCAGGTGTGGCAACAGCAGGTCAAACAGCTCGTCATACAGCTGTTTTTCCAGCGCCAGCGCCTTGCCTTTGGAGGTGAGAACTTTGTCCTCGTACTCTTTCAGTTCAGGGATAATGTAGCGCTCGGCATTCTTCAGCGTCTGGCGGCGCACATAGTTGATTGGTGCAAGATGGCTCTGGCCACGGCTGATCTGAATGTAATAACCGTGCACCGCGTTATAGCCAACTTTCAGGGTATCCAGCCCAGTCCGTTCACGTTCGCGAATTTCCAGTCTGTCGAGATAGTCGGTTGCGCCATCTGCCAGCGCACGCCACTCGTCCAGTTCTTCATTGTAACCCGGAGCAATGACGCCGCCGTCGCGGACCAGCACCGGCGGTGCATCGACAACCGCCCGTTCCAGTAGCTCACGCAGCTCCGTAAACTCGCCCATTTTTTCACGCAACATCTGTACGGGATCGCTGTTCACCGTTGCCAACTGAGTGCGCAGTTCTGGCAACTGCTGGAAGGCGTGACGCATGCGGGCGAGATCGCGTGGGCGGGCGGTTCGCAGCGCCAGACGGGCGAGAATACGTTCCAGATCGCCAACCTGTCGCAGTACCGGTTGCAGTTCGCCGGTGGCGTCCTGCAACGCGCCAATGGTTTGCTGGCGTTCGGTCAGAATTTTGGTGTCGCGCACCGGCATATGCAGCCAGCGTTTGAGCATTCGACTGCCCATTGGGGTAACGGTGCAATCAAGCACGGAAGCCAGCGTATTCTCCACGCCCCCCGCCAGGTTTTGCGTGATCTCCAGGTTGCGGCGTGTGGCCGCATCCATGATGATGCTGTCCTGCTGGTGTTCCATGGTGATGGAGCGAATGTGCGGCAGCGACGTGCGCTGAGTATCCTTCACGTACTGCAACAGGCAGCCCGCGGCGCATAATCCGCGCGGAGCGTTCTCCACACCAAAGCCAATCAGATCCCGCGTGCCAAATTGCAGGTTCAGCTGCTGGCGAGCAGTATCGATTTCAAATTCCCACAGCGGACGGCGGCGTAAACCGCGACGGCCTTCAATCAGCGCGGTTTCAGCGAAATCTTCCGCGTAGAGCAGTTCGGCGGGGTTGGTCCGCTGTAACTCAGCGGCCATGGTTTCACGGTCGGCGGGCTCGCTCACGCGAAAACGCCCGGAACTGATATCCAGCGTGGCGTAACCGTAGCCTTTACCGTCTTGCCAGATAGCGGCCAACAGGTTGTCCTGGCGTTCCTGCAACAACGCTTCATCACTGATGGTGCCTGGCGTAACAATACGCACGACCTTGCGCTCAACCGGGCCTTTACTGGTCGCCGGATCGCCTATCTGTTCGCAAATCGCAACGGACTCGCCCTGATTGACCAATTTGGCGAGGTAATTTTCGACCGCATGATGCGGGATGCCCGCCATCGGGATAGGTTCGCCTGCAGAGGCGCCGCGTTTGGTCAGCGAGATATCGAGCAGTTGAGACGCACGCTTAGCATCGTCATAAAACAGTTCGTAAAAATCGCCCATGCGATAGAACAGCAGGATCTCAGGGTGCTGTGCTTTCAGCTTGAGATACTGCTGCATCATGGGGGTATGAGAATCTAAATTTGCTATTGAAGTCATTGGTTTGTGATGTCCATTTTCTTTAATTTTAATGAGTGAGTGATTTTTATTGTTCTCATTAAGTTTCACGGCGTCTCATTGGATCTCATGAACGTCTGCATATCAGTTCATGACTACATAGAGAGCATGATAACGGACTCTTTATGGCAGGAAAACAAGCGGCAGAGTCTCTGTCGTTTAAAACGCCAGAAATGATGACGTCAGGTGATAAGCGCAACATTGTGATTAGCGAAAATCGGGGCTTGTACATTTCTCGCGGTACAACTGGAGTAGCGTCTTTCATTTGCCGTTACAGCCGCCCTACAACTGACCATCAGATTATATGAAGTCGTGTAGAAACCTTGGTATAATGGTTAGAGATTACACATTCGATAGCTGAGGAACCGCGATGAGCAATAGCAAAAAAACGCAGGCGTATTATGTTAAGCCGTCTCGTGCCGACATCGTTCGCTCGGTAGCTACGTCAACCGCAGTTGAAACGGGTCAATCCTCTGAGAAGATCGAAGCTTCGCTTGAAGCTACGCGCAAAAAATTCGCCCATCTTCGCCTTGCCGTTTAGTCACTGCGCAACGCCGTTTTGACCCAATAGCACATTGGGTTGTAGTCCATCGACATACCTGCATGGATAGCCGAAATGTATTTGGCTTTGTTTTGCTCCCAACTTTGATAATCCAGTGGTTTGTATCCTCCCTGAACCGCCATCACATCGGCTAAAAGTCGCGATAAACGTCCGTTGCCTTCCCTGAATGGATGGATGAGTATCAACTCTACATGGGTTACAGCAATAGCCTCAATGAGTTGTTCCTTGCTCATGTCGGTACAGGGTGTATATCGGGCCAGGTACTTAGTGTCGAATTCGTGTAGTAGTTTTGGCAACTGTGCAGAGGGGGCGAACATAAAGCTACCCTTGCTGATGTTTACCGCTCTTTCTTGCCCAGCCCACTCGTAGATGTTCCCCAGCCAGCGGCGGTGCCAGTTTTTCAGCAGAGCAATGGTGAGCTGTCCTGATGGAAACTGTTCTTCAAAAACAAACCGATAGAGTTGTTCTAACAGGACAAGTTCTGCCTCATCCATCTCATCAGAATGAGTAATCCCCAGCTTGTTTGCCAGAATTTGCTCGCCAGAGTTTTTCTCATACTGTCCTTCACTACCGGAGACATGGTATCGGCTCATGGGAACATCCTGCGTTAATGAGGGAAGAAATCGTTGGAAAACCAGAAAATTATAACGCTGGACGCGTAGGACAACAATTTTTCATAATCAGCTAGTTACAAGATCTCCGGTTAAAATATAGTTTTCTATTTTAATAGAAAAAATCGTTAAAAATCAGTATTAACAGAGTAATGCATCATGGGAGATTTAAAATCTAAATTTGCTATTGAAGCCATTGGTTTGTGATGCCCATAGCCGTTCCCCCCCGCCCAATTTACGGATTAACTGACCCGAATTAATAATCTGCATCTCTCGGTACACCGCTGCATCGGGAAACATTTCGCCATGGCATGATGTTATTTCAGGTCGCAAAATTAATATCGCTGACTATTAATTCCAATTGCATTAATAATAATAGAAGCAAGAATCAAACATGCCCTTAAAATGCAACAAACGGTTCGTTTGAAATATATTTTTTAGCTACCATGATGGGTAATTCTACTAATTATGGTAGTAGAAGTGATTGCAGGGATGGGGTAATGAAATTCATCGCTATTTTAATTTTATTTCATGTAAATCAATGCGATAGGTGTATTTGGTTGCAATGTAAAATGCAAAGAAGACCTTTTAAAAGCCTTTGCCAGGATTAATCCTATAATAGCCTGAAACCCTCTAAATATGGTGGGTAATGGCCAGATAATATTGAATTGACGAAAAGCTTATGTACACTTGTTTCCTGTTTGTTAAAAATTCCAGGATAAAATAGGGCCTTATTCTGTAAGGCTATTGCGGTAGCTATACCCAAATGATAGTAACCCCTATAAAGTATCTGGAATATTCTTAACGATAGCATTCAAATCAAATTTACCTCTCATGTTGATCATTATCTAAATATCGCTACGGAAAAGCATATGAAAATGCGCGTACTGTTTTCACTTCTGTTTGTAATGGCAGTGGCGGGCTGTAAAGCGCCGCAGAAACCTGTGATTACCGACGATACCATTGTTACCAGCCAGGTGAATGGCGTCACGTTAACCCACCGACATGTTGTTGTTCCGCCTGCGGAATTTACGCCAGTGAACGAACCTTATCGCGCAATGTATCCGGCTTCTCTGATGAGCCGCCCAGACTACAGCGGAAAGGTCATCCGTACCCTTGAGACCGGTAAAACCTACACGGTACTGGGACAGGTAGAGTCCTTCTGGATGGCGCTCGCCGACGAGGGCAACGATCAACTGATCGGTTATGTGCCAATGCGGGCCGTGATTAAGGCCGACCAGTATGAGGCGACGGTACGTAAGCAAGCCATGCGACCAAAAGCGCGTAAGAAAACGACCTGCGTAGACGTAGACGGTAACAGCAAAGCCTGCAAAGACAACGCCAACGGGACCTGGATCCTGAACTAAACGGGCTTCACGAGCTTATTTTTATGAATAATAAAAATTTTCACAGGATGTGGTTGGCGTTTTTCGTGGTGCTATTCACCCTGGTTAGCGGTTGTTCATCGTCTTCACACAGCGATCCCTCCCGCTACAATCTGCAGTTTCAGGCCCATCCGCAAATCAATGATTCGGCGCCGCTCAAAGTGAGAGTGCTGCTGCTGAAATCTGATGCGGATTTCATGTCCAGCGACTTTTATTCCCTACAGAACAACGCGTCGGCCACGCTTGGCGCGAATCTGCTTAACAGCGATGTGTTCTTTCTGATGCCTGACCAGCTTTCGAAAACCCTGAGCGGACAAAGCTCGCCTGAAGCACGCTACATCGGTGTGATGGCGGAATACCAGATGCTGGATGGAAAAAAGTGGCGCGTCTCTCTCCCGTTGCCTGTCCCTGGCGAAAATCATCTTTACCAGTTCTGGAAAGGGTCCGCAGACGAACTGCAGGCCAGCGTCTTTCTTGACGTAAACGGGATCCGGGTCATCAGCCAGTAACGCGCTTCATAACAGGAATCACATCATCATGACGAAAGCAGAAAAGGTCGTCTGGACCGAAGGGATGTTTCTGCGTCCACACCATTTTCAGCGGACAGAAAGTTACCTGCTCAACCACGTGCGTGAATGGGGAGCGCTGCAACGATCGTATCTGTGGGGATTTCTCGATGTTGAACTGGACGAGGCGATGCTCCGTCAGGGATGCATTGCGCTGAGCTACGCGAGTGGGCTACTTCCCGACGGCACCTTTTTCCACCTGCGTAATGGCCGCAACGCGCCGCCGCCGCTGAAAATCCCTGACAACCTCACCAATGAAAAGGTCGTGCTGGCATTGCCGGTTCGCCGGGGTGAGCGTGAAGAAGTCATCTTTAGTGAAGAGCAGGCTTCGCTGGCGCGCTTCATGGCCTATGAGCAAGACGTTGAAGACGATAACGCGATGTCGGTAGGCGACGCCACGGTACAGTTTGGTCGGCTGCGCCTGAAGCTGATGCTGGAAAACGATCTGACGGCGGAATGGACCGCTATCGGCGTGGCGTTCGTCACTGAGAAGCGTAACGACAATCACGTGCGGCTGGATAACACCTATATTCCGCCGATGCTGAATGCCAACAACAGCCCGCAGCTTTACAGCATGATTAACGATCTCCACGGTTTACTGGTTCAGCGCAGCCAGCAGATCGGGGGACGTTTGCGCCAGCCTGGGCGTTTTAACACGTCTGAACTGATTGAATTTACGCTGCTGTCGCTGGTGAATCGCCATCTTGGCGAGGTGTCGCATTTCAAAACGCTCCCGCTGCTGCACCCGGAAACGCTCTGGCGCAGCTGGCTGCCGTTTGCCACTGAACTCGCTACCTGGACGTCGCAGCGCACCGCAGAAAGCATACTGCCCGTATACGATCATGACGATCTGGCGGGCTGCTTTAGCAAGCTGATGCTGATGCTCCGTCAGGGGCTGTCGCTGGTGATGGAAGACCATGCGATTCAGTTGCCGCTCAACGAACGCTCCCACGGCCTGAATATTGCCACCGTACCGGAAACGAGCATGGTGCGTGAGTTCGGTTTCGTGCTGGCCGTGAAAGCCAACGTGCCGGGCGAGCAGCTGCAAACCCATTTCCCTGCGCAAATGAAAGTGGCGCCCGTCTCTAAAATCCGCGATCTGGTTCAGCTTCAGTTGCCGGGCATTATGCTGCGCGCTATGCCCGTCGCGCCGCCGCAGATCCCCTGGCACGCTGGCTACAGCTACTTCGAGCTGGAAAAGGGGGGAGAGTTGTGGAACGAGATGGATAAGTCCGGCGCGTTCGCCCTGCATCTTGCGGGGGAGTTCCCTGGACTCGATATGGAGTTTTGGGCTATCCGTAGCCCGACAGAATAATAAGGCGAGCGCTTACTATGCAGGAACGACAGGATCCCGGCAGCGATGCCGCGTTTACCACAGCGAGTGGGAATAACCCGCTGGTGGCGGCCGCCAATCCGCTGCTCAATGCGATTGCGCAAATCCGTCATTCGGTTTCTCACGATGATCAATTGGCGTTGCGCCAGCGCTTAATTGACGAAATTCGCCGCTTCGAAGTGCGCTGCCAGCAGGTAGGATTGCCGTATGAAGTGATCGTCGGCGCACGCTACTGCCTGTGCACGGCGCTGGACGAAGCCGCCGCGCTCACCCCCTGGGGCAGCAGCGGCGTCTGGTCCAGCAGCGGACTGCTGGTGACCTTTCATAACGAAACCTGGGGCGGGGAGAAGTTCTTCCAGCTGTTGGCGCGTCTGTCGCAGAATCCGCGTGAACACCTCCTGTTGCTGGAGATGATCAACTACTGTCTGCTGCTCGGTTTCGAGGGGCGCTATCGGGTGCTGGATAACGGTCGTACCCAGCTTGAAACCATCAAGCAGCGGCTGTGGCAGATGATCCGTGGCGTGCGCGGTAGCTATCCGCCCGCGCTCTCTCCGCATCCGGAAGATCGTCCTGTGCTGCGCAAACTCTGGCGGCCGATGGTGCCGCTGTGGGCCTGCGTGGCGCTGGGCGGTTTTATCGCCTGCCTGTTCTATATCATTCTTAACTGGCGCCTTGGTGACAGCACCAATCCGGTGCTGGCGAAGATCTACCAGTCTCAACTGCCGGAAACCACGATTCAACATCCGGCGCCACAGCTGCCTGCGGTGCTGAACCTGCGCGGTTTCCTGAAACCTGAAATTGATGCCGGGCTGGTGGTGGTGAAGGATGAAGCGGATCGCAGCGTGGTGATTCTGAAAGGTGACGGTCTGTTCGCTTCCGCCTCCACGGTGGTGCGTGACCGCTATGAACCGGTCATCGACCGCATCGCCCAGGCGATGAATAACGTCAGCGGCAAAATTCTGGTGGTGGGGTACAGCGACAACCTGCCGATTCGCAGCGCGCGCTTCGCCTCCAACTATGAACTTTCGCTGGAACGCGCACGCTCAGTACAAAAACAATTGCAGGGAAGACTCTCGCAACCTGAACGCGTGAAAGCGGAAGGGCGAGGCGAGATCAATCCCGTCGCGCCAAACAACACGCCAGAAAACCGCGCCCGTAACCGCCGTGTGGAAATTACTCTGCTGGTGTCGCCTGAAAATACCCAGGCTGAGCTGAACGGATTGCCGCAAGGAAACTAAGGATGCTGACAACTCTTCTTTCCATTCTCACCAATCGCGTGCTGTGGAGCCTGCTCGGCGTAACGGCGCTCGCTGCGGTGATCTGGATGATTGGCCCGCTGCTCTCCATCGTGGATACCCGGCCGCTCGAATCTGAACAGAACCGCATCATCAGCATCGCGGTGGTCTACCTGATTTGGGCCCAGAGCCACATTCTGCCGCGTTTGTATAACGCCTGGCTAAACCGCAAGTTGATGGACAAGCTCAATGAGAACACCACCAGCCCGGAAGCGGCGGATCCCCAGAAACGGCTGAACAGCGAGGAGCAGGTCCTCGCAGGACGTTTCGACGAAGCGGCGCAGATGCTGAAAAAAGCCCACTTCAGCAAAGCGGGTAACCGCACCCAGTGGACCCAGCGGTTCAGTACGCAATATCTCTATCAGTTGCCGTGGTATGTGATCATCGGCGCGCCGGGTTCCGGCAAAACGACAGCGCTGGCCAATTCCGGGCTGCAATTCCCGCTGGCGGATCGCTTCGGTAAAACCGCGCTGCGGGGCATCGGCGGCACCCGTAACTGTGACTGGTGGTTTACCAACGAGGCGGTGCTGCTGGACACCGCCGGGCGTTACACCACGCAAGAGAGTGAACAGGTGCAGGATGCCAGCGAATGGCTGGAGTTCATCGCGCTGCTGCGTAAATACCGCCGCCGCCAGCCGATTAACGGCGTCATTATCACCATCAGTATTTCTGACCTGCTGACCCAGTCCGCCGAGGCGTCCCGCCAGCAGGCGGTAAACCTGCGCCAGCGTCTTTCTGAACTGCATGAGCAACTGGGTATTCGCTTCCCGGTCTATGTGATGGTGACCAAGGCCGACCTGCTCAAAGGTTTCCGCGCCTGGTTTGCTGATTACGACAAAGTGCAGCGCGATCAAATTTGGGGCTTTACGCTCCCCTGGGAGCAGACCAAACACGCCGACTTTGATCTGATGGGCAACTTCACCCGGGAGTTCTCGCTTCTGCAACAGCGTCTGGATGCGGGGCTGCCGGAAACCATGCTTAAAGAGCACGATGCGAAAACCCGCGCCGATGCGTATCTCTTCCCGCAGGAGTTCGCCGCGCTGCGGCCGCTGCTGGCGGACTACCTGAGTACGGTCTTCGCCCGTTCTAACTTTGAAACTGAGTTCTCACCGCGCGGGATCTACTTCGCCAGCGGGACTCAGGAGGGGATGCCGTTCGACCGCGTGATGGGCGAACTGAACCGCGCGCTCTCGTTACCGGAAGGCGAGGAAAGCGATAGCTGGGATTCTGTCAGCAAGGCGTCGCCGATCCCGGGCGCGAAAGGCCAGAGTTTCTTCATCAAAAACCTGCTGCAAAACGTCATTTTCCAGGAAGCGGGTATCGCCGGGGAAAACCGTTGGTGGGAACTGCGCAATCGTGCCGTTACCTGGTCTGGCTATGCGGCGATCCTCGCCCTGCTGGTTATCCTTAGCGGGCTGTGGCTCATCAGCTTTAACCGGAACAAAGCGTATCTGGAAGAGGTGGATGCAAAAGTGCCGCACCTGGAGCAGCAGAGCAAAGCGTTGCAAAACCAGCCACAGCGCGATCTGTTTGCCCTCCTGCCACTGCTCAACGATCTGGTGGAACTACCAAAAAGCAACGCATTTGACGTCAACGATCCTCCGGTGACTCGCCGTATGGGGCTTTATCGCGGTGATGACGTCAGCGACGCTTCGCAGTCTCTGTATCAGAAAGCGCTGGATCAGATGCTGTTGCCTGCCGTGGCGATGCACATCACCACCTGGCTACGTAACGATAACGGCAGCGATGTGGAATACAGCTACGAGGCGCTGAAGGCGTATCAGATGCTCTATCAGCCGAAGCATTACGACGGCAAGTTTTTGCACTCGTGGGTGATGCTGAATTTACAACGCAATCTGCCGCAAAACGTCACGCAGGCGCAGCTTCAGCAGCTCGAATGGCATCTGACGCAACTGCTGGAGCCGCAAATTCAGTCTTCGCCGTATGCCCAGGACGAGACGCTGGTGGCGCGCGAGCGGGCACTGATCAACCAGCAGCCGCTCTCCACCCGTGTCTATGGTCGCCTGAAACGTCTGCTTGAGCATGATGAAAATCTGCAGCCGGTTTCGCTGACGGATCTGGGCGGCCCGCAAAGCGAACTGGTCTTTTCACGTAAAAGCGGCAAACCGGTGAGTGAAGGCGTGCCGGGCCTATACACCCCGGACGGCTACTGGAAAAGCTTTAACGGTCAGATTGACAACGTGACCACCGCTCTACACGAAGATGACGTTTGGGTGCTGGGCGCGACGTCATCGCAGGAAGACAAACCGCAGATCGATAACGCCGTACGCCAGCTCTACATGCGTGACTTTATCGCGAACTGGGATCGCTTCCTTGCTGATATTCAGCTCAACAACAGCGCCGATCTTTCTCAACGCATCAATACGGCGCGCCTGCTCTCCAGCGCTAACTCGCCGCTGCGCCGTCTGGTTCAGAATCTGAGCCAGGTGCTGGATCTGTCGCACAATGCGCCTGCGCCCGAGGATGCCGGGAAAGCCCAGGAGCAGGGCAACCGGGCCACCCGCACGCTGGAAGCGCTGTTTAGCAACAATGACGCAGCGCCGACACAGAGCGCGGTCATGACGCAAACCCCTGAACAGCGGGTTACCGAGCATTATGCGCCGATGATTGAGCTTGCGCAGCCGCTGGAGAAGGGCGGTAAAACGCTCGTCTTTGATGATTTTCTCAAGCAGGTTGATGAGCTTTACCGCTACCTGACGGCCGTCCAGGACGCCGCTAACAGCGGCATGCCGGCACCGGGCGGCGAAGCGATTAGCCGTCTGCAGGCCAGCGCGGGTCGTCTGCCTGGCGGACTGCAAACCATGTTCAGCAATATGGCAGTGGGTGCCAGCAGTGACACCCAACGCCGTGACCTGGAAAATGTCCGCAAGCGGATTAACGTTGAAGTCGGCGGTTTCTGTCGCCAGGCGATTGCCGGTCGTTACCCGCTGGTTCGCAGTGCCGGCACAGAGGTCACGCCTGACGATCTCGCCCGCATGTTCGCGCCGGGCACCGGGCTGATGGACACCTTTTTTCGCGACAATCTGACCAACAAGGTGGATACCACTCAGGCGAACTGGCGCTTTATGCCGGGCATCGATGGCAAAACCCTGCCGGGGAGTGAAGGGTTGCTGCGCCCGTTCCAGCAGGCGCAGTCAATCCGGGACGCGTTTTTCGCCAACGGTGCAACCACGCCCTCTTTCAAGGTGACGGTGCGCACTGTGCGGATGGACAACACCATTCTGAACCTGACCCTGGACGTGGACGGGCAGCAATTGCGCTACAGCCATGGACCCCAGGCGGTGCAGATAATGAACTGGCCGGGACCGGGCGGCACAAATCAGGTGCGTATGCAGTTAGGGCTGGCGAATGGCAGCACGGCCACACTGGTGACTAACGGTGCCTGGGCGCTGAACCGCTTTTTCGATAAAGCGCGCACCAGCCCCGGCGCGGGCAGCCTGAGCCGTCAGGCTACCTTCAGCGTGGACGGTCATCAGGTCACGCTGGAGTTTGCGCCAAACAGCATTCGTAATCCGTTCCAGCTTCCCCGTTTCTCATGCCCATAACCGCAAGGACAGCCGTATGACGAATCCCCCTGCGATGAACCTCTACAGCTGGTATGGCAAATTACCCAGCGCAGGCGACTTTCTGCAGCGTCGTTTTCCTGACGCGTTACAACGCCAGTGGTCCCACTGGTTTCAGGTCGGCCTGCTGGCCTGGCAACAGGAAGAGCAGCGCAGCGGCGAGCGCCAGTTCGCCAAAGCCCCGGTATGGAATTTTGTCGTGCCGCCGATGCTGGGTAGCCAGATGATCCAGATGGGCTGCCTGCTGCCAGCACGAGACAGCGTAGGGCGGCAGTATCCGGTCTGCGCCCAGCTTAGCTTTACGCCTGCTGAGTGGTCGCCGCGTCTGTTGGGGCAGGCCGAAAGCTGGTATCAGCAGCTTGGCCGGGTGGTATTACACGCGGTGCGCAACGGTTACTCCGCCGCGCAACTGGAGGAGGCGTTGATGATGATTCCGCCGCCGCAACCCGTTGAGCCGCAGATGCGCTCCGACATCCTGGATGTGATCGGTTATGCCGAAGACGACCCGATAACCCTGGGGTGGCCGCAGGCGGCAGAGTGCTTCGACCCGCAGCGTCAGGCCAGCTTCTGGTGGACCAACCGCTGCGATGGTTACCCGCTTTACACCCACGTTCACAGCGGAAACTTTACCGGGCAGCTTTTTACGCTGCTGTTCGATCCGGCAGGCGGTGCCCGGCCAGGTCGTCACGGCCTCTATCCGCCGATGTTTGAATAAGCAGGGACTCCATGAATATTGATGAAATTCTCGCGCCGATTAGCCACGAAAACCCCTGCGGCGAAAATCTTGAGTACGACGCTGACTTCCAGGCCATGGGGCAGGCAAGCCAGGGCAAAGCCGAACAGCAGTTCGGCGACACCATTATTCCAGCGGAACCTGCCGACTGGAATACGGTGGAAAAGCTCGCCACCCGCCTGTTGGGGCGTACCAAAGATCTGCGCGTCATGCTGGCGTTAACCCATGCCTGGACACGGCGTCGGGGGCTATCGGGATACGCAGATGGGCTGTTGCTGGTAGAGCAGGCGCTTTCCCGCTACTGGGAACCGCTGTACCCACGGCTGGAAGAGTATGGCGAAACCGATCCGTTCTACCGTATTAACGCCCTCGCGGGGCTGGGCGATAAATCCGATCTCACTTTCGCGCTGCGTAATGCCTCGCTGTTGCGCTCAAACGGCGACGAGATTTCGCTGCGCGATGCCCAGGCGCTGCTCGATGGCAGCAAAACCGAATGCCCGGATTATCCCGGTGGCCGTCCAAGGCTGATTGATGAACTGGCCCGCGGTGGCCAGCCCGGCACCGAGGCGGTTTTCTTGATTAACGAACGGCTACTGGCGATCCGCGATCGGCTGGTCGGGCACCTCGGGGAGAGCGGCGTACCGGAAATGGAACAACTGCTGAAAACCGTTGGGTTGGTGGCCAGCGCCTGTCAGATGACCGATATCAGCACGTTGTTGCCGGGCGCTGAGGCGTCGGTTGAACAAAGCGCAACGCCGCCGACCGCCGCAGTTGCGCCCGTTCAGCAGGTCACGGACTGGCGCAGCGTGCAGGTCACCAGTCGCGCCGACGCGCAGCTGATGCTGGAGAAAGCGAAGCAGTATTTTGCGCAGTATGAACCGAGTCACCCCGCGCCGTTGATGATTGAACGGGTGCAGCGGCTGTCTGAACTCAACTTTATGGACATTATTCGCGACCTGGCGCCGGACGGCGTAAATCAACTGGAAAACATTTTTGGACGCCGCGAATGACGCGTCCAGGCATTATGACGACAGGCACGACGTCTGCCGTTTCACCTTCACCGCGCATCTTTGACGGAGAACATCATGGCATTGAGTAACAGTGGGCAGAAATTCATCGCACGTAACCGTGCCCCCCGCGTGCAGATCGAGTACGACGTAGAGATCTACGGTGCAGAACGTAAAATTCAGCTGCCGTTTGTGATGGGCGTAATGGCCGATCTGGTGGGCAAACCGGTTGAAAGCCTGCCGGCGGTTGACGAGCGTAAATTCCTTGAAATCGACATCGATAACTTCGACGAACGTATGAAAGCGCTGAAGCCGCGCGTCGCGTTCCACGTGGACAACACGCTGACCGGCGAAGGTAAGCTCAACGTCGATCTGACCTTCGACAGCATGGATGACTTCCTGCCGGATGCGGTGGCCCGCAAAGTTGAACCGTTGAACAAGCTGCTGGAAGCGCGTACTCAGCTCTCCAACCTGCTGACCTATATGGACGGCAAAAACGGTGCGGAAGAGCTGATCGCTAAAATTCTGCAGGATCCGACGCTGCTCAAATCCCTGAGCCAGTTGCCGAAAAATGACGATAGCGCGAAAGGTAGCGAGGAATAATCGATGAGCAACCAGACTCAACAACAAGAGCTGCAGGCAGATCAGGCGTTCAGCCAGGACGAATTCAGCGCGCTGCTGAACAAAGAGTTTCGCCCCAAGACCGATCAGGCGCGTTCGGCGGTGGAAAGCGCGGTAAAAACGCTGGCGCAGCAGGCGCTGGAAAATACCGTCACCTTCTCAAACGACACCTACCGCACCATTCAAAATCTGATTGCCGGTATTGATGAGCAGCTCTCGCAGCAGGTGAATCAGATTATTCACCATGACGAGTTTCAGAAACTGGAAAGCGCCTGGCGTGGCCTGAGCTATCTGGTCAACAACACTGAAACCGACGAGATGCTGAAGATCCGCTTTATGAGCATCTCCAAACAGGAACTGGGCCGTACCCTGAAACGTTACAAGGGTGTGGGCTGGGACCAGAGCCCGATCTTCAAGAAAATCTACGAACAAGAGTACGGGCAGTTTGGCGGCGAGCCGTTTGGCTGCATCGTCGGTGACTACTATTTCGACCATAGCCCGCAGGATGTTGAGCTGCTGGGGGAAATGGCGCGCATCGGTTCTGCGGCACACTGTCCGTTCATTACCGGTACTGCACCCGGCGTGATGCAGATGGAGTCCTGGCAGGAGCTGGCCAACCCGCGCGATCTGACCAAAATCTTCCAGAACACCGAATATGCCGCCTGGCGTTCGCTGCGTGAATCGGAAGATGCCCGCTATCTGGGGCTGGTGATGCCGCGTTTTCTGTCTCGTCTGCCGTATGGCATTCGGACTAACCCGGTCGACAGCTTTGATTTTGAAGAGCAAACCGATGGCGCTAACCACAACAATTATTCCTGGGCGAACGCCGCCTACGCGATGGCCGCCAACATCAACCGCTCGTTCAAAGAGTACGGCTGGTGCACCTCGATTCGCGGCGTGGAGTCCGGCGGAGCAGTCGAAAATCTGCCGTGTCATACCTTCCCAAGCGATGATGGCGGCGTGGACATGAAATGTCCGACCGAAATTGCCATCAGTGACCGTCGTGAAGCTGAGCTGGCGAAAAACGGTTTTATGCCGCTTATTCATCGCAAAAACTCCGACTTTGCGGCGTTCATCGGCGCGCAGTCGCTGCAAAAACCGACGGAGTACCACGATCCGGATGCCACTGCCAATGCCCGTCTGGCGTCACGTCTGCCCTACCTGTTCGCCTGCTGCCGTTTCGCGCACTACCTGAAGTGTATCGTGCGCGACAAAATCGGCTCCTTCCGCGAGCGCGAAGAGATGGAACGCTGGCTGAATGACTGGGTGATGAACTACGTGGACGGTGACCCGGCCAACTCCTCCCAGGAAACCAAGTCCCGTAAACCGCTGGCAGCGGCCGAAGTGCAGGTGCAGGAAATCGAAGACAACCCGGGCTACTACGCCGCGAAGTTCTTCCTGCGCCCACATTATCAGCTGGAAGGCCTGACCGTTTCGCTGCGTCTGGTTTCTAAACTGCCGTCGCTGAAGACGCAGGACGCGTAATGAAGATTACCGGCTCTACGGGGCCGGTAATCTATCTGGTAGATATTACCGCCAGTAAATAAGGACATACGATGAAAAGTAATATTTTAATCGCAGCCAGTTTGCTGGCCGCCTCTACTCTGGCGATTGCTGATAGCGAAACCTATTCTTATCCGCGTGCTGATGCGCTACCTCAGGATGACACGTCTAATTTTCTCCGTGATCCCGCTTTATTAACCGGTTTTGATTTGAACCTGAGTGCTGAACGTTTTGCGAAAGCATGGCTTTCAAAAACTAACGAGCGTGAACGTATTAAGGCTGACATGTATCTTCTGGGTGTGGTTGATGCATCAGAGGGCATTGCGTGGTGCAAGGGTAAGCCATTTCTTCCCAATACTCTCCATGAATATCTTTATGCTCGTTTTGCCAGCCTGTCGAAGCAGGAGGGAGAACAACGTGCTTCTAAAGTTATCACTGACGGTATGAAAGAGTTGCGGCCCTGCAAACGGGAGAATAATAAATGAGACCATTATATGAGCAGTTGAAACGCCAGCATTACTCTGCAAACCAGACCCGTGCTGGATTTACATCCGCAGAACAACTTTTTTCAGAAATTGGCTACGATTACTCAACGATAATTAAACAGCAACCCGCTTACGAAAATACATGTGCAGTCCGGATGAGTCTGGCATTATTGAAATGCAATATCGATTTTACGGGGCGCTTACCTGTAAAGTCAGGTCCGTATAAAGGCAAGGCAATTGAGGCTGGTGCAAAATTGCTGGCTGATCAGTTGTATAAGTCACATGTGTTTGGAAAAGCTGAAATTTATACTGACCGTCAGGCGGGCGCGCGATCTATGCTTGGAAGAAAGGGCGTCGTTTTCTTCAATAAGATTGACGGTTACGGTGGTGGACATATCGATCTTATAGAGCCTCTAAGTAGTAATTCGTTTATTTGTAACTCCGATTGCTTTCCTTATTGTAAGGAAATATGGTTCTGGGAATTGGCATGATTCCCGATGTTATTTTTAAATGGAGTTGTCTGTTTCTGGTTTTTATAAGTTTTGTGGCTAATGGCGGCAATAACAATCTATTATCTTGCTGAAAAAATGAAGTCAAGACTTTGACGTGCACCAGCATTTCAGTGAGAAACGAAGACCAAAAATAATTAGAATTAGAAAAGCGATTTTCCCAAAAAGAAGACCAGCAGACATTGCAGTAAATGTCTCAAGTGTAATGACATACCATGCTGACTGAAAAATATCGATAACAGTGAAAATCCCAATAATGAAAAACACGACTGTTAATATTAATGAGGCAATCTTTTTCATTCACTAATTCTTTCTTGTTAAAACGTAATTGAAATTATTCTAGATGATGCAAAGGTTGGTTGTCTAGCACTTAGTCACCGTCATGAATGGCTGGGTATCATTTAGGGTGGTTGCAATCGCTGCCACTCTGGATATTCTGATCGAATATGATTTCGTCAGATTAGAGGCAGAGGTAAAATATGGACGGTTTTATTCAGCCCCATGCTTTCCTGTTTGCCATATAAGTGCTTTTTCGAAAGCAATAATGTTAATCCACGAAGAGTAGATATTATGGCTATTGATATGTTTCTGAAGGTCGAGGGTGTTACGGGCGAATCTAAAGATTCTAACCACACTGGCTGGACTGATATTACCTCCTTCTCCTGGGGCGCGTCCCAGCCGGGAAATATGAGTGTCGGCGGCGGTGGTGGTGCAGGTAAAGTTAATTTTAACGATCTGCACGTCAATGCACTTATCGACAAATCTACCACCGCCGTTTTGAAACACTGCGCGAGCGGTAAGCACCTGAGCAAAGTTGAACTGTCTGTCTGTAAAGCGGGCGGCCAGCAGGTTGAATACACCCGTATCACGCTGGAAGATGTGCTGGTGACTGCGGTTCAGTACACCGGCGCAGACAACGGCGATACCGTTGGCGTGACCTATGCATTCCAGGCTGCGAAAGTGAAACAGCAGTACTGGGAGCAGACCACTGCGGGTGGTAAAGGTGCTGAAAGCAGCGCTGGCTGGAATATCAAAGAGAACAAAGAAGCATAATTTCGCATGTGGCCGGGGAGTAATCCCCGGTCATTTAAATCGTTACCAGAAATTAAATTATTCAAATTATAGGAGGTCTGATGACTGGGCAGTCAAGAGTTGCACCGGGTTACTGTGTGGTTCAACAGCCTGGTACCTTAGATTTTCAGGCTCGTTTATTGTTCAATAATAGCAATAGTGACGCTGCACGATATTTCATGCAGATTAACAAGGATACACCTTGGTTAAAACCAGGCCAGTTACTCATCGTTGCTGATCCCGACAACCAAAATCAGTCCCTGCAACTGAATCACCTCGCTGTAGCTAAGCAAAAAGTTAATACATCATTAGCTTCTGCTAGTCCAACTGTTGCCGACTATCTTAGCGCGAATTACGAAAACATTGCTGCGTTAACTTCATTAGGGGATAAATTAGCTGGTAATGTAGGTGATTTTGGTGAAAAATATTTCAAACAAATAGAAAGCATTCTGATTAAGATTGAAAAGACTTACCAAAATCAGTTTATTACGCAAGGTTCCCTCATCGGCCAGCAGTTTTACGCGGAAAGAAATGCTTTATTTTCGCAGCTAAAGCCCTTACTCAATAAGATAAGTAAGTTAACTCTTAATATTCAGGCTTATGAAAGTATAAAAAAAGCATTAGGGCTTTCTAGTCGCTCCATTGTTCATGAGTGGAGTACGGTTGGTGTTGGTGGAATACCAGGGTATTCGGATTACATAATGCGGTCAGCACGTGCCGCAAGCATTATGAAGGCAGGAGGCTGGATCTCTTTAGGTTTCGCCTTTTTAAATACTTCTAATGAAGTCTATAATGCGTGTACAACAGGTCGTGAAAATGAATGTGGCAAGGTTGCTGTGACTGAATACAGCAAGTTTGGTGGTGGTACACTCGGTGCAGCCGGAGGTGCATGGGCCGCGTCGTTGGGTACAGGAGCGCTTTGTGGTGCAATGGGAATACCTACCTTAGGTACTGGTGCTCTCGTATGTGGAATTGTTGTAGGGCTTGGCGCTACTTCTGCGGGGGCATGGATAGGTACAGAAGGAGGGGCTCAATTAGGTGAAGAGATCAGCAACTTGATATTTTCAGGGGATGAGTGAATGTTTGAATATTTACGTTTAATCTTGCTTTCTTTTGTTTTTTTGGGATTGCTTATTTCTTTGTTTTTTTACTTTTATTTTTATCGTAAATATTCTGCAGAGCTATCAAAATCATTTCATTTTTTGAGTGATAGGCAATGCTTAGATGTAAATGATTATCTATTTTATGAGCAACTTGGCCTGCCCGGCTTTGCGCATCGAGTGTTATTAATGAAAAAGATTCTGTCCGGCAAAGCCACCACAACAAAAGGTAAAATAATTCTTTCTCCGGAGGTAAGTCAGTTAATAGCATCGACTTACAATTTTTCATGGATAAAAACGTTTTACAAAATGACAATTTTTGTAGCATTTTTAATGCTGCTATTGCTTTTAATGGTTGCCACAGGAAAATAAAGGCATGCCATGCTTAAGCTTAACAAATGTAACGTTATTGGCTCTTGTGATTTTGTTTGCCGCTCTTGTTATCATGGACTTCTACAGTTCTTGTTATTTTAGAAAGCACGAAAATGATTATAAATTACTTCTTTCAGAATATCGGCAAAGAGGCTACGATCTCGATCTGATGACAAATTATGCATCATTTTTTGGTTCGCTGGCGAATTATCAAAAAATAATCTGGTTTGTTCGTCTTCGCAAAGGCGTGAAGATGAAGTTTTCCAAAGACAGAAATGTACAGGTTGAAGCCTATCAATTCGTTCAGTCTTTACCGGAAGAGAGAATCAGCTGGATATTGAAACTGCATCGACGCTATAAAGCTCAGGCCTTACTTTTTACATTATGGCTCCTTACCGGCATTATTTTTCTAAATATAGTCAAATAGCTTAAATCAGCTATTAACCCCCAAACGCCGCCGTTCTCACCCTGAGAGCGGCAGCGTTTGAGCGCTAATCATACCAGCAGGAATACGCCATGCGATTCACGATTATTTCGACAAAACCCGGTCATCAGCCGCCGCAGAGCCGCTGTGATTTTTACGCCCCGGGGGGCACCATTGGTCGCGGTACGGATAACAATCTGGTGCTGCCGGACAATGATCGCACCATCTCGCGTCTGCAGGCCATCGTCCATGTGGATGCGCAGGGCGAATGCCGCATGACCAATCGCGGCAGCGTCACCCGCGTGGTGCTGAACGATATTCCGCTGGAGCGGGGCCGTCAGGTTGAGCTTCAGGATGGCGATATTCTCGGTATTGATGATTATCGTATCGAAGTGGCCGATCTTATTCAGGATACCCAGCCGATTAGTCGGATGGCCGCGAGTATCGCTTCCCGTCCAACGGTGACGCCTGTTTCAGCGGCAGAACCGAAGCCGGTCAGTGCGTCGCAACGTGTTGACGCGGCGCCAACCGCCGTACCGACGGAAATCTGGGATAGCCTGATGCAGGAGTTTTCCATCTCCGACAGCATCTCCAGCGGCCGCGCGAAACCGCAACCTGCCGCATCTCACGATCCGTTCTCACAGCCCAGCGAGCCGGGGCGCAATGCCGACGATCCGCTGGCGCTGTTCAGTGACAGCAATCCACAGCTTGAGCGCAAAAACGTCAATACCGATGCGCTGTTTAGCGATGAAGCGCTGTTTAAAACTGAGAGCATCTTTAACGACGTCACGCCAACCACGCTGGTGGCGCCAGAAGACAACAAGCCGACATTGCCAAAAGAAGAGGCGTTGGATGAACTCGATCCGCTGGCGCTTTTTGGCGGCTCAGCCAGCGCACCCGCCGCGCGCAATGACGATCCGCTCGGGCTAATGGGCGGCGCGCCGTTAACGCACCCAGACGAAATTATTACTGAGCAGCCCGTCATGGAGCAGGAAGATAACGCGCTTGCGGATTCACCGCTGTTTGCGCCAGACGTGCAGGAGGAACCGCGCGCTGAAGAGGAGGCGTTAGGGCGTCAGGATTACGCCGGGTTCACAATGCCGACGCCGCAGGCCGTCGCACGCAGCAACGCCCAGCCGCCAAAAGGACGGTTGCGTATCGACCCGGTAAAAAACGCCGCGTCACCGTCGGCCATCGCCCATAACACCGGGAAGGGCGACGTCCTGCAGGGCGAATTACTGGACGCGTTGCTTGAAGGCATGGGGCTGAGCGAAATGCAGCCGGTGCCGCAGTTCGACCGTGAAAATATGCGCCAGCTTGGCCAAATCCTGGGCATGTTCTCGCAGGGGACGGTGGCGCTGCTCTCATCGCGTTCCATTCTTAAGCGCGGCGTGAAAGCGGATATGACGATGGTGCTCGACGATGCGAACAACCCTTTCAAGCTGCTGCCTTCCGGTAAAACGGTACTGATCCAGATGTTCGGTACCCCGATGCCGGGCTTTATGCCGCCGACAAAATCGGTGCGTGACGCGCTCATCGATTTGCAGGCGCATCAATTGGGGATGATCTCCGGTATTCGCGCCATCATCGCTGCCATGTTGCAATCCTTTAACCCGGAGCAGCTTGAAGAGCAGGCAAAACAGAATGGCGTGAGCTCCCGCCTGGCGCTGCCGGGCAGTCGCAAAGCCGCGCTGTGGGACTATTTTGTTCGCAGTTATGGCGAGACGGCCGGTGAAATTGAAGATGACTTCCACACCCTGTTTGGCGAAGCCTTCCTTCATGCTTATGACATGGAGGTGAATCAATACAAAGACTCACAGAGTGGATCGGAAGAAAAATGAAGATCGCAACGGCTTCTCTCTCCCGCCAGGGAACGCGCGCCAGCAACCAGGATCAGACGGGAGAAACCATTGGGGAACGTTCAGCCTGCTTTGTCGTCTGTGACGGCATCGCCGGGCTGCCCGGCGGCGAGATGGCCGCTGAGCTTGCCCGTAACAGCATTATCTCCCGCTTTGATGGCGACAAACATCTTAACGCCCAGCATATCCGTGACTACGTACAGACGGCGAACCGCACCATTCTCAGTGAACAGCAGGCCGTGCAGGATTATCACCGGATGGGCACGACGCTGGTCAGCCTGTTTATCGACAGAGATTATCGTCTGGCTTACTGGGCGCACGCCGGGGACAGCCGCCTGTACCTGTTTCGCCGTGGCTGGCTGTGGCAGGTGACGACCGATCACAGCCTGATTCAGCAGATGAAAGACGCCGGTCATCAGACGGAAAACCTGAACAGTAATCTGCTTTATCTGGCGCTGGGTATTGAGAACGGCGGTCCGGAAGCCAGCTACAGCGACGTGGTGCCGGTTGAAGACGGCGATGCCTTTTTGCTTTGCACCGATGGCTTCTGGCATGGCGTCAGCGAAGAACAAATGCAGCAGTCGCTGCATATGGTTAATACGCCGCAGGAGTGGCTGACATTAATGCAGCAAATTATTCAAAAAAACGGCGAACAGGAGGGCAATGCACAGGATAACTACACCGCGATTGCGGTGTGGATGGGAAGTCCTCAGGACACCACCTTGCTGCATACGCTCTCTGACGCAACTCAATTTCTTCCCTGCGGAACTGATTAGACATACAAGGATTGATATGAAAATTTGGCTATCGGGTTTGGCGCTTCTGGTGGTGGCTACCACCGCGCAGGCTGAAAACTACCGCATCGTACAGTCGCCTGCGCAAAAGCTGGATATCTGGATCGACGACATTAAAGACAAAACGCCGCAGAGCTGGTGTAAGTCAGAGGTGGCGTTGCGTATTGTGGCGAACGGCACTAAAGAGGTCGCTATCCTCGAAAACTTTGTCCCTCGTCTTGGCGCGTTGCTGAAAAACCAGTGCGGCAAGCTGGATAAGCTGACGTGGAAACTGAACGATCCCGCGGGCGTCACGCTGGCGCGGGGCACGGCAAACAAGGCGCAGGACTGGGCATTGGTGGTCAAACAAGAGAAGACGGCCACCGCCCGCGTCGAACTCGTGCCGCCTGAGCTAAACCCGGAGTCGAACTCGGTTGCCGCAGACCGTACGCCGTGGCAGGAATTTACGCTGCAGGATGGCTGTCATCTGCGTACTTTCTGGCAGGGCGGTACCTCTGCGCCAGCGTTGTTTATTCCGGACTCCGACAAAACCCGTTGTGAAAACGGCAGCTGGCTGAGCGGTCATACGGTCATCTCTCAGACCCGTAATGGGGCTAAAAAAGAGATGCCCGTTACCTGGATCCACGGTTTCCCGGTGATGGGATTGAGTGAGAAGGTCGATCCGGAAAAGGCGCTGATCACCTCCGTTAATAAAGAACGCATGGTGTTCAGCACCCAAAACAGCCACCAGAGCTGGATGCTTCTGCCTTACGACCCGGCGCTGGGCGGCTGGAAGATAGACGGCACGGTCGCGGTAGAAATTTCCCGCGAGATGGCCAGCGACGATGCGAAGCTGCAGGCGCGTATTAAAGCGGTCAAGCAGACCTGGAGTCCGTGGCTTGCCCCAGGGACTTCTCTCAATATTGTCCTGATCGACACGCTGCGCCCTCAACTGCGCGATCCCGCTATTGGCGCCTGGCGCGCGGTGAATTAAGGAGCGGCTATGAATACGCTTTATCGACATCTGGCGGGCGAGTTCCTTAACGACGCACTGCTACGCCTTGAATCACAGATCAAAGCCCGACCCGCAGACGCCGACCTGCGAGCCGCCTTCGTGCAGTTTTTAACGCTAAGCGGAAACTGGGCGCGCGCATTGACCCAGCTTAAGAGCTGGCTGGCGCTGAAGCCTCAGGCGAAGCCCACCGTGACGCTGCTTGAACAGTCCATTCAGGGCGAACAGCAGCGTGCGCAGGTACTGGCAGGTATGGCCGCTCCCGCAATGCCACACGCGCAGTGGCCGTGGCTGACCACGCTCGCCGCCGCGCTCACGGAAAGCGGCGAACACGCCCACGCGCTACGTCTGACGGCGCTGGAACAGGCGCAGGCGAGCGCAGGTCAACTCGCATTCGACAATGAAGAGACGCAGGACTTCGAATGGCTGATGGACGGCGATGCCCGGTTGGGTCCCGTGTGCGAAACGATCGTCAACGGCCGCTATTTCTGGCTACCGTTTAGCGCCATTGCGAAGATCCAATTTCAGGCGCCCGCCAGCGTCACGGATCTGGTCTGGCGCCACGCGCTGGTATGCCTGACCGACGGCAGCGAACAGGTCTGCCAGATCCCTGCGCGTTATCCCTTTGCCAATGAGGCGGCAGATGCCGTCAAGCTGGCACGCACCACCGAATGGCGACCGCTGGATAACGACGGCCTGCTTTATCTGGGGCAGGGGCAGAAAGCCTGGCTGAGCGAGCAAAGCGAAAATCCGCTGCTTTCACTGAGTCTCGTGACGTTTGCCCCGGACGCGGCAAATGAGTAATCCCGCAGGTGAAGGCGATCTGCAGCGCAGCGGCTGGCGTGCCCGTAGCGGGCAGGAAAACGTCGGCGCACGCGACAAAATGCAGCCCTCGCTGTTGGATCGCCTGACGGATAACGCGCCGGAACAAAAACGCGAGTCGGCCAACAGCAATCTGATTACCCATGCCGCGCTGCGTCGCCATGTGCTGCGGGATTTGCAGTGGCTGTTTAACACCATCAATCACGACTCGTCATACAACCTGAGCGCGTTGCCGCAGGTGAGTCGTTCCGTCGTGAACTTTGGCGTCGCCCCGCTGGCGGGCAAGCGGATGTCGGATATTGAATGGCACGATATCCAGCGCAAGCTGACCGAAGCCATCATTCATTTCGAGCCGCGTATTTTGCCTCAGGGGCTACAGGTGCGCTGTGTCTCTGACACCTCCTCGCTGGATCTGCATAACGTTTTATCGATCGAGATAAAAGGGCGACTGTGGTGTGTGCCGTATCCGCTGGAGTTTCTGTTTCGTACGGACGTCGATCTGGAAAACGGCCATTTTGAACTCAAAGACGCGGGGTAATCATGGAAAGTAAACTGCTCGAGTATTACAACCGCGAACTGGCCTACCTGCGCGAGATGGGGGCGGAGTTTGCCGAACGTTACCCGAAGGTCGCAGGGCGGTTGGGCATGCGCGGCATTGACGTGGCGGACCCTTACATCGAGCGGCTGATGGAAGGCTTCGCATTTCTGACCTCGCGCGTGCAGCTGAAAATGGACGCGGAATTTCCGCGATTTTCCCAGCGTATGCTGGAGATGATCGCGCCGAATTACCTGGCCCCCACGCCGTCAATGGCGATTGCAGAGCTACAGCCCGACAGCAGTCGTGGCGATCTGAGCAACGGTTTCCTGGTTCCACGCGGCACTATGATGGATAGCCTGGCGCTGAAAAAAAACGGCGTCACGTGCAGTTATACCACCGCGCATGAGGTCAATCTGCTGCCGCTGAAAATAGAGAAAGTGGCGCTGGGCGGTATTCCCGCCGATCTGCCGCTGGCGCAACTTGGCCTGAGCCAGCGCGGTGCCTGTAGCGCATTGCGTATTCGCATCGCCTGCGATGGCCCGCAAAACCTAGGACACCTCGATTTTGACCGACTGGCGTTTTTCCTCAGTGGCCCGGACATTGAAGCGCTGAAGCTGCTGGAGCTGGTGATGGAGCATCACGTCGGCATCGTCTGTCAGACCCTGAGCGAGCAGCCATTGCGCGAGGTGCTCCCGCCAGACGGCCTGCGCCAGGAAGGTTTTGAGCCGGAACAGGCGCTGCTCCCGGACGATCTGCGCAACTTTGACGGGTATCGCCTATTGCAGGAGTACTTCGCGTTTCCGGCGCGTTTCCGGTTCATTAGCCTGAGCGGGACAGGCAAGCTGATTCAACGCTGCGAAAGCGAAAAAGCCTTCGATATTTTCATTCTGCTGGGTAAAACCGATGAGCAACTGGAGCGGGTGGTTGATGCCAGCCATCTGGCTATGCACTGCACCCCGGTCATCAACCTGTTCCCCAAAGTGGCAGCGCGCCAGAAGCTCAGCGAAGGCCAGCACGAATACCATCTGGTGGTGGATAACATCCGCCCGCTGGATTATGAAATCTACGCGGTAAAGGCGATTTACGGCAGCGCCGACGGTCAGCGTGACGACCAGACGTTTCGTCCGTTCTGGAGCACCTGGAGCCAGGACGCGGGCAACTACGGCGCCTATTTTTCTCTGCGCCGCGAACAGCGCGTACTCTCTGAACATGCCCTGCGCTACGGCACGCGAACCGGCTATGTCGGCTCGGAAGTGTTTGTTTCGCTGGTGGACGAGCGGCACGCGCCGTGGCAGGACGCCCTGCGCTATATCTCCGCTGACGTCCTGTGCACCAGCCGCGATTTACCCCTGATGCTACAGCAGGAGCTGGGGCAATTCATCATGGCGGACTCCATGCCGGTCAAATCCCTGAACCTGCGAAACGGTCCAACGCCGCCGCGCCCGGCGCTGGCGGAAGGGTTTAGCACCTGGCGACTCATCAGCCAGCTACAGATGAACTACCTCAGCCTGATGGACAGCGAAAACGAAGAGGGCGCGGCGGCGCTGCGTCAGTTGTTAGGCCTCTATGCAAACCTGGCGGAGACGCCGGTTGCACGCCAGGTGGACGGTGTTCGCCACTGCGTGCTGGAGCCGGTACACCGTCGCGTACCGGAACCCGGCCCGGTGGTGTTCGCCCGCGGGATCGGCATTACGCTGACGGTGGACGAGCGCGCGTTTTCCGGGGCCAGCCCGTGGCTTTTCGGCAGCGTGCTGGAGCGCCTGTTTGCCCGCCTGGTCTCCATCAACAGCTTCACGGAGTTCACTCTGAAAAGTCAGCAGCGCGGTGAGATTGGCTACTGGGCGCCGCGAATGGGGAAAAGGGCGCTGATATGAGCGACGTGACCCCCGCACCGCTGCGCGTGCATCGTCTGACGCCACTGCCGGAGCCGTTCTGGCGTGACGTCAGAGAGACACCGTGGCGCTACGATCTGTTTCAACTGTTACGGCGTATTGATGCGCAGGGTGGCGAACGTTACCCGCTGGGACGTGCGCCGCTGCCCAAATTTGAGCCGTTACGTATTGGTCAGCAGCCGTCAATGGGGTTTGCGCCCTCGACGGTCGCGCACGTGCGCCAGCGCGAAGATCAAGGCCTGCATGAGGTCTCGATCCTGAGCTTCGGCCTGTTTGGCCCCAACGGCCCGCTGCCGGTTCATATGACGGAATATGCCCGTGAGCGTATTCATCATCACCAGGACGATAGCCTCAGCGCATTTGCCGACCTGTTTCACCATCGCCTGACGCTGCTGTTTTATCGCGCCTGGGCGGATGCGCAGCCTGCCGTCTCGCTCGACCGCGCCGACAACAGACGCTTTGAGGGCTATCTGGCGTCGCTGATCGGTATGGGGCAGCCCGGTCAAATGGAGAAAGGCAGCCTCAGTCCGCACGCCCGCTTTACCCACGCCGGGCACCTGACCCGCCACGGACGCGATCCGGAAGGGCTGGAGAAAATCCTGCGCGACTATTTCAAGGTTCCGGTGAAGCTGGTTAGCAATGTGCCGCAGTGGATGCCGCTTACCCGGCGTGAACAGGCGCAACTGGGTGAAGGGCGTCGCCTGCCGCGCATGGGCGAGTCCGCATTTCTCGGGATTGCGGTACGCGACGTGCAGCACAAGTTTCGTCTCGAGATAGGCCCGCTGAGCGCACAAGAGTACAACCACTTCCTGCCCGGTACGGCCCAGGTGACGGCGCTGCGCGACTGGGTTCGCCAGTACGCCGGCCTGGAATATGAATGGGAAACGCGCGTGATACTGCGTGCTGAGGCGGTGCAGGGTGCCACCCTCGGTCGCGACGGGCGGTTAGGCTACAACACCTGGCTGGGTATTCAGCCTGAGCCCATACCGCGTGGCGATCTGCTCTATCCCGCAGAGCGGTAGTTTCTTCTACAACATTGTTATCAACGGAACCGAACATGTCAGAAATCAGCCGTGCCGTTCTTTTCGGCAAACTGGACACGCTGTTATTTACCTCTCTGGAAAGCGCTACCGCGTTCTGCAAGCTGCGCGGCAACCCTTATGTTGAGCTGGTGCACTGGCTGCATCAACTGATGCAACAGCAGGATGGCGATTTGCAGCAGGTGATCCGTCACTTTTCACTCGATGAACAACAGCTGACGCGGGATATTGTCGCCGCGCTGGATGCGCTGCCGCGCGGGGCAAGCTCGGTCTCCGATCTCTCCGAGCATATCGATAGCGCCGTTGAGCGTGCCTGGGTGTATGGCTCGTTGAAATTCGGCGTCAGCCGTATTCGTGGCGGGCATCTGCTGATCGGCCTACTGAAAACCTGGAATCTGGCGAACGTGCTGAAGAGCATCTCTGCCCAGTTTGGCCGTCTCAATGTTGAGGTGTTGATCGCGCAGTTCGACACTATTTGTGCACAGAGTAAAGAGGCGCAACAGGCCGCTGCTGCGGTGGATGCGCCAGCCGGTACGGTGCCTGCCGCCCAGGGGACCCTGGCCCAGTATGGGCAGGATCTGACGGCGCGAGCCCGGGAAGGCAAAATCGACCCGGTGGTCGGGCGCGATGAAGAGATCCGCCAGATGGTCGATATTTTAATGCGCCGCCGGCAGAACAATCCGCTACTGACCGGGGAAGCCGGGGTCGGTAAAACGGCGGTGGTGGAAGGCCTGGCCCTGCGTATCGCCGAAGGCGACGTACCGGAACCGTTGCAAAACATTCAGCTGTGGCTGCTGGACATCGGCATGCTGCAGGCGGGCGCAGGGATGAAAGGCGAATTCGAGGCCCGACTCCAGGCGCTGATCAATGAGGTACAGTCCAGCGCGACGCCGATCATCCTGTTTATCGATGAGATCCACACCCTGATTGGCGCCGGTGGCCAGCAGGGAACCGGCGACGCCGCTAACCTACTGAAACCTGCGCTGGCGCGTGGGCAGCTGCGCACCATTGGCGCCACCACCTGGGCGGAATACAAAAAGTATATTGAGAAAGATCCGGCGCTGACCCGCCGCTTCCAGACGGTGCAGGTGCACGAGCCGGACGAGGCGAAAGCCGTCCTGATGCTGCGCAGTACCGTGTCGCCGCTGGAGACCCATCATCAGGTATTACTTCTTGATGAAGCGGTCAGCGCGGCGGTGAAGCTTTCGCACCGCTACATTCCGGCGCGTCAGTTGCCGGATAAAGCGGTCGCCCTGCTCGATACCGCCTGCGCCCGCGTGGCGGTCAGTCAGAGCGCACCGCCGCCTCAGCTTGAAGACTGTCTGCGACACCTTGCCGCACTGGAGGTGGAAATGGAGATTGCAGAGCGTGAAGCGCGCGTCGGCGCGGGCGAGCCTGAACGCGTCACAGCGTTAAAAGCGGCGCGCGATGACTACGAAGCGCAGCGCGACGTCCTGACCCGTCGCTGGCATGAAGAACGCAGTCTGGTCAGCGAGATCGTGGGCCTGCGCGCCGCGTTATTTGCCGCCGGGGATGACGAGACGACTGAACTGCGCAGCCAGCTTGCCCAGCAGCAGCAGGCGCTGAAATCGTTGCAGGGCGATGCGCCACTGCTGTTCGCGGCGGTGGATGAAAACGTGGTGGCGGCAGTGGTTTCTGACTGGACCGGCATCCCGCTTGGCCGGATGGTGAAAAATGAAATCGACGCGGTGCTGAACCTGGCCGACACGCTGAATCAGCGGGTGATTGGACAGCGCCACGGTCTTGACCTGATTGCCCGTCGCGTCAAAACCTCGCGGGCGAAGCTTGACGATCCGAACAAACCGGTCGGCGTATTTATGCTCTGCGGCCCGTCCGGCGTGGGGAAAACGGAAACCGCGCTGGCACTGGCGGAGTCGCTGTATGGCGGTGAACAGAATGTCATCACCATCAACATGAGCGAATTCCAGGAGGCGCACACCGTCTCTACCTTAAAAGGTGCGCCTCCGGGTTATGTGGGTTATGGCGAAGGTGGCGTGTTAACCGAAGCCGTACGCCGTCGTCCCTATAGCGTCGTGCTGCTGGATGAAATTGAAAAAGCGCATCCGGACGTGCATGAGATTTTCTTCCAGGTCTTCGACAAGGGCTGGATGGAAGACGGCGAAGGGCGACACATCGATTTTCGCAATACCATTATTATTCTCACCTCCAACGTCGGCACCGATCTGATAGGCGCCATGTGTGCCGATCCCGAACTGATGCCGGAGCCGGACGCGCTCGGCGCTGCGCTGCGCCAGCCGTTGCTGCAGGTGTTTCCGCCTGCGCTGCTGGGACGTCTGCTGGTGGTGCCGTATTACCCGCTCAGCGACGAGATGCTCGGGCAGATTGTTCGCCTGCAACTTCGACGCATCCAGCGTCGTCTCGAAGAGAATCACACTATCCTCTCGACGTTTGACGACAGCGTCGTGGAACAGATTGTTCAGCGCTGTACCGAGGTGGAGTCCGGTGGACGTATGGTGGACGCTATTCTGACCAACACCTTACTGCCCCAGATGAGCCAGATTTTACTTACCGCCAGCCGCAGCGACGCGCAGTACCGACGTCTGCATGTCACCTGTGAGCACGGCGAGTTTCACTGTCAGTTTGCCGCGTAACGCAATCATCAAGAGAACTGTTAAAGATGACGGATAATGATAACAATCGGACTGTCCCCAATGCGCTCCCTGTCGGGTACCGTTTCAATGAGTTTGAAATTAAAGAAGTAATTGGCGGTGGGGGATTCGGCATCGTTTATCGCGCCTGGGATCATCAGCTCGAACGCACTATTGCGATCAAAGAGTTTATGCCCGCCTCCCTGGCGTTGCGCGGCGATGATATGACGCTGGTGCTGCGCAGCGAGCGATTCAGCAAAGCGTTTTCTGCGGGCCTGAACAGCTTTATTCAGGAAGCGCGTTTGCTGGCGCGTTTTAATCATCCCAACTTGCTGCACGTGCTGCGATTCTGGGTGCAGAACGACACCGCGTATATGGGCACGCTGTTCTACAGCGGCACCACGCTCTCGCGCTTGCGCGAGGAGAAGCCGGAGCAGATTAACGAAGCCTGGATCCGTCGCATGCTGCCGATGCTGTTTGGGGCGATTAAGACTATCCACGACGAGGGTTATCTTCACCGTGATATCTCGCTGGATAACATTCAGATTCAGGAGAACGGTCTGCCGGTGCTGCTCGATTTTGGCTCGGCGCGCCGCACCATTGGCAATCTCTCCGACGAGACGGAAACCATGTTGCGCCCCGGTTTTGCGCCGATCGAGCAGTACACCGACGATAACGAAAGCGAGCAGGGGCCGTGGACCGATATTTACGCTCTCGGTGCCGTCTTGCGCACCCTGATCGTTGGCTCACCGCCGCCGGTGAGCGTGGTGCGTTCGATTCAGGATACCTGTAAGCCGCTGGTGGAATTGCAGCCACAGGGATACTCGCTGTCGCTGTTGCAGGCTATTGACCGCGCGCTGGCGCTGCGCATGGAAGACAGACCGCAGTCGATCGACGAATTTGCCGCGCTTATTGAGATGCCGGTCGCGGGTATCGATGAGGTGATGAGCGCAAAAAAACCGGGCACCATGCTGGTGCCGGTCGAAGAGAAAAGCGTGTCGGTCGCTGTGTTTGACTGGCGACGTTACACGATCCCGGCGATTGGCGCCGCAGGCGTACTTGTGGGAATTGTGACGGGGGCGATGCTGTTCAGCGGCGGTCACGAGACGGAAAATCAGACTGCGGAAGTTCGTCCGGCTGAAACGCCGACAGCGACCGCCGTCAGCGAACCGGTCGCGGCTCAGCAAACCACCACCGCGCAGGTTCAGCCGCCTGCCGCTGCGGACTCCAGTCCGTCGCCAGTAGTAGAAGCCAGCCCTGTCGCGTTGATCTATATCCGTATGCTGGAGGGGGAAAACCTGCGGGTAAACGGCGAGCGTAAAGCGCTGCGTCCGGCAACGAACGGCTATGCCTCTCTTAAACTCCCGGCAGGACAATTCACGATTGAATTGCAGGGAAGCGGTAAAACGCGGGCCCAAATCCTCGATATCGCGAAACCTGGCACCTGGCTGGTGAACCCGTAAACGAAGCTGGTTACAGGACGGAGCGCATGTATAACATCAAATTTATCTACCTTTTTAACGAGAATGTATCGCCCGCGTTATTTGCAAAAATCATCCGCCCGTCCGTTGCCGGACAGTGGATTATGTCGGTACCGGATAATTCGTTACGCTCGCTGTTCACGCGCTACGATCTCCTCCACTCAATAACCGGGGCGAATCCGTATCAGTCAGGGCGAAATACCCGCACGCTGATCGTGCAGGATTTAGACATGGGCAGGGTCGTTGCGATTGATGAAAGTCATCGTAACTGGTCGTCGGTGACGGAAGTTTTTTATATCAATGAAAAAGGCAGGCTCCAGCCTGCCTCGCCCACCGGACTGGGCTGGTATCCGGTGAGCACTATCGTCGACCGATACGAAACCATGGTGAGAACCTACGGTTCCCGCCCCGAGCCTACGGTGCTGCCAACGCAGGTCGTGAAAGCCAAAACGGCGCAGGTGCCGGACCAGCCGACGCCGGGCAAAGAGGGCAAAACCTATGCCGCACAGTTGCAGGAGATGACGAAGGCGGAACGCTGGCAGGCGCGCAAAGAGCTGATTGGTCAGGGCAGTAATAGCCTGTACCCGGATGCGCAAATCGCGGCTAAACGGCTGGCGGCCAATAATATCGCCGTGGAAAAAGCGAAGCTCGCGGGGAATGTTTACAAGACCGTTAATCCGTTAGAAGCGACGCCGAACGTGCCGGAAGGGTGGAAAGATATTAGTAATGACAGTGCGTTACTGAATAAATTTGGTCTTAAAAGCAAAATGCTTTACGACAATGAAACGTCACCGGATTTTCTGGCGCGTGTCTATCAGCCTGATCCTGACGTCTTTGGCAATGATATGAATCCTACGCTGGTGTTCAGGGGATCACGAGAACCCGGACTTGCGTCATTAAAAGACAACGTCTCTTCGCTATTGAGCAAAGGGGAATTGGCTCCGGTTAAAAACGGCGCTGACTGGGCAAACAATGGCGCACAGGGCATGGGGATGGAGTCTGCCTATTATCGAAATGCAGTAGGCATGGGGAATATTTTGGCGAGCTCGGGCCAAAACATCGATATCGCCGGACATTCGCTCGGCGGCGGGCTCGCATCTGCAACGTCAATGGCCAGTGGTAAAGCGGGTTGGACATTCAACGCTGCGGGGCTTAACAGTGACACGGTTGAACAATATGGCGGGAGTGTGCTGGGAAGCACGGACAATATTCAGGCCTACCGTGTTGAAGGTGAACTGCTGACCAAAATTCAGGAAGTGAATCTTTGGGAAGATTTAAAAACGGTGAAGGGACATGTACCGGCATTAATTCTCAAAGAAGAGATCTCTGCCCTCAGCCCTAACGCGGCCGGGATTGCACACGATCTTCCGGGCGGGACCGGAAGCGCACTGGACCGCCATGGGATCGATCAGGCAATTAACTGTATCGAGCAGCAGAAGGACGAGGACATCTCAATCATCAGGAGTCGCTTGTGAAAACGTTTTTAGTAGGCTGCTTCGCACTGTGTTTTACGTTCATGATTCAGGGGTGTAAACAAGATATGGATTTAAATCCGCAGGATTACTTTAGCGGCCAGCAACTCACATTAGCCAATGCGATTGAACACGGTGACGTCGATGACGTTGTTAAACTGGCTTCAGAAATTGATTTAAACAAACCCGGGAAAGAGGATATGACGCTCCTGTTCTGGGCCATCATGAATGCGATCTACGATAAGAAAACGCCCACACAATTAAAGATGATGACCGTACTGGTTAAGGCAGGTGCCGATCCGCTCCAGCCGCGCCCAGCGGGAAAAAGCAGTCCGGCGGAATACGTTTTAAAAGCTGACAGCGGTGACTGGATTAAGGCGTTGCTTGACGGCGGTTTATCGCCAGATGCGAAAGATAAAACGTATAAAGAGCCCATCATTTTTGAAACGATCAAGGCCAAAAATACCGAGACTCTGGCGGCGATGCTCGATATGGGAGCCAATATCAATATCACTGACTCGTTAGGTAATACGCTTCTCATTGAGGCGCTAAATTTTGGCAAATACGATCATGTGTTGTTATTGCTAGAACGCGGAGCCGATGCTGAAATTCGAGGCCACGGTGGCTTGACGATGGGAAGCCTGCTTCAACGCCTTTTGGATGGCGCAAAAGAAGGTAGCGAGCAATATCAAACGCTGACCAAAATCAAAGAGACGTTCATCCAGCACGGAGGGACGTGGCCGCCTGCGCCTGTTAAATAACGTTCTGATGGAATATCAATTCGCCTGTATGGATAGCCCTTTTCATTCAGGTATACACAACCAGATTCTCCTTTAGTTTTCTGCTTTTTTACCGCCACACCTTTTTGTGCCGCATAAAACAATTACGGAATAACGATTATGCTTAACCGAATTACCGTCCAGCTCCCGGTTGAGGGGCTGCTGTTCTGGAAACTGTCTGGCCGTGAGGCGATGTCTGAATCGTTTGCTCTGACGCTGACGCTGCTTGGCACGGACGCGCGCATTGACCGCAGTAAACTGCTTGGACAACCAGTGACGGTGACACTCCCAACGCAGAGCCTGCTCACGCCGCGCTACATCAACGGCAAGGTGACGCGGGTGGCGGTCAGCGCCGTGGAGCTGACGGGAACCCGTTACGCGGTCTACCAGCTGACGGTGGAGCCGGATCTGTGGCCGATGAAGCGTGACCGTAACCTGCGTATCTTCCAGGGGCAGACGGCACCGCAGATCGTTAAGACGCTGCTGGGGGAACATCAGGTCAATGTAGAAGATAAACTGACCGGCAGCTATCGGGTATGGGACTACTGCGTGCAGTATCAGGAGTCGAGTCTGGACTTTATCAGCCGCCTGATGGAGCTGGAGGGGATCGCCTTCCACTTCCGCCACGAGGCAGACAAACACACCCTGGTGCTCACCGACGCTGCGACGCAACATCTGCCGTTCAGTGGCTATGAGTTCATTCCCTACCATCAGACGCCGTCGGGTGGCAGCACGGATGAAGAAGGCATCAGCCAGTGGGCGCTGGAGGACAGCGTGACGCCGGGGATTTACAGTCTTGACGACTACGACTTCCGCAAACCGAACGCGTGGCTGTTCCAGGCGCAGCAGAACCCGGCCTCGCCCCAGCCTGGCAGCATTGACGTGTACGACTGGCCGGGGCGGTTTGTGGATCACGGTCACGCCGAGTTCTACGCCCGTATCCGTCAGGAGCGCTGGCAGGTGGAACACCAGCAGATACAGGCCACGGCGACGGCCGCTGGCATCGCGCCTGGGCACACGTTTACCCTGAGCAACGCGCCGTTTTTCAGTGATAACGGTGAGTATCTGACCACGGCGGCGAGTTACCACTTTGAAGAGAACCGCTACGCGAGCGGAGAGGGGGAAACTATTCACCGCACCGACTTCACCGTTATTCCATCATCGGTGGCGTATCGTCCGGCGCAGACCACGGCGTGGCCGCGCACCTACGGCCCGCAGACGGCAAAAGTGGTGGGGCCGCAAGGGGAGAGTATCTGGACCGACAAATACGGCCGGGTGAAGGTGAAATTCCACTGGGACCGTCTGGCGAAAGGCGATGACACCAGCTCGTGCTGGGTGCGAGTCTCCAGCGCATGGGCGGGTCAGGGGTACGGCGGGGTGCAAATTCCGCGTGTGGGTGATGAAGTGGTGGTGGATTTCATCAACGGTGATCCGGACCGCCCGATTATCACCGGTCGCGTGTACAACGAAGCGAGTATGCCGCCGTGGGCGCTACCGGCAGCGGCCACCCAGATGGGTTTCATGAGCCGGAGCAAGGACGGCGCGGCGGACAACGCCAACGCCCTGCGTTTTGAGGATAAGGCGGGTGAGGAACAGGTGTGGATCCAGGCCGAGCGTAATCTGGATATTAACGTTAAAAATGATGAATCCCATTCGACAGAAAAAAACCGTACCCAATATGTGGGGGAAAATGAAACCCTGCGGGTAGCCAAAGATCAGCAGGCGGGGATCAAAGGGGACGTCATTTGTCTGGCAGGAAAAAGTCGAAGCGATAAAGCCGTGAACAACTATACGCTTTCTGCGGGCAATACGTTACGGCTGGAGTGTGGTGAAAGTGCGATTGAATTATCGAAAGATGGCAGCGTTAATATTATCGGTAATAACTTCAATTTCACCGCGAAACAGCAGGCACAAATTAATACGCTTTCTGGCGAACTGCATTTAAATCCGAATGGTGGCAGCAATGCTATCGATCCCCCAGGGGCTGCCCATCAGGCCGATCTCCAGCATGAAGTGGACAGTTTCTTTGTGTTTAATGCCAGCAAGTAAGAGTAACCGGGTAGCGTTGACCACAGCGAAGGCGATAGTTACGTAATGAAATGGATAGGTTTTACTCTATTTATAATAATCACACTGATTTATATCTGGGATGGAAAGGATCTGTTTACAAAAAAAGAGTGGCGTGGCTTTGGAATGAAATTTATCTCAGTGCTGATTGGCGCATTTGCCTTGGTGTTTATTCTGGTTGGCATTTAAAAGTTTATCCCCATAATTACTAAAGAAACAGCGCGTGCGTTATCTGCAATTATACCAGTTTCATTCATGGCAATATTAGTGTCAAAGTTTTCCGTCGTTATGCTTAGTGCCATCTTTGATATTATTATACGTTTCCATGAACGCTATAATACTGCTGCGAACTATTCAAAGTTATCATCATTGTTTAACAAGTATGGGCCAAAATTACGTGTTCTGGCAAAATGTCTGGCATCGTTTGGCTGTATCCTTATGTTCTATGGTATTTGGTTTGGCAGTACGGTCTGAGTTGAAGTGGTTTATGAACACCAGGAGTCACTATGCTTTTCCCGTAGCTTATCAGCGTGGGAAAAAACGGGTGCTATCCAAAGTGGGTCGGTAGACACCGCAATCATCATGATGACCACTTCGAGGCAAATAAACTCAGCCTTGAAATTATCCTGGCGACGCTGAATATTGAAAAAAGCTAAGTCAGGGTAATATTGACCTCTTATGTATAAACAACCTGATATTACCCCGGATAAAGCCATGCTTCAGCCATAAGTTTCAGAACGCCGGTCTCGCATTGTTGTATAGACAAAGGCCACGATAAATATCACCGTGAACAATACGACGATGGTGGGGGCGGGGGCACTGTCGATAAAAAACGACAGATAAACGCCCAGAAATGAGGTGATGACTGAAAGCACGGTGGCCAGCATCAGCGCCTGGGCGAAACGGCGGGTGAGTAAAATGGCTATCGCGCCAGGGGCAATCAGCAGAGATATCGACAAAATGATGCCCACGGATTTTAGCGTGGCGACAATGGTTAAGGCTATCATGCACAGCAGCCCGTAATGCAGCAACGTGGTGTTCAGACCGCTGGCTCTGGCCTGATTCGGGTCAAAAGCGTGCAGCAATAAATCCTTCCATTTCAGACCGATAACCAGCGCTATCCCCAGCGCAATTAGTGCGGTTTGCAAAATATCGGTCAGCGAAACGCCCAGCATGTCGCCAAACAGAATGTGGTCCAGATGAACGTCCGACTGGATAGAGACATACAGCACCAGCCCCGCGCCAAACATACCAGAAAAAACAATCCCCATGATGGTATCGCGCTTAATACGGCTGTTGTCGTCGAGATAACCTGTCGCAACGGCGCAGAGCAATCCGGCGATGAACGCGCCGATAGCCAGCGGAATACCGGCTATCCAGGCCAGCACAATCCCCGGAAAAACCGCATGACTCATCGCATCGCCCATCAGCGCCCAACCTTTCAATACCAGGAATACCGAAAGCAGTGCGCAGGGCACCGCGACAATGGCGGAGACGGCCAGCGCATTGAGCATAAAGTCGAACTGGAAGGGTTCCATCAGTGTGGTTAAGAGCATGAGGACTCCTTGTTCATTCGCGCGCGGCGACGGTTTGCCAGCAGGCCATGTTTCGGCGCGAAGACAAACGCGGTCAGGAACAGCAAGGTTTGCAGGACGACGATAATCCCGCCCGTCGCGCCATCCAACCAATAGCTGAGCCAGGCGCCAAAAAAGCTGGTCAGGCTGCCGATAGCCACGGCGATGACCAGCAGGCGAGGGAAGCGGTCAGTCAACAGCCAGGCGGTTGCGCCGGGGGTCACCACCAGGCAGATAACCAGAAACGCGCCGACCGTTTGCAGCGCCGCGACGGTGGAGACGGAGAGCAGCGTGAAGAACAATAACTTTAACCGACCCGGATTGAGCCCAATGGAACGGGCATGATTTTCATCGAAAAAGGTCACCATCAGATCTTTCCATTTCAATAGAAGGATCGTCAGAGAAACGGCGCCAATAATGGCCAGTTGCACAATATCTTCCGGCGCGATGGCTAACACGTTGCCAAGAATAATGGTCTGAATGTTGACCGACATGGGATTGAGCGAAACCATAAACAGCCCAATGCCAAAGAACGACGAGAAGATCAGACCAATAATGGCGTCTTCTTTCAGACGCGATCGCTGGTTGAGAAACAGCATGCAGCCTGCGGCGAGTCCCCCGGAGAGAAACGCGCCGAGCGAGAAGGGCAATCCCAGCATATACGCCCCCGCCACGCCGGGGACGATAGAGTGCGATAACGCGTCGCCAATCAGCGACCAGCCTTTGAGCATTAAATAGCAGGAGAGAAAAGCGCACAGCCCGCCGACCATCGCTGACACCCACATGGCATTGAGCATGTACTGGTAACCAAAGGGTTCCACAAGCCAGTTCATGATTAATCTCCCTCGTTGGCGGTTCGGTGCGAGATAAACGGGCGCTCGTCATCGGTAATGATGTGCTCTTCGCTGCCACTCAGCGCCACATGGCGCAATACGCCGCTGAACGCCAGTTCGAGATTTTCTGCCGTGAAGGTGGTTTCAGTGGGGCCGCTCGCCAACACTGTCCCTTTGATCATCACCGTGTAATCACAAAACTCCGTCACCGACCCCAGGTTATGGGTGGATACCAGCATGGTGCGGCCTTCATCGCGCAGTTCACGTAACAGGGTGATGATTCGCGCTTCGGTTTTCACATCCACGCCGGTAAAAGGCTCGTCCAGCAGAATCACCTGACCATCCTGGGCAATCGCTCGGGCAAGAAAAACCCGCTTTTTTTGCCCGCCGGAGAGTTCGCCTATCTGGCGATGGCGGTACTCCAGCATGTCCACGCGAGCCAGGGCGGCGTCAACGCTCGCGTGGTCGTGTGCCTTCGGACGACGTAGCCAGCCCATGTGACCGTAACGCCCCATCATCACGACATCTTCCACCAGCACTGGAAATGACCAGTCCACCTCTTCTGACTGGGGGACATAGGCGATCAGATTCTGCTTCAGCGCTTTGTTCACCGGCTGCTGCAAGATCGATATCTCTCCGGCCGCCAGACGGACAAATCCCATCAGCGCCTTAAACAGTGTGGATTTACCCGAGCCGTTGACGCCCACCAGGGCGGCAATCGAGCCGCCGGGGATCTGAAACGTGGTGTTCCGTAGCGCAGTGTGACCGTTGCGATAGGTCACCGTGACACTGTCGGCGGTAATGGCAGCGTGGCTCATTTCTGACTCCTCAGACCGTCATTGATACCGCTGACGATGGTTTCGGTGGTGACGCGCAGTAAATCCAGATAGGTCGGTACCGGGCCATCGGCAGTACTCAGGGAATCGACATACAGTACGCCGCCGTAGTGCGCGCCAGACTCACGGGCGACCTGACGAGCGGGTTTATCAGAGACGGTACTTTCACTGAAGACGGTGGGGATCTGATGCTGTCTGATCGCGTCGATCACTTTGCGTACCTGTTTCGGCGTGCCCTGCTGATCGGCATTGATCGGCCACAGATACAGCTCCCTGAGATTGTTATCCCGCGCCAGGTAGGAGAATGCGCCTTCACTGGTGACCAGCCAGCGTTTATCGGTGGGGAGTGTTGCCAGTTCGTCGCGCAGCGGATCAAGCGTCTGGCGAATCTTCACCTTATAGCTCTCGGCATTTTTTTGATAAACCGCTGCGTTTTGCGGATCGTACTTCGCCAGCGCATCGCGAATATTATCGACATAAATGAGCGCGTTTTCTGCCGACATCCAGGCGTGCGGGTTGGGTTTGCCATTGTACGGACCTTCGCTAATGCCCATCGGTTGCACGCCCGCAGAGACCGTGACTTCCGGTACGCCAGAAAGATGCTGATAAAATCGGGCGAACCACAGCTCCAGGTTCATGCCATTGGAGAGAATAAGCTGCGCGCCTTGCGCCCGTTTGATGTCGCCGGGGGTGGGCTGATATTCGTGAATCTCGGCCCCCGGTTTGGTTATCGAACTGACTTCCGCCGCGTCGCCCGCCACATTTTTTGCCATATCAGCAATGACCGTAAAGGTGGTGATTACCTTGAATTTCTCTGTGGCCCAGGCGGGCGTCAGTGTTAGTGATGCCAGGACACCAGTAAGGAAAAAGGACGTCAAACGAGGCAGGTTCGGCATAGTATCCCTCATGGAAAAGTGGTTAATTATTCTTCAAATATAGCCTTTGCTATGTTATATAGCACACAGCATAGTTAAATGAAAATAATTCTTATTTGCGTGGCTGGCTAAGCATGTGTCACCTTCGGGTGATAGTCTGCAGGGGGAATAAGTTGTAAAATAAATGCACTTTAATGTGGTGGAGGCACTATGTCCGGCAAGCGAATCGCGCGTGAAAAACTGACGATCAAAAAAATGATCGCGCTATACGAGCGCCAGTGTCCACAGGCGTTAGATGAACCAGGGCATTACGCCGCGCTGTTCGCCTATGCACAAAAACGGCTGGACAAGTGTGTGTTTGGTGAGGATAAACCGGCCTGTAAACAGTGTCCGGTGCACTGTTACCAGCCAGCAAAGCGTGAAGAGATGAAACAGATTATGCGCTGGGCGGGGCCGAGAATGCTCTGGCGTCACCCGATGTTGACCGTGCGTCATCTGATTGACGACAAACGCCCTGTCCCGGAATTACCGGAAAAATATCAACGTAAAAAGTGAGTGTGAAATGCCTGATGGCGCTGCGCTTATCAGGCCTACGGACAAACCCCACCTGTAGGCCGGATAAGGTGCTTGCACCGCCATCCGGCAACGCTTCGTTTACACCAACGCATCCTTATCAATACCCAGCCGCTTCATCCGTGAAAGCAGCGTGGTTCGCTTAAGCCCCAGACGTTGGGCTGCGCCTTTCGGTCCTGCCACGACGCCATTCGTCTCTTTCAGCACACGCAGAATCAACTGAAATTCATCTTCGCCATCCTGTGCAACTTCGGTGGCGACCGGCGGCGTGGTCTGCGTGAATATGCCGACATCCGGAAGCGAGAGTTGTAACACATTGCCCCGGGTCAGCAGCACGGCGCGCTCCACCACGTTTTCCAGTTCGCGAACGTTACCAGGCCACTCCATATTGCTCAGGGTACGTAGCGTTTCTGCGGGGATGCTGTCGATGTTACGTCCCATCCGACGGGCGATTTTAAAGGTGAAGGCTTTTACCAGCAGTGGAATATCTTCCGGGCGTTCGCGCAGCGGTGGGAGCTGGATCGGGAAGACATTCAGGCGGTAATAGAGATCGTTGCGGAACTCGCGATCGGCCACCATCTTTTTCAGATCGCGGTTGGTGGCGGCGATCAGTCGCACATCGGTCTGGATCAGCTTATTGCTGCCCAGGCGTTCGAACTCCTGCTCCTGGAGAACGCGCAGCAGTTTGGGCTGCAGCTCCAGCGGCATGTCGCCCACTTCATCGAGAAACAGCGAACTTTTATCTGCCAGCTCAAAACGCCCGATGCGCTGGGCGCTGGCCCCGGTGAACGCGCCACGCTCATGACCAAACAGATCGCTTTCCAGTAGTCCGGCAGGCATCGCGGCACAGTTCATTTTCACCATGCGACGCGTGTTACGTCCGCTCAGGTTGTGAATCGCGCGGGCGATCAGTTCCTTACCGGTTCCGGTTTCTCCCAGAATCAGGACCGTACTGTCGCTTTGCGCCACCATCTCGACCTGCTTGAGGACGTTGTACATCGCCTCACTGCGTCCAATGATCTCGCCAAAATCACTGTCGACATTATTCAACTGTTCGGTCAGCGCCAGGTTTTCGTCCACCAGGCGTTCCTTGAGACGGTGGATTTCCTGATAGGCGAGGGCATTATCGACGGCAATCGCCACGCGTTCGGCGATTTGACGCAGCAATTTCAGGTTGGTGGTGGTGAAGATTTTTTCTTCGCATTGTGCCAGTTTCAGTACGCCGAGCATGGTGTTGCCGGACATCAGCGGCAGCAGGCACAGCGTTTGCAGTTGATTACCCCAGGTGTCGAACAGCATACGTTCGTAAGGGGCAAGCGCATCCCTTTCATTCAGGTTAATCAGCAGCATCTCTTTGCTTCTGAACACCCGTTCAGTGAGGGTGCCTGCTTCATCCACCTCACTTTGCTGGTGAGCGGGATGCGTTTTATCCAGATAATGGGTAGACCAGATATTCAGTTTATTTTTGTGATGGCTGCGCAGAACAATACTGATTGCGTCGATGTTGAAGTAGTAGTGGATCTCTTTAGCCACTTCGCTGACCAGCTCGTCGATGTCGAGACGCGAGAGCACCGCATTGGTGATCGCCACCAGAATACGGAAGTTATCGCGTTCGCGGCACAGCAAATCGTAATCGACGTTGTTCGAAACCCGACACTGAATCTGCTCGGCAACCACCGAGACAATCTGCGTAATGGTTTGCAGGCGTTGGTACTCTTTTTCGCTCCACGGGCGGTCTTCATTGCGGATAAATTCACAGCCGCCAAAGATACGTCCGTCTGCCGCCAGCGGTAGCAGGCAATAGTGGCCAAATTCACCGTATAACCCGGAGGAGGCTAACTGTGGCCAGGTTTCCGTAAACTCATGGAAGTTACAGTGCAATGCGTCGGGACGAGACAGAATACGGCGAACGGGGCCGTGCGCCAGCACCGTTTCGTCCTCATATTCGATCGGCTTACTGTTTTCTTCGCGCGTCGCGTAATAGCGTGCGCGCTGTGTTTGTGCCTGCCATAACACAATAGCCGCGCTGTCGGCTAATGCCGAACGCCTGACCAGTTGGGAAAGCGCTTCACTGAGCGAAGCCAGATCGGGCTGCTGCAATAATGTACGAGTAATATCAAACAACCCTTGCTGTCCGAGATCGCTCATCGGTGTATACGACATGTTGCTTTTCCAGGAAAGTACCGCACTGCGGCAAGAAAACAAAATTATAGGTTTTGTAGGCCGGATAAGCGTAAGCGCCATCCGGCATGATTACAGAATTAACAAATACGTGGCAGAGGTTCGGAGTGCGGCAAATCAAGGGTACGTTTGACGCCATATAAACCTGCGAGACGAACGCCTTTACGCTCGACCACTTCGCCAATCAACGCGGCATCACGTCCCAGAGGATGTGAACGGAGCGCTTCCAGTACCTGTTCAGCCGCCTGACGTTCAACGGCAATCACCAGCTTACCTTCGTTGGCAAAGTTAAGGGCATCCAGTCCCAGCAGTTCGCACACGCCACGCACCGCCGGTTTTACCGGGAGGGCAGTTTCAGACAACTCAATACCGCAACCGCTGGCAGCGGCGAATTCATGAGTGACCGCGTTTACGCCACCACGAGTGGCATCGCGCAGCGCCTTCACGCCGGAAATATTGCGTAACGTCTGAATCAGCGGGGTGAGTACGGCGCAGTCGCTCACCAGTTCGCCATCCAGCCCCAGCTGTTCGCGTAGATTGAGAATGGTCGCGCCATGATCGCCCAGCGTACCGCTTACCAGCAGAACGTCGCCTGGGGTCAGGGTTTGCGCGCCCCAGTGAATATCGGCCGGAATAGCCCCCATTCCCGCAGTGTTGATGAACAGCTTGTCTGCCGCGCCGCGCTGAACGACTTTAGTGTCGCCGGTCACAATGGCGATACCCGCTTCGCGAGCCGTTGCCGCCATACTGTTCACCACGGTTTTCAGCGTCTCCATCGGCAACCCTTCTTCAAGGATAAAACCGCAAGACAGATAACGCGGGATCGCGCCGCTGACCGCAACGTCGTTCGCGGTGCCGCAAATGGCCAGTTTGCCAATGTTGCCGCCGGGGAAAAATAACGGGTCAATGACATAGCTGTCGGTCGAGAAGGCCAGACGATCGCCTTCTGCCATTAACTGCGCCAGATCCAGACGCGCCTGATCTTCTTGTTCCGCCAGCCACGGGTTGGCAAAAGCTTCCATAAACAGACTGTTGATCAGCTGCTGCATGGCCTGTCCGCCACTTCCGTGGGCGAGTTGTACGCTATTCATGCTTCACACTCCTGCTGACGATACTGATACCAGGCGGCACATGCGCCTTCGGAAGAGACCATCAGTGCGCCAAATGCGGTTTGTGGATTACAGGTGTTACCAAACAACGAGCATTGATTCGGCTTGCATTTGCCGGTCAACACTTCTCCGCAACGTGCGCGCGGATCGTCGTATACCTGCTGCGGCGCTGGTTGGAAATGAGCCTCGGCATCAAACCGTTGGTAGTCTGGCATCAGATGAACGCCAGATGATTCAATCACGCCAAGACCGCGCCATTCGCTGTCACCCGTCACGCAGAACACCTCGGCAATCGCCTGTTGCGCCAGGGCATTACCGGCATCCGGCACCACACGGCGATACTGGTTTTCGACCAGACTATGGGCTGCGATTTTCTGCTCAACCAGCATGGCGACGCCCTGCAACAGATCAAGCGGTTCGAATCCTGCGACTACCAGCGGACGGTGGAACTCGCTGGCAATAAAGTTATAGGCATCGGTGCCAATTACCATGCTGACGTGACCCGGTGCGAGGAAGGCATCGATGCCGCTGTCCGGCTGTTCCAGCAGGCAGCGCAGCGTGGGGATAAGCGTGATGTGCTGGCAGAAAAAGTAAAAGTTCTGCACGTCTCGCGCTTTTGCCTGCTGCAGCGTAATGGCGGTGGTCGGCATGGTGGTTTCAAAACCCAGCCCGAAGAACACGACTTTACGCGTCGGGTTTTCCTGCGCCAGTTTGAGCGCATCCATCGGGGAGTAAACAATGCGGACATCGGCGCCGCGCGCTTTGGCCTGCAGGAGAGAACCCTGCTTGCCCGGTACGCGCATCGCATCGCCAAAAGTGCAGAAAATCACTTCCGGGTGGCTGGCGATTTCGACACAGCTATCAATTCTGCCCATCGGCAGTACACAGACCGGGCAGCCAGGACCGTGAATAAACTCCACGTTCTCGGGCAATAACTGATCGAGGCCGAATTTGAAGATAGCGTGGGTATGGCCGCCGCAGATTTCCATGATACGCAGCGGGCGTTCGGCAGTGTAAGGGAGATGGACCGCGCGCTCACGCAGATGGTCAATTAACTGCATCACCTGTTCCGGTGCGCGATATTCGTCAACAAAACGCATTATTTTTCCTCACCAAACAGCAAAGCGCCGACGTCCGGCTCAACTTCAAACATGTTTTGTAGCGCATCGAGGGTATCGCGCGCTTCGGCTTCATTAATGACACTCATGGCAAAACCGACGTGGACCAGCACCCACTGGCCTAAACGCGGCTCACCGTGTTCATCGCAGCTGCCGACCAGCGTCAGGTCGACGTCGCGCTGAATGCCGCAAACGTCGACTTTCGCCTGGTTACCGTCAATGGTACGGATTTGACCCGGAACGCCTATGCACATCGCTGTGACTCCAGCCAGTTCAGCCACTGATCCATCCCTTCACCGCTGGTGGCGGAAATCAGAATGATTTCAATCTCCGGGTTCACTTCACGTGCGCTGGCGATGCACTTCTCAACATCGAAGTTGAGGTAGGGCAGCAGGTCGATTTTGTTGAGCAGCATCAGCGAGGCGGCAGCAAACATGTGGGGGTATTTCAGCGGCTTATCTTCACCTTCGGTGACGGAAAGCACCGCCACTTTATGACGTTCGCCGAGATCAAAACTGGCCGGGCACACCAGGTTGCCGACGTTTTCAATAAACAGAATGCCGTTGTCTTCTAAAGGCAGACGCGGCGCGGCATCGGCAATCATCTGCGCGTCAAGGTGGCAGCCTTTACCGGTGTTCACCTGGATGGCCGGCGTGCCGGTGGCGCGAATACGGGCTGCATCGTTGACGGTCTGCTGGTCGCCTTCAATCACCGCACACGGCACGCGCTCTTTCAGCTTCATCAGCGTTTCGGTGAGCAGCGTGGTTTTGCCGGAGCCAGGGCTTGAGACAAGGTTAAGCACCAGATGCTGGCGGGCAGCGAAGCGAGCGCGGTTACGTTCTGCCAGGCGGTTGTTTTTGTCCAGCACGTCGATTTCAACTTCCAGCATACGGCGCTGGCTCATGCCTGGCGCATGGGTTCCGGCTTCGCCGTGCCCATAATGCAGGTCGCCTTCTTCCGTCTGGCTGGGGGTAAAACTGGACGTCTTCACGCCGGTAATATTGAGCGCCGGGCGAGCCGCCGGGGCAAATGGCGCACTACGAAACGCCGAATGAGGGTTATGTTCATCGCCCTCGATATAAAGGTTGCCTTCAGCGCAACCGCATGTTGTACACATCGCTCACTCCTGGTCTATTTCTATTCTTCTAATCTGTAAGCCGTCATCGGCCACGATTCTCAGTGTGTCGCTGTTGCATTGCGGACAACGGCGGACGCGCTGTGTCAGCAGCGTGACGTATTGCTGACAAGACTCGCACCAACATTCGGCTTCTTGTTCTTCGAGGTGCAGTTTACAACCTTCCGCCAGGGTGCCGCGGCATACCAGATCAAAACAAAAGGCGAGAGCACTGGTTTCGACACAAGAAAATGCGCCAATTTTGAGCCAGACCCCAGTTACCTTTTGCGCACCGTGTTGTGCGGCCTGTTGTTCGATCAATTCCAGTGCCCGTTGGCAGAGGGTTATTTCGTGCATATCGCCTCCCATCATCTATTGCTGCGGTAAAAGCAATAAACATGCCAGTTATTGTTTTTGGCACGCTGACACTGACGACGATGACGAAATGACATGTCGTCACTGCATTATTTTCTTGTATATATATGAAAAATAAACAATTTAAAGTTGGCATGGAACGTGCTTAAGGCAGGCTATCTCACGTAAACGGGTAACCTGACATGACAATTTGGGAAATAAGCGAAAAAGCCGATTACATCGCTGAACGGCACCGTCGCCTACAGGACCAGTGGCGTATCTACTGTAATTCGCTGGTTCAGGGGATCACCCTGTCGAAAGCGCGCCTGCATCACGCAATGAGCTGCGCGCCGGACAAAGATCTTTGCTTCGTTCTTTTTGAACACTTCACGATCTACGTCACCCTGGCTGACGGTTTCAACAGCCACACCATTGAGTACTACGTTGAAACGAAAGATAGCGAAGAAAAACAACTCATTGCGCAAGCGCAGCTGACCATCGACGGCAAAGTCGACGAGCATGTCAGCAACCGCGATCGCGAGCAGGTGCTGGAGCACTATCTCGAGAAAATCGCCAGCGTTTACGACAGCCTGTATGCCGCCGTGGAAACCAACACTCCGGTAAATATGCACCAATTGGTAAAGGGACAAATCCCGGCGGCGTAAGCCAGAGGTTTTGCCCGTTTTGTTCGCGATGCGGTCTGAAGCCGCGTCACGACTGTTTTGGGGATGGGAGTGTCGACGAGTGTCGAAAATGACACTTGATGGACATGTTTTCGTCAAAAATGACTATCACCTGAGGAATGCCTGGTGAATCGTTTTGTAATTGCTGACTCCACGCTCTGTATTGGCTGCCACACTTGTGAGGCCGCCTGTTCAGAGACGCATCGCCAGCATGGCCTGCAGTCAATGCCGCGCCTGAAAGTGATGCTTAATGAAAAAGAATCCGCGCCACAACTTTGCCATCATTGCGAAGATGCGCCGTGCGCGACCGTGTGTCCTGTCAACGCCATCAACCGCGTAGATGGCGCTGTACAGCTGAATGAAAGTCTGTGCGTAAGCTGCAAACTGTGTGGGATTGCCTGCCCGTTCGGCGCGATAGAGTTTTCCGGCAGCCGTCCGCTGCATATTCCGGCTAACGCCAATACCCCGAAAGCGCCGCCTGCGCCTCCTGCCCCGGCTCGCGTCAGCACGCTGCTGGACTGGGTGCCGGGTGTTCGCGCCATCGCTGTGAAATGCGATTTGTGCAGTTTTGATGAACAAGGTCCTGCCTGTGTACGGATGTGCCCAACCAAAGCGCTGCACCTGGTTGAAAACACCGATATCGCCCGCGCCAGCAAACGTAAGCGTGAGCTGACGTTCAATACCGATTTTGGCGATCTCACCTTGTTTCAGCAGGCTCAGAGTGGGGATGCAAAATGAGCGTAATTTCACTGATTAATAGCGGCGTGGCCTGGTTTGCCGCCACGGCGGTTCTGGCGTTTCTGTTCTCCTTTCACAAAGCGTTGAGCGGCTGGATTGCGGGCGTGGGTGGGGCCATTGGCAGCCTGTTCACGGCGGCGGCGGGTGCCCTTGCGTTGACTCACGCATTGGCGGTCAGCGGTGTGATGCCGTTTATCGGACATACCCTGCAAGTGACGCCGTTAAATGCTATCTGGTTGATTACGCTCGGTCTGTGCGGGCTGTTTGTCAGCCTGTACAACATTGACTGGCATCGTCATCCGCAGGTGAAAGCCAACGGTTTGCTGGTGAATTTATTAATGGCGGCAGCGGTCTGCGCCGTGGTCGCCAGCAACCTCGGCACGATGGTGGTGATGGCAGAAATTATGGCGCTGTGCGCCGTGTTCCTGACCGGTGGCAGTAAAGAGGGCAAGCTGTGGTTTGCGCTTGGCCGTATTGGCACACTGCTGCTGGCGGTTGCCTGCTATCTGGTGTGGCAGCGCTACGGCACCCTGGAGCTACGTCTGCTCGACCTGCGCACGCAGGCATTGCCGCTCGGTTCCGACATCTGGCTGCTCGGCGTGGCCGGTTTTGGTCTGCTGGCCGGAATTATCCCGCTGCACGGCTGGGTGCCTCAGGCGCACGCCAACGCCAGCGCACCCGCTGCGGCGCTGTTCTCCACCGTTGTTATGAAGGTCGGTTTGTTAGGGATTCTGTCTCTGTCGCTGATTGGCGGCAATGCGCCGCTGTGGTGGGGTATTGCACTGCTGGTGTTGGGCATGATCACCGCGTTTGTCGGCGGTCTGTATGCGTTGATGGAGCATAACATTCAGCGTCTGCTGGCCTACCACACTCTGGAAAACATCGGCATTATTCTGCTCGGCCTTGGGGCTGGCGTGACCGGTATTGCGCTGCAACAACCGGCGCTGATTGCGCTCGGTCTGACGGGCGGTCTCTACCACCTGGTGAACCACAGCCTGTTCAAGAGCGTCCTGTTCCTGGGGGCTGGCAGCATCTGGTTTCGTACCGGTCATCGCGATATCGAAAAACTGGGCGGCATCGGCAAACGTATGCCGGTGATTTCTATCGCCATGCTGGTTGGGTTGATGGCGATGGCCGCGCTGCCGCCGCTGAACGGCTTTGCCGGTGAGTGGGTTATCTACCAGTCTTTCTTCAAACTGGGTAACAGCGGCACATTTATTGGCCGTTTGTTAGGGCCGTTGCTGGCCGTTGGGCTGGCGATTACCGGTGCGCTGGCGGTGATGTGTATGGCGAAAGTCTATGGCGTTACCTTCCTCGGCGCGCCGCGGACCAAAGAGGCGGAGAACGCCTGTTGCGCGCCATTCCTGATGTCGGTGAGCGTAGTGGCGTTGGCGATTTGCTGCGTGTTGGGCGGTGTTGCCGCGCCGTGGCTGCTGCCGCTTCTCGCCTCTGCCGTTCCTCTGCCGCTGGAAACCGCGAATACCACGGTTTCTCAGCCAATGATTACCCTGCTGTTGATTGCCTGTCCGCTGCTGCCTTTCATTATCATGGCGATTTTCAAAGGCAACCGTCTGCCGTCGCGTTCACGCGGTTCGGCATGGGTGTGCGGTTACGATCACGAGCAGTCAATGGTGATCACTGCACACGGTTTTGCCATGCCGGTGAAAGAGGCCTTTGCTCCGATACTCAAACTGCGTAAATGGCTCAATCCGGTCTCACTGGTTCCGGGCTGGCAGAACGCGGCCGCGCCGGTGCTGTTCCGTCGTCTGGCGCTGATTGAGCTGGCGGTGCTGGTGGTGATTGTGGTTTCACGAGGAGCCTGAGAATGAGTGTTTTATATCCGTTAATTCAGGCGCTGGTGTTGTTTGCCGCTGCGCCGTTACTGTCTGGTATTACCCGCGTGGCGCGTGCCCGTTTGCACAACCGTCGCGGACCGGGCGTTTTGCAGGAATATCGCGACATTATCAAACTGCTGGGTCGCCAGAGTATTGCGCCTGCGGATTCCAGCTGGGTTTTTCGCCTGACGCCATTTGTGATGGTGGGCGTGATGCTGACCATCGCTACCGCGCTGCCGGTGGTGACCGTTGGTTCTCCGCTGCCGCAACTGGGCGATTTGATCACCCTGATCTACCTCTTCGCGATCGCCCGTTTCTTCTTTTCTATCGCCGGTCTGGATACCGGTAGCCCGTTCACCGCGATTGGCGCCAGCCGTGAAGCGATGCTCGGCGTACTGGTAGAGCCGATTCTGCTGCTGGGCCTGTGGGTCGCGGCGCAGGTGGCCGGTTCCACGCACATCAGCAATATCGCCGACACGGTTTACCACTGGCCTGTGGCCCGCAGTATTCCGCTGATTCTGGCGCTGTGCGCCTGCGCCTTCGCCACGTTTATCGAGATGGGCAAACTGCCGTTTGACCTCGCGGAAGCGGAGCAGGAGTTGCAGGAAGGTCCGCTGACCGAGTACAGCGGCAGCGGTTTTGCGGTGCTCAAGTGGGGCATCAGCCTGAAACAACTGGTGGTGCTGCAAATGTTTGTCGGCGTGTTCCTGCCGTGGGGACAGATGGAAACCTTTACTGCGGGCGGATTGCTGCTGGCGCTGGTGATTGCCGTCGTCAAGCTGGTCGCTGGCGTACTGGTGATCGCGCTGTTCGAAAACAGCATGGCGCGTCTGCGTTTTTGCGCCACTTCACGCGTGACCTGGGCCGGTTTTGGGTTTGCGTTTTTAGCCTTCGTCTCCTTGCTGGCGGCGTGATTAAGAGAGTTTGAGCATGTCTGAAGAAAAATTAGGTCAACAATACCTTGCGGCGCTGCACCAGGCATTTCCGGGCGTAGTACTGGACGAAGCCTGGCAGACCAAAGATCAGCTGACGATTACGGTGAAGGTGAACTACCTGCCGGAAGTGGTCGAGTTCCTGTATTACAAGCAGGGCGGATGGTTGTCCGTGCTGTTCGGTAACGACGAACGCCAGCTGTGCGGCCGTTATGCCGTGTACTACGTACTGTCGATGGAGCAGGGCGTTAAATGCTGGGTCACCGTCCGTGTTGAAGTGGATGCCAATACTCTAGAATTCCCGTCTGTTACCCCACGTGTTCCGGCTGCGGTCTGGGGCGAACGTGAAGTCCGCGACATGTACGGTCTTATCCCGGTAGGTTTGCCGGACGAGCGTCGTCTGGTATTGCCGGATGACTGGCCGGATGAACTCTATCCGCTGCGTAAAGACAGCATGGATTACCGTCAGCGTCCGGCGCCGACTACCGACGCTGAGACTTACCAGTTCATCAACGAACTGGGCGACAAGAAAAACAATGTGGTGCCGATTGGCCCGCTGCATGTGACCTCCGATGAGCCGGGTCACTTCCGTCTGTTCGTTGACGGCGAGAACATTATCGACGCCGACTACCGTCTGTTCTATGTCCACCGCGGCATGGAGAAACTGGCGGAAACCCGTATGGGGTATAACGAAGTCACTTTCCTGTCGGATCGCGTCTGCGGGATTTGCGGCTTTGCCCACAGCACCGCCTATACCACCTCCGTTGAAAACGCGATGGGCATTGTGGTGCCGGAACGTGCGCAGATGATCCGCGCCATTCTGCTGGAAGTGGAGCGTCTGCACTCGCACCTGCTGAACCTCGGCCTGGCCTGTCACTTCACCGGCTTTGACTCCGGCTTTATGCAGTTCTTCCGCGTGCGTGAAACCTCCATGAAAATGGCGGAGATCCTCACCGGGGCGCGTAAAACCTACGGTCTGAACCTGATCGGCGGGATTCGCCGCGATCTGCTGAAAGAGGACATGATCCAGACTCGCCAGCTGGCGCAGCAGATGCGCCGCGACGTGCAGGAGCTGGTGGATATGCTGCTCAGTACGCCGAACATGGAGCAGCGTACCGTCGGTATTGGTCGTCTGGACCCGGAAATCGCCCGTGACTTCAGTAACGTTGGTCCGATGGTTCGCGCCAGCGGTCATGCCCGCGACACCCGCGCCGATCACCCGTTTGTGGGTTACGGTCTGCTGCCGATGGAAGTTCACAGCGAGCAGGGCTGTGACGTGATCTCCCGTCTGAAAGTGCGCATCAACGAAGTCTATACCGCGCTGAATATGATCGATTATGGCCTCGACAATCTGCCGGGCGGCGCGCTGGCGGTGGAAGGCTTTACCTATATTCCGCATCGCTTTGCACTGGGCTTCTCGGAAGCACCGCGTGGGGATGATATCCACTGGAGCATGACCGGCGACAACCAGAAGCTGTACCGCTGGCGCTGCCGTGCGGCGACCTACGCCAACTGGCCGACGCTGCGCTACATGCTGCGTGGCAACACCGTTTCCGATGCGCCGCTGATTATCGGTAGTCTCGATCCTTGCTACTCCTGTACTGACCGTATGACCGTCGTCGACGTGCGTAAGAAGAAGAGCAAAGTCGTGCCATACAAAGAACTTGAGCGCTACAGCATTGAGCGTAAAAACTCGCCGCTGAAATAAGGAATCGCCATGTTTACCTTTATCAAAAAAGTCATCAAAACCGGCACACCGACCTCGTCTTATCCGCTGGAGCCGATCGCGGTTGATAAAAACTTCCGTGGTAAGCCGGAGCATAACCCGCAGCAGTGTATTGGCTGCGCGGCCTGCGTGAATGCCTGTCCGTCAAACGCGCTGACGGTCGAAACCGATCTGGCCACCAATGAACTGGCCTGGCAATTCAACCTTGGTCGCTGCATCTTCTGTGGCCGTTGTGAAGAAGTCTGCCCGACGGCGGCGATTAAGCTGTCGCAGGAGTACGAACTGGCGGTATGGAAGAAAGAAGACTTTCTGCAGCAGTCTCGCTTTACGCTGTGTAACTGTCGCGTGTGCAATCGCCCTTTTGCCGTTCAGAAAGAGATCGATTACGCCATTGCGCTGCTTAAGCACAACGGTGACAGCCGCGCGGAAAATCACCGTGAAAGCTTTGAGACCTGCCCGGACTGTAAGCGCCAGAAATGCCTGGTGCCGTCCGACCGTATTGAACTGACTCGCCATATGAAAGAGGCCAGCTGATGAGCAATTTATTAGGCCCACGTGATGCCAATGGTATTCCGGTACCGATGACGGTGGACGAATCCATCGCCAGCATGAAAGCGTCGTTACTGAAAAACATTAAGCGTTCGGCGTACGTCTACCGTGTGGACTGCGGCGGTTGCAACGGCTGCGAAATCGAAATTTTCGCTACCCTCTCTCCGCTGTTTGACGCCGAGCGTTTCGGTATCAAAGTGGTACCGTCGCCGCGCCACGCAGACATTCTGCTATTTACCGGCGCGGTCACTCGCGCAATGCGCTCACCGGCGTTACGTGCCTGGCAATCTGCGCCAGATCCGAAAATTTGTATCTCCTACGGGGCCTGCGGCAACAGCGGTGGTATATTCCACGATCTTTATTGCGTCTGGGGCGGCACCGACAAAATCGTACCGGTGGATGTCTACATTCCTGGCTGTCCGCCAACGCCTGCAGCGACGTTGTACGGCTTTGCGATGGCGCTGGGTCTGCTGGAGCAGAAAATCCATGCGCGTGCGCCAGGTGAACTGGATGAACAGCCCGCTGAGATCCTGCATCCGGAGATGGTGCAACCGCTGCGCGTGAAGATTGATCGCGAAGCACGTCGTCTGGCCGGTTATCGCTATGGCCGCCAGATTGCCGATGATTACCTGCGCCAGTTAGGGCAGGGCGAGCATCAGGTGGCGCGCTGGCTCGAAGCAGAGAACGATCCGCGTCTGACCGAGATCGTCACGAATCTTAACCATGTTGTTGAAGAGGCGCGTATCCGATGAGTGAAACGGTGGTGTTCAGTCAACTGAGCCGTAAATTTATTGATGAGAATGATGCAACGCCCGCCGAGGCGCAGCAGGTCGTCTATTACAGCCTGGCGATTGGCCACCACCTGGGGGTCATTGATTGTCTGGAAGCGGCGTTGACCTGCCCATGGGATGACTACCTGGCCTGGATTGCCACGCTTGAAGAGGGCAGTGAAGCCCGCCGTAAAATGGAAGGCGTACCGAAGTACGGCGAAATCGTCATCGATTTTAGCCATGTGCAAATGCTGGCGCGCGCGTTTGATAACGCGCTCGCCGTGCAGACGCCGCCACAACAGGCGTGGAGCAAGCTGATGCTCAGCATGCTTCATGATATTCATCAGGAAAGCGCCATCTATCTGATGGTGAGGAGACACCGTGACTGACGTTTTATTGTGTGTCGGCAACAGTATGATGGGTGACGACGGCGCAGGCCCGCTGCTGGCGGAGATGTGTGCCGCAGCGCCGAAAGGCGACTGGATTGTCATTGACGGCGGCAGTGCGCCGGAAAACGACATTGTGGCGATTCGCGAATTACGCCCGAGCCGCCTGCTGATTGTTGATGCCACCGATATGGGGCTCAATCCCGGTGAGATCCGCATCATCGATCCTGATGACATCGCCGAGATGTTTATGATGACCACCCATAATATGCCGCTCAACTACCTGGTCGATCAGCTTAAAGAGGATGTTGGCGAGGTGATTTTCTTAGGGATTCAGCCGGATATCGTCGGGTTTTACTATCCGATGACTCAGCCGATCAAAGATGCCGTAGAAACGGTTTATCAGCGGCTGGAAGGCTGGGAAGGGCACGGTGGATTTGCGCAGTTAGAGGCTGAGGAATGACAACGCCGGATGGCGGCTTCGCCTTATCCGGCCTACAAAACCACGTAATCGTGTAGGCCGGATAAGCGTTAACGCCATCCGGCACTGCCCGTTACGCTAAATCTTCCCCGTTACTGGCAATCACTTTCTTATACCACCAGAACGATTTTTTCCGCGTCCGTTCCAGCGTACCGTTTCCGGCGTCATCCCTGTCGACATACACAAATCCGTAGCGTTTACTCATTTCGCCGGTAGACGCCGAAACCAGATCGATACACCCCCAGGTGGTGTAGCCCATCAGCGGTACGCCGTCTTCGATGGCATCGGCCATCGCCCGAATATGCTCGCGCAGATAGCTGATACGGTAATCGTCGTTGATGTTGCCGTCGGCATCGATTTCATCTTTCGCGCCGAGACCGTTTTCCACCAGAAACAACGGTTTCTGATAGCGGTCGTACATCATGTTCATGGTGATGCGCAGACCGAGCGGGTCAATGCCCCAGCCCCATTCGCTTACCGTGATGTGGGGGTTACGCAGGGACTTCACCACGTTCGCCGCACTGGTGTTCTTTGTGTTCATCTCCGCCGAGGCGCAGCGTGACGCGTAATAGCTGAAGGAGACGAAATCGACGGTATTTTTCAGGATCGCATCGTCTTCCGGGGCTTTCTCAATCACCACGCCTTTTTCGCGGAATACGCGAGCGGAATAGGCGGGATACGCGCCGCGTGCCTGCACATCAATAAAGAACAGGTTTTCGCGATCTTTTTCCAGCGCCGTCCAGACATCTTCCGGTTTGCAGGAGTACGGGTAAAAGTTACCGCCCGCCAACATACAGCCGACCTGGTTTTGTGGGTTAACCTCGTGGGCGATTTTGGTCGCCAGCGCGCTGGCGACCAGCTCATGGTGCGCGGCCTGGTATTTCACCTGATCCTGGTTTTCTCCCTCTTCAAACACCAGACCGGCACCGGAGAACGGGCTGTGCAGCATAATGTTGATTTCGTTGAAGGTGAGCCAGTATTTCACCAGACCATCAAAGGCCTCGAAGCAGGTACGCGCATAACGGGTGAAAAACTCGACCATTTTGCGGTTGCGCCAGGAGCCGTACTCGGTGACCAGATGCATCGGCACATCGAAGTGGCACAGGGTGACTAACGGCTCGATACCGTACTTTTTGCACTCGGCAAACACCGCGCGGTAAAACGCGATGCCTTCCTCGTTCGGCGTCAGTTCGTCGCCGTTAGGGTAAAGGCGGCTCCAGGCGATGGAGGTACGAAACACCGTGAAGCCCATTTCTGCCATCAGCGCGATATCATCTTTATAACGATGATAAAAATCGATAGCCTCGTGGCTCGGATAAAACTCGTCATCCCGCAACTGGAAACGCTTTTCCTGACCCAGTTTCACCGGCATACGGCGCTCGCCGTGTGGGATCATATCGACGGTGGTCAGCCCTTTGCCGCCTTCCCGGTATGCCCCTTCAGACTGGTTGGCGGCCAGTGCGCCGCCCCATAAAAATCCTTGCGGAAATACAGACATAGTAAACCTCAATTAATGCCAGTCAGACGCTGGCGCCTTTCGCAGTATTCGGTTGTGCGGCCTGGTTTTTTCTGGCCTGTTCAGCCGCATCTTCGACAGGAATATCTTCAAAGCCAAGGAGTAACGTCAGCACAAAGGACAGCACCACTGCTAATGCCATTACCCCAAACACCCACACGATGGTCATCGGATTGGCGGGGTCGAAGAACTGAACGCTGGTGAACAGCCCCGGTGCGGCCATTGAGTGGCTGGCAAGACCGGCCATCCCGGCGACTGCGCCGCAGATAAAGCCGCTGATAAGACTCGCAATCAGCGGGCGTTTCAGACGTACCGCCACCCCGTAGAGCGCCGGTTCAGAAATCCCGGCCATAATCGCGGAAGCGGCGGCGGCCAGCGCCGTCTGGCGCAGTTCCGGGTTTTTGGTTTTCCAGGCGACGGCTAAAGAGGAGCCGCCGAGCGACAGGTTGGCGCCAATTTCTGACGGCATAACCATGCCTTCTTTGCCCGTTTCGGCGATGGTCTGGATGATGGTTGGGGTAAAGACGCGGTGCATCCCGGTCATTACCAGCAGCGGCCACAGTGCGCCCATAATGGCGACGGAAAGCCAGCCGAGATAGCCGTGGATGGTGTAGACCAGCGCGGAAATGGCGCTACCGATCCAGATCCCAATCGGGCCAATCAGCACGATGGCAAGCGGGGCGGCGATCAGGACGATCAGCATCGGCTTCAGGAAGTTTTTGGTCACCGCTGGCGTAATACGATCGACCCAGCGTTCGATGTATGACAGACACCAGGTCATCACCAACGCCGGGATCACCGTGTAGGTATATTTCACTGCGGTTACCGGGATCAGGGCGAACTCCACGTGCTCACCCTGGGCCGCTTTCGCCATCAGGTCGATAAAGCTCGGATGTACCAGCACGCCCGCGATGGCAATCGCCAGCGACATATTGGTTTTGAATTTAATGGCGGCTGACGCCGCGACCATCAGCGGCAGGAAGAAGAACGCGCCGTCGCCGATCACGGTCAGAATGGTCAGCGTCGAAGAGCCTTTCACCAGCACACCGGTCATTTCCAGGATCATGGCCAGCAGTTTCAGCATCGATCCGCCGATAATCGCCGGGATCAGCGGGGACATGGTGCCGATCAGCGCGTCAAGGATCCCCGCGCCAATGCGTTTGAGCGTCAGCTTCGGTTTGCCGACGGGCGCTGCGGGCTGCATCTCTCCAGGCAGCAGATTCACGATTTCACGATAAGCCTGTGAAACGGTGTTGCCGATGATCACCTGACATTGGTTGTCATTGCGGACCACGCCGAGTACGCCGCTGAGCGCTTTTAAGGTCGCGCTATCGACACGTGAGTCTTCTTTGACGACGAAACGCAAACGCGTCATGCAGTGTGTGACGGCAGTAATGTTGTCGACACCACCCAAAGCCGACACGATGGAGCCCGCCAGTGCCGCATAATTCTTGGACATCGGAATTTACCCTGTTTTATCAGTAAGGTACGTTATATCGCCATGCTTCGTTGCCTGGAATCTGGCGGTGAGGAAACACACAATAGGAAACCGGTTCCACAAAATCATGATTAATTTTTAGTTTTGTGGCAAGATCAATTTGTGATCATTTTTATAATTGTGATTATGATCACTCGTTATTTGAGGGGGGATTTGCCATCCAGGACAATCCTGATTGGGTGAAGTACACTGCGTGCCATTGCGTACAAATGGATGAGTAATATGACGACGATGCTGGAGGTGGCGAAGCGCGCCGGTGTGTCGAAGGCGACGGTTTCCCGGGTGCTTTCAGGTAACGGCTACGTCAGCCAGGAGACCAAAGACCGCGTGTTTGAGGCTATCGAAGAGAGCGGATATCGCCCTAATTTGCTGGCGCGCAGTCTGGCGGCCAAGAGCACCCAGACGCTCGGCCTGGTGGTGACGAACACCCTGTATCACGGCGTCTATTTTAGCGAGTTGCTGTTTCATACGGCGCGTATGGCGGAAGACAAAGGCCGTCAGTTGCTCCTTGCCGATGGTAAGCACAGCGCTGAGGAAGAGCGTCAGGCGATCCAGTATCTGCTCGATCTGCGCTGCGACGCGGTGATGATCTACCCGCGTTTTCTCAGCGTCGATGAGATAGATGACATCATCGACAGCCATTCTCAGCCGATTATGGTGCTTAACCGTCAGTTGCGAAAAAACAGCAGCCACAGCGTCTGGTGCGATCAAAAACAGACCAGCTTTAACGCCGTCACGCAGTTGATTGCCTCCGGTCACCAGCAGATCGCATTTATAACCGGCTCAATGGATTCCCCGACCGGTGTGGAACGTCTTTCAGGTTATAAAGATGCGCTGGCGCATCATGGCATCGCCTTAAATCATGACCTGATTGTGAACGGAAAATGGACGCCCGCCAGCGGCGCGGAAGGCGTCAACACGCTGCTCTCACGTAACGTCAATTTCACGGCGCTGGTCGCCAGTAATGACGACATGGCGATTGGCGCCATCAAACAACTCCATGAGCAGGGAATGAGCGTGCCTGCGCAGGTGTCGGTGATAGGGTTCGATGATATTGCGATGGCACCGTATACCATTCCTGCGCTTTCCAGCGTCAAAATTCCGGTCACTGAGATGGTTCAGGAGACGATTGGGCGGCTTATCTTTATGCTGGACGGCGGGGCATTTACGCCGCCCAAACCCTTTACCGGCGAGCTTATCCGCCGCGACTCGCTAGCGCTGTCACATCCGGGCTAAGGGTTGTCAATTGTCATCGTCACTAGTGACGATGACACCTCAAAATCACACAGCACAAATAAAAATTCGTTTAATAATAGACAGTTAAAAACTGGCACGAATTATGAATACTTCGGCACATAATCTGTCATTGCTGGAGAATTTGATGAACCGTTTCATCATTGCTGACGCTACGAAATGCATTGGTTGCCGTACTTGTGAAGTGGCCTGTGTGGTATCCCATCAGGAAGACCAGGACTGCGCGTCGCTGACCCCTGAAACCTTTTTACCGCGCATCCATGTTATCAAAGGGGTGAACGTCTCCACGGCGACGCTGTGCCGTCAGTGCGAAGACGCACCGTGCGCGAATGTCTGCCCGAACGGTGCAATCAGCCGTGATAAAGGGTTTGTCCACGTCATGCAGGAGCGCTGCATTGGCTGTAAAACCTGCGTGGTGGCGTGCCCGTACGGTGCGATGGAAGTGGTTGTCCGTCCGGTGATCCGCAACAGTGGGGCGGGCCTGAACGTACGTGCAGAAAAAGCAGAAGCCAATAAATGTGACCTGTGCCATCACCGCGATGCGGGCCCGGCCTGTATGGAAGTGTGTCCGACTCACGCTTTGATCTGCGTGGATCGCAACAAGCTTGAGCAACTGAGCGCAGAAAAACGTCGCCGTGCGGCGCTGGATTCTACCGCATCGCTGCTTTTCTGATATCTGAAAATCCGCGTAAAATACGGTAGTACTTATGCCGGATGGCGATGCTCACGCATCTTATCCGGCCTACTGTTCGCATCCCCGTAGGCCTGATAAGCGTAGCGCCATCAGGCAAACCGGGATAGATGACTGCGGAAACGACTTAATGACACTAAACAATCACTCCGGCGTACAGCTGCGTATTCGCGGTAAAGTGCAGGGCGTCGGGTTTCGCCCCTTTGTCTGGCAACTGGCGCAGCAACTGCAACTGCACGGCGATGTCTGTAATGACGGCGATGGCGTCGTCGTTCGCCTGCTGGAAGAGCCCACCACGTTTATCGCTGAACTGCATCAGCATTGTCCGCCGCTGGCGCGTATCGACAGCGTTGAGAGCGAGCCTTTTGCCTGGTCGCAACGGCCTGCTGACTTCACCATTCGCCAAAGCGCGGGGGGAACGATGAACACGCAGATCGTCCCGGATGCCGCCACGTGCCCTGCCTGTCTGACTGAAATGTGTACGCCTGGCGAGCGGCGCTACCGTTACCCCTTTATCAACTGCACCCACTGCGGTCCGCGTTTCACCATTATTCGCGCCATGCCGTACGACCGCCCGTTTACCGTGATGGCGTCATTTCCGCTCTGTCCGCAATGCGACAAGGAGTACCGCGACCCGTATGACCGCCGCTTCCACGCGCAGCCTGTCGCGTGTCCGGCGTGCGGGCCACATCTTGCGTGGCGCTCTGCCGATGTGCAGGCAGAAAAAGAAGAGGCGTTGCAGGCGGCGGTAGCGATGCTGAAAGCCGGGGGTATTGTTGCCATCAAAGGGATTGGTGGTTTTCATCTGGCCTGCGATGCGCGCAACCGCGATGCGGTAGCAACGCTACGGGCGCGTAAGCATCGTCCGGCAAAACCGCTGGCGGTGATGTTGCCGACAGAAAAAGGTCTGCCGGAAGCGGCACGCCGTCTGCTGACCACGCCCGCCGCTCCGATTGTGCTGGTGGATAAACAGTTCGTTGATTCGCTCTGCGACGGCATTGCGCCCGGGCTTGCGGAAGTCGGCGTGATGCTGCCCGCCAATCCGTTACAGCATTTGCTGTTGCAGGAGGTGAACGGTCCGTTGGTGATGACCTCCGGCAATCTGAGTGGTAAACCTCCCGCTATTACCAACGCGCAGGCGCTGGACGATTTGCAGGCGATTGCCGACGGCTTCCTGTTGCATAATCGCGACATCGTGCAACGGATGGATGATTCCGTGGTGCGTGATAGTGGCGAAATGCTGCGCCGTTCACGGGGTTATGTGCCGGACGCGCTGGCGTTGCCGCCAGGTTTTCGCGACGTGCCACCGATGCTCTGCCTGGGAGCCGATCTCAAAAATACCTTCTGCCTGGTGCGTGGGGAACAGGCTGTCATTAGCCAGCATCTGGGCGATCTCAGCGATGATGGCATTCAACACCAGTGGCGTGATGCGCTGCGCCTGATCCAGAGCATTTATGACTTTACGCCGCAACGCATTGTCTGCGATGCGCATCCGGGGTATGTCTCCAGCCAATGGGCGAGTGAGATGAATCTGCCGACTGACATTGTGTTACACCATCATGCCCACGCGGCGGCGTGCATGGCCGAACACGGCTGGTCGCTGAACGGCGGCGATGTGATCGCCCTGACGCTGGACGGCATCGGGATGGGCGAAAACGGCGCGCTGTGGGGAGGCGAGTGTTTACGGGTTAATTATCGTGAATGTGAACACCTTGGTGGATTGCCCGCCGTGGCGCTTGCTGGCGGCGATCTCGCCGCGAAGCAACCCTGGCGTAACCTGTTAGCTCAGTGTCTGCGTTTTGTGCCCGACTGGCAGCGTTATCCGGAAACCGCCGACGTGCAGCGACAGAACTGGAACGTGCTGGCGCGGGCGATTGAGCGCGGGATTAATGCGCCGCTGGCTTCGTCATGTGGGCGTCTGTTTGATGCCGTTGCCGCCGCGTTAGGCTGTGCGCCAGCGTCGCTGAGCTATGAAGGGGAAGCAGCCTGTACGCTGGAAGCATTGGCTTCACAGTGTCAGGGCGTTGAACATCCGGTGACGATGCCATTGATCGGAAATCAACTGGATCTGGCGACCTTCTGGCAGCAGTGGCTGAACTGGCAGGCAACGCCCGGTGAACGCGCGTGGGCTTTTCACGATGCGCTGGCGCGAGGGTTTGCCGCCATGATGCGTGAACAGGCCGCCTCGCGCGGGATCACGACGCTGGTATTCAGCGGTGGGGTGATGCATAACCGCCTGCTGGCGTCGAGGCTGGCCTTTTATCTTGCTGATTTTACGCTGTTGTTCCCGCAGCAATTACCGGCGGGTGATGGCGGACTTTCTCTGGGGCAGGGGGTGATTGCCGCAGCGCGTGGGTTGAACAATCGTGATATGCCGGATGGCGACGCATAGCGTCTTATCCGGCCTACAACGTGCCATATGCCGTAGGCCGGATAAGGCGTAGCCGCCATCCGGCACAACGTCACTTACGCTGGCAGCGTTTTCAACAGGGTGAAAGCCTCCCTCATTCTGTCTTCACTGACCACGAAGGCGCATAACTGGCCTTCGTCGTTCATCCCTTTGGCAACCATCCCGTCAGCTTCTGCCACGATGTGCCAGTTCAGATCCTGACGCTGGGTTTCCCCGGCCAGATGTAACGGCAATTCCGGTGTTTTGATTTTCACGAGCATGGCGGGCAGCTTCAGCGGAACGTTGCCGCCGAGCAGGTTTTTCGCCAGGTACATTGCGCTGAGCTGAATCGGCTGCAGGAAAGGCAGTACCTGACCATTGATTTCCGCACAGTCACCGAGGGCATAAATGTCCGGATGACTGGTTTGCAGGTAGCTGTCCACACAAACGCCGCGATTGAGAGTTAAACCGGCGCGACGCCCCAGCGCCGTTTCCGGACGCAAGCCGGTGGCGGCGATCACCACGTCGACCTCAACACTGCGTTGGCGATCGAACGTTACACGTATCCCGGACGCCGTTTTCTCCAGCCCCTGAAGCTGTGATTTCAGCAACAGATGTACGCCCATCTCGGTCAGGCGATGCTGTAAGCGACTGCTCACTTCTGGCGGCATGAGTGAAGCAAGAATGCTGGCGGCATTATCAATTAACGTCACGGCTTTACCCGCCCGACAGAAATCCATCGCCAGCTCGCTGCCGATCAGACCACCGCCGACAATCAACACCCGGCGCGCATCGCGCAGTTGCGTTTCACACGCGCGGTACTCCTGCTGACTGTTCAGAGTGAGCATTAACTCACGCCCGGCAACAGGAGGAACAAAGGCTGAAGCGCCAGTCGCCAGTACCAGCTTGTCGTACGCCCACTGCATACCCTGACTTTTCACCACGTGTGCATCGGCATCAATGTCGGTGACCCAGGTGTGCGGGAACAGGCGTAAAGTAAACTGTTCGGCAAACTCCCCCGCCGACTGGCGGGTGAGGTCGTCAGCGCGCTGCGCCTGGCTGATAACGTGGCTGAGGTCGGGCTTGTTATATTCATCAATACTGTCAGCCGCAATCAGGGTTAACGGGATATCAGCATCCTGTTTACGGATGTTTTTGACTAACTGGCGGGCGGCGAAGCCCGAGCCAATAATGACAATTCCGTGGCTCATTTTGCCTCCGTTGCCAGTACGTCGAAGACCTCTTTCCCCAATGAACATTCCGGGCAGAGGAAGTTGTCCGGAACGTCGCTCCACGGTGTCCCCGGAGCAACATCCTGCAGAGGCTCACCTTTGACGGGATCGTAAATCCACTGGCATACGCTGCATTGCATGCAGGGGCCGAGGTCGGCTGCCGCTGCGGCGGCACAGGCGCACGCTTCTTCTTTGGCGGTCGCTGTGACATGGGCTTCCGGCAGCGGAGCGAGCGCCCACTGACGCGCAATCTCGCGACCGTGCTGACGGCACAGTTCCAGCGCATCCAGATCCGGGCGCCATTTGGCTTTCAGGCTCAATGACATTTCAAAACCGGCATCCTGCAAGCGGGTAGAGAGACGGTCAACCGCGCCGCCGCTCCAGCCGTGAGATCCAAAGGCGCTGGCACGTTTGTTACGAAAACGCAGACCGGTCATCTCTTCAACCAGACCGGCGATTTTCGGCATCATCACGTTGTTCATCGTGGAGGTGCCGACCAGCACCCCTTTGGAGCGGAAAACGTTGGTCAGAATTTCGTTTTTATCGCTGCGGGCGACGTTAAAGATTTTCACCGCCACGTTCGGATCCACTTCGTTAATGCCCTGAGCGATGGCGTCCGCCATCATGCGGGTATTGTTCGACATGGTGTCGTAGAAAAGAGTGATGCGGTCTTCCTGATAATCCGCCGCCCATTTCAGGTACATCTCAACGATCTGTGTTGGGTTGTCGCGCCAGACCACGCCGTGGGAGGTGGCAATCATATCGACCGGCAGATTAAAACCGAGGATTTCGGTGATTTTCGGCGTCACCAGGCGGCTGAACGGGGTCAGGATGTTGGCGTAATAGCGCTGGCACTGTTCGAACAGTTCGGTCTGATCCACTTCGTCATTGAACAGACGTTCATCGCAGTAGTGCTGACCAAAGGCGTCGTTACTGAACAGAACCGCATCGCCGGTCATATAGGTCATCATGCTGTCCGGCCAGTGCAGCATTGGGGTTTCGACGAAGATCAGCTGTTTGCCGTTGCCGATATCCAGTGAATCGCCGGTTTTCACCACGTTGAAATTCCACTCCGGATGGTGGTGATGGCCGGTGATAGAATCAATGGCATTCGCGGTGCAGTAGATTGGCGTATCCGGGATCTGCATCATCAGTTCGGTCAGCGCGCCGGCGTGGTCCTCTTCTGCGTGGTTGATGATGATGTAATCAATGTCTGCGAGGTCAATTTCACTGCGCAGGTTTTGCACGAATTCACGGCTGAACTTATGGTCGACGGTGTCGATCAGCACATTTTTTTCTTCACGGATGAGATAGCTGTTGTAGCTGCTGCCGCGCAGCGTTTTATATTCAGTCCCGTGAAAATCACGGACTTCCCAGTCACGTTGGCCAACCCAATGAATGTTATTTTTAACCAGAATAGACATAGCAACCTCAATGAATTCAGTGTTTTCCCAAAAAGATGTCTTTCTGATTGCAGGTTGCATGCCAACTTTTTAATATTTTGATTTTAAACAGTTTTTAAAATTATACTCCTAAATTAGTAGTCAAAATGACTATTAATAAAATGGTCAGTATGACAATATGAATGGTCAAAATGACAATGAGGGCGTTATGCGTTTTTCCGTTGATGTACTGGCGAGTATCGCCATTGAATTGCAACGCGGTATCGGCCATCAGGACAGATTTCAGCGCCTGATCACGACGCTTCGGCAGGTGCTGGAATGTGATGCCTCCGCATTGTTGCGCTACGAGGCGCGCCAGTTTATTCCGCTGGCGATTGATGGTCTGGCCCGCGATGTGCTCGGCAGACGCTTTACGCTGGAAGGGCATCCGCGTCTGGAGGCCATCGCCCGCGCCGGGGACGTGGTGCGCTTCCCGGCCGACAGTGATTTACCCGACCCCTATGACGGATTGATTCCAGGACAAGAGAGCCTGAAAGTCCACGCCTGTATTGGCCTGCCGCTGTTCGCCGGACAGAACCTGATTGGCGCGCTGACGCTCGACGGCATGGCGCCAGACCAGTTTGATGTTTTCAGTGATGAAGAACTGCGTCTGATTGCCGCGCTGGCGTCCGGGGCGCTGAGTAACGCGCTGCTGATTGAACAACTGGAAAGCCAGAATATGTCGCCGGGTTCATCCTCCGCGTTTGAGCCAGTGAAAGAGACGCAGATGATTGGCCTTTCGCCCAGCATGATGCAGTTAAAAAAAGAGATTGAGATTGTGGCGGGCTCTGACCTTAATGTGCTGATCAGCGGTGAGACGGGGACGGGTAAAGAGTTGGTGGCAAAAGCCATCCATGAAGGCTCGCCGCGTGCGGTGAATCCATTGGTCTATCTCAACTGCGCCGCGCTGCCGGAAAGCGTGGCGGAGAGTGAACTATTTGGTCATGTCAAAGGGGCGTTTACCGGGGCCATCAGCAACCGCAGCGGTAAGTTCGAAATGGCCGATAACGGCACCCTGTTTCTGGACGAGATTGGTGAACTGTCATTAGCGCTGCAGGCCAAGTTGCTGCGCGTATTACAGTACGGCGATATTCAGCGTGTTGGCGACGATCGTAGTCTGCGCGTTGATGTACGCGTACTGGCGGCGACCAACCGTGATCTGCGCGAAGAAGTCCTGGCCGGGCGTTTCAGGGCCGACCTGTTTCACCGTTTGAGCGTCTTCCCGCTTTCCGTACCGCCTCTGCGCGAGCGCGGTGAGGATGTGGTGTTGCTGGCGGGCTATTTTTGCGAGCAGTGCCGGCTGCGATTGGGGCTTTCACGCGTGGTGCTGAGTCCAGCCGCGCGCAGTCATCTGCTGAATTATGGCTGGCCAGGAAACGTGCGCGAACTGGAACATGCGATCCATCGTGCCGTGGTACTGGCGAGGGCAACGAAAGCAGGGGATGAAGTGGGGCTGGAAGCCACGCATTTTGCGTTACAGGACGCGTCGGTTATACCACCGCCGGAACCGACGACAGAATTGCCGCTCAATCAAAATCTGCGTGACGCGACGGAGCGTTTTCAGCGGGAGATGATCCGCCGGGCGCTGGCGCAAAATAATCATAACTGGGCGGCCAGCGCGCGGGCGCTTGAAACAGACGTCGCCAATCTGCACCGACTGGCGAAGCGTCTGGGACTCAAAGATTAGAGAATGCCTGCCTGATAAAAATCCTGCAGGTTAATGGCGCCGGTGAGTTTGCCGTTTTCATCCACCACCGGGGCGGCGGTAATTTTGCGCTTCATCAGGATCTCTTTGGCGTCAATGGCGCGGCTTTGTGCCTGTAGCGTGACGCCATTGTGGGTCATTGCGTCACTGACCGGCGTGGTGAGCGCGCCGCCGCCCACTAACCAGCGACGCAGGTCGCCGTCGGTAAATACGCCTTTCACATAGGCTTCATCGTCACAGACCGCGACCAGACCCAGCCCGGTTCGGCTCAATTCCAGCATCGCGTCCATTACGCTGGTGGCAAGCTGAACCTGAGGCACCGCATCGTCCCGACGCATCAGATGATGCACGTTATTCAGCAAACGCGCGCCCAATGCGCCAGCCGGATGGGAGCGGGCAAAATCTTCCTCGTTAAAACCGCGCGCCTGCATCACTGCCATCGCCAGCGCATCGCCCATCATCAGGGTGTTTACCGTGCTGGAGGTCGGCGCCAGATGCATCGGGCAGGCTTCACGTTCGACGGAGATATCCAGCACGGCTTTCGCCGCCAGACCCAGCGGGGAGGAGGGTTTTCCGGTCATCGCCAGCAGGGCGACCGATTTGTCTTCGAGGCGTGGAATGATGAGATCCAGCTCTTTCGCGCCGCCGGAATAGGAGATAAACAGCATGACGTCACGGCTTTCGATCATCCCCAGATCGCCGTGCAGCGCTTCCGCCGGGTGAACGAAAAAAGCCGGAGTGCCGGTGCTGGCGAGGGTTGCCGCAATTTTTTTGCCAATATGACCGGACTTGCCGATACCGGAGACAATCACCTTGCCTTCGCAGTGGATAATGGTATTCGCGGCGCGGACAAAATCATCGCCCAGACGCTCTGGCAGACGGCTCGCTTCCTGTAGCTCCAGCATTAATGTCTGACGACCCGCGTTCAGTAGTGCATCACTCATTGGTTTCTCCGGTTATGATCACTTCAATCCCTTTTGCCGATGATCAGGGACAACAAAAACTGCCGCTGTTCCCGCTTATTCACGCAATAGCAGTACGCGATGATAGTGCATTCAGAGGGGGGGAATCATAGAAAAGGATCATGTTGAAGAGGGATTCATCACTGGCGTGATAAAAGGAATCGCTATTTTTGCTGCTAAAAATAGGTAGCGATAGCGACTACCGCTTCCTTGTGCGGCGGAGGATGCTTTACCATACTTCACTCTGGCTGAATTTGTTTAATGGATGGCTCATGTTCAAGCGTCGTTATGTAGCATTACTTCCCCTTTGTGTGTTGTTGGCTGCCTGTAGCAGCAAACCGAAACCTTCAGAGACTCAAACGACAACGGGGACGCCGTCCGGCGGTTTCCTGCTTGAGCCCCAACACAACGTGATGCAGATGGGCGGCGATTTCGCCAATAACCCCAATGCGCAGCAGTTCATCGACAAAATGGTGAGCAAACACGGCTTCGACCGCCAACAGTTGCAGGAGATCCTGTCACAGGCCAAACGTCTGGATTACGTGCTGCGTCTGATGGACAGACAAGCCCCGACGGCTCAAGCGCCTACCGGACCTAACGGCGCATGGCTGCGCTATCGCAAGCAGTTCATCACCCCGGATAATGTGCAAAATGGCGTGGTGTTCTGGAATCAGTACGAAGATGCGCTGAATCGCGCATGGCAGGTTTATGGCGTACCGCCGGAGATCATCGTCGGGATTATCGGGGTTGAAACGCGCTGGGGGCGTGTGATGGGTAAAACGCGCATTCTGGATGCGCTGGCGACGCTGTCGTTCAACTACCCACGCCGGGCGGAGTACTTCTCCAGCGAGCTGGAAACCTTCTTACTGATGGCGCGTAACGAACAGGATGATCCGCTGAACCTGAAAGGTTCTTTTGCGGGCGCGATGGGTTACGGACAGTTTATGCCGTCCTCCTACAAAGAGTATGCGGTTGACTTCAACGGCGACGGTCATATTAACCTGTGGGATCCGGTCGATGCCATCGGTAGCGTTGCAAACTACTTTAAAGGACACGGTTGGGAGAAAGGCGATACGGTGGCGGTGATGGCTAACGGCCAGGCGCCAGGCCTTGCGAATGGCTTTAAAACCCAGTACAGCATCTCCCAACTTGCTGCTGCCGGGTTAACGCCGCAGCAGTCGCTGGGTAATCATCAAAATGCCAGCTTGTTGCGTCTTGATATCGGCACCGGCTACCAGTACTGGTACGGTTTACCGAACTTCTATGCCATTACCCGCTATAACCACAGCACCCATTATGCCATGGCGGTCTGGCAGCTTGGTCAGGCCGTCGCGCTGGCACGTGTGCAGTAATTCTCTTTTGCCGGATGGCGGCTTTGCCATATCTGGCCTACGGGGCTGAGTTCCTTTGTAGGTCGGATAAGATGCCTGAGCATCGTCATCCGGCGCTATTTTTAACGCGGTTAATCTATTTCCTGAATCCTCCTCGAAAAATCGTCACCTCATCCCCATCTCATTGAGGGAAGTGGTATCTTGTCCGGCATATTTTTTAACTGACAGAGGTCGGAATGACTGACAGTGAACTGATGCAGTTAAGTGAACGAGTGGGGCAGGCGTTAAAAACACGCGGCGCCACGGTAACGACAGCGGAATCCTGTACGGGCGGCTGGGTAGCGAAAGCCATTACCGATATTGCCGGGAGTTCCGCCTGGTTTGAACGCGGGTTTGTTACCTACAGCAATGAAGCAAAAGCGCAGATGATCGGCGTTCGCGAAGAGACGTTGGCCCAGCATGGCGCGGTCAGTGAACCCGTGGTGGTGGAAATGGCGATTGGCGCGCTGAAAGCCGCCAGAGCGCACTTCGCTGTCTCGATAAGCGGAATTGCCGGGCCCGACGGCGGTAGCGAAGAAAAACCCGTTGGTACGGTCTGGTTTGCCTTTGCCAGCGCCAGTGGCGAAGGGATTACGCGTCGGGAATGTTTCAGCGGCGACCGCGAGGCAGTGCGTCGTCAGGCGACGACTTACGCGCTGCAAACCCTCTGGCAACAATTTCTACAAAACACTTGATACTGTATGACCATACAGTATAATTGCGTCAACAGAACAGAATTCATTATCCGGTTTCATCCGGCATGACAGGAGTAATAATGGCTATCGACGAAAACAAACAGAAAGCGTTGGCGGCAGCACTGGGCCAGATCGAAAAGCAATTCGGTAAAGGCTCCATCATGCGCCTGGGTGAAGACCGTTCCATGGATGTGGAAACTATCTCCACCGGTTCGCTTTCACTGGATATCGCGCTGGGTGCTGGCGGTCTGCCGATGGGGCGTATCGTCGAAATTTACGGACCGGAATCTTCCGGTAAGACAACCCTGACGCTGCAGGTTATTGCCGCCGCGCAGCGTGAAGGTAAAACCTGTGCGTTTATCGATGCAGAACACGCACTGGACCCGGTTTATGCCCGTAAGCTGGGTGTCGACATTGACAACCTGCTGTGTTCTCAGCCGGATACCGGTGAGCAGGCGCTGGAAATCTGTGACGCGCTGGCGCGTTCGGGTGCGGTTGACGTTATCGTGGTCGACTCCGTTGCGGCGCTGACGCCGAAAGCGGAAATCGAAGGCGAAATTGGCGACTCTCACATGGGCCTCGCGGCACGTATGATGAGCCAGGCGATGCGTAAGCTGGCAGGTAACCTGAAACAGTCCAACACGCTGCTGATCTTCATCAACCAGATCCGTATGAAAATTGGCGTGATGTTCGGTAACCCGGAAACCACCACGGGTGGTAATGCGCTGAAATTCTACGCTTCTGTTCGTCTGGACATCCGTCGTATTGGCGCGGTGAAAGAGGGCGACAACGTGGTCGGTAGTGAGACCCGCGTGAAAGTCGTGAAGAACAAAATCGCAGCACCGTTTAAACAGGCTGAGTTCCAGATCCTCTACGGTGAAGGCATCAACTTCTATGGCGAACTGGTTGACCTGGGCGTGAAAGAGAAGCTGATCGAGAAAGCGGGCGCCTGGTACAGCTATAACGGCGAGAAGATCGGTCAGGGCAAAGCGAATGCGACGAACTGGCTGAAAGAGAATCCGGCGACGGCGAAAGAAATCGAGAAGAAAGTACGCGAACTGCTGCTGAACAACCAGAATTCAACGCCAGATTTCTCCGTTGATGATGGCGCAAACGTTGCGGAAACCAACGAAGATTTTTAATCGTTAACCGTGTCTGATGGTGACGCTCTGGCGTTTTTATCCGGCTTATAATCAGAGGGCTGCATTTATGCGGCCCTTTTTGCATTTTATTTTTCGAAGGTTGTTATGAGCGAATCTACACCGCGCCGACCCGCTTATTCCCGTCTGTTAGACCGTGCAGTTCGTATTCTGGCGGTACGTGACCACAGTGAACAAGAGTTGCGTCGTAAGCTCTCAGCACCGGTGATGGGTAAAAATGGGCCGGAAGAAATCGACGCGACCGCAGAGGACTATGAACGGGTTATCGCCTGGTGCTATGAACACCAATATCTTGATGACAATCGGTTTGTCGTTCGCTTTATCGCCAGCCGTAGCCGCAAAGGTTATGGTCCGGCACGGATACGCCAGGAATTGAATCAGAAGGGTATTGCGCGTGAAGCAACGGAAAAGGCCATGCGTGAATGCGAGGTTGACTGGTTTGAGCGCGCGCGCGACCAGGCCTTTCGAAAATACGGCGATCCACTGCCGACAGACTTTTCAGAAAAGGTAAAGGTTCAGCGTTTCTTGCTCTATCGTGGCTACCTGATGGAAGATATTCAGGATATATGGCGAAATTTTGATGATTGAGCACATACGGGATTTTACTTCCCCGTAAAGAAAACTTATCTTATTCCCACTTTTTTCCGTTCGGGCGAGGGTTGTTTTAGGATGACCGCCGTCTGCGACGAATATTCCTTAAATACACAAAATCATTCAAGTCGCATCAAGGCGGCAAGTGAGTGAATCCTCAGGGCTTACTGGAGTAAGTGACTGGGGTGAACAAGCGCAGCCACCGCAGAGGCGGTTTGAAGGATGAAGTGTAGATTGATTTCAGGATAATTATGAGCAAGAGCACCGCTGAGATCCGTCAGGCGTTTCTCGACTTTTTCCATAGTAAGGGACATCAGGTAGTTGCTAGCAGCTCTCTGGTTCCAAACAATGACCCAACTTTGTTGTTTACCAACGCCGGGATGAACCAGTTCAAGGATGTTTTCCTTGGGCTCGACAAGCGTAATTATTCCCGCGCAACAACCTCACAGCGTTGCGTGCGTGCGGGTGGTAAACACAACGATCTGGAAAACGTCGGTTACACTGCACGTCACCATACTTTCTTCGAAATGCTGGGTAACTTCAGCTTCGGCGACTACTTCAAACACGACGCGATCCAATATGCGTGGGAGCTTCTGACCGGTGAAAACTGGTTTGCCCTGCCAAAAGATCGCCTGTGGGTGACCGTCTACGAAACCGACGATCAAGCCTTTGAAATCTGGGAAAAAGAAGTCGGCATTCCGCGCGAACGTATCATCCGCATTGGTGATAACAAAGGTGGAGCGTATGCGTCTGACAACTTCTGGCAGATGGGCGACACTGGTCCTTGCGGCCCGTGCACCGAGATTTTCTATGACCACGGCGACCACATCTGGGGCGGCCCTCCGGGAAGCGCGGAAGAAGATGGCGATCGCTACATTGAGATCTGGAACATCGTCTTCATGCAGTTCAACCGTCAGGCTGACGGCACCATGGAACCACTGCCGAAACCTTCTGTGGACACCGGTATGGGGCTGGAACGTATTGCGGCTGTGCTGCAACACGTTAACTCCAACTATGAAATTGACCTGTTCAGCTCGTTGATTAAGGCCGTGGCGAAAGTCACTGGCGCGACTGACCTCAACAACAAGTCGCTGCGCGTAATCGCTGACCACATTCGTTCCTGCGCATTCCTGATTGCCGATGGCGTTGTTCCGTCGAACGAAAACCGTGGCTATGTGCTGCGTCGTATCATTCGTCGTGCGGTTCGTCACGGCAACATGCTGGGCGCGAAAGAGACCTTCTTCTACAAGCTGGTTGGTCCGCTGGTTGAGGTGATGGGATCTGCCGGTGAAGAGCTGAAGCGTCAGCAGGCTCAGGTTGAACAAGTTCTGAAAACCGAAGAAGAGCAGTTTGCCCGCACGCTGGAGCGTGGTCTGGCGCTGCTGGATGACGAACTGGCGAAGCTGACCGGCGACACGCTGGATGGCGAAACGGCTTTCCGTCTGTATGACACCTACGGCTTCCCGGTTGACCTGACGGCGGACGTTTGCCGTGAGCGCAACATCAAAGTTGATGAAGCAGGATTTGAAGCCGCCATGGAAGAACAGCGCCGTCGTGCGCGTGAGGCCAGCGGTTTTGGCGCGGACTACAATGCGATGATTCGCGTTGATGGCGCGTCAGAGTTTAAAGGCTATGACCATCTGGAACTGAACGGCAAGGTCACCGCGCTGTTCGTTGATGGTAAAGCGGTAGATGTGATTAATGTAGGGCAGGAAGCGGTTGTCGTGCTGGATCAGACGCCGTTTTACGCTGAATCCGGCGGTCAGGTTGGCGATAAAGGCGAACTGAAAGGCGCAGGCTTCGCATTTGCGGTGAGCGACACGCAGAAATACGGCCAGGCGATTGGTCATGTCGGTAAGCTGTCTGCGGGTTCTCTGAAAGTGGGCGACGCCGTGCAGGCCGATGTGGATGATGTGCGCCGCGCGCGTATTCGTCTGAACCACTCCGCAACGCACCTGATGCATGCGGCATTACGTCAGATTCTGGGCACGCATGTGGCGCAGAAAGGTTCTCTGGTTAACGATAAAGTTCTGCGTTTCGACTTCTCCCATAATGAGGCCATGAAACCGTCAGAAATCCGTGCCGTGGAAGACCTGGTGAACGCGCAGATTCGTCGCAACCTGCCAGTTGAAACCGATGTCATGGATCTGGACGCTGCAAAAGCGAAAGGGGCAATGGCGCTGTTTGGCGAGAAGTATGACGATCGCGTTCGCGTACTGAGCATGGGCGATTTCTCCACCGAGCTGTGCGGCGGTACGCACGCCAGCCGTACCGGGGATATTGGCCTGTTCCGTATTGTTTCTGAGTCCGGTACTGCGGCAGGTGTTCGCCGTATTGAAGCGGTCACCGGTGAAGGTGCAATCGCGACTCTGCATGCGGAAAGCGATCGCTTAAACGATATTGCGCAACTGCTGAAAGGCGATAGTCAGAATCTGGGTGACAAGGTTCGTTCTGTACTGGAACGTACGCGTCAGCTTGAAAAAGAGTTACAGCAGTTGAAGGAACAGGCTGCGGCGCAGGAGAGTGCGAATCTTTCCAGCAATGCTGTCGATATCAACGGCGTGAAGCTGCTGGTCAGTGAGCTGGCGGGTGTTGAACCGAAAATGCTGCGTACCATGGTTGATGATCTGAAAAATCAACTGGGGTCGACGGTTATCGTTTTAGCAACGGTAGATGAAGGTAAGGTTTCTCTGATTGCGGGCGTGTCTAAGGATGTGACCGACCGTGTGAAAGCCGGAGAACTGGTAGGTATGGTCGCTCAGCAGGTGGGCGGTAAAGGCGGTGGTCGTCCGGACATGGCGCAAGCCGGTGGTACGGATGCTGCGGCTCTGCCTGCAGCGTTAGCCAGTGTGAAAGGCTGGGTCAGCGCAAAACTGTAATAACTATAAGCGTTAGCGAGCGCCGTAGATCTGGGTTTACGGCGTTTGCATCAACGCTATCGACAACGATAAAGTCAGGTTGAAGTTGTGTATATCGGCTAAACTTAGGTTTAACAGAATGTGATGCCGTGACTGCTTACACTAAGGTGTTTGTCATCGCTTACTTTTTGGCGTTATATGATGGATAATGCCGGGATACAGAGAGACCCGACTCTTTTAATCTTTCAAGGAGCAAAGAATGCTGATTCTGACTCGTCGAGTTGGTGAGACCCTCATGATTGGAGATGAGGTCACCGTGACAGTTTTAGGGGTGAAGGGCAACCAGGTACGCATTGGCGTAAACGCCCCGAAAGAAGTCTCTGTCCATCGTGAAGAGATCTACCAGCGTATCCAGGCTGAAAAATCCCAGCAGTCCAGTTACTAAGGTTTCCGCGTCTCATCTCGTTCGGTGAGGCGCAACCTGATTCCCGCTCTAAACCCTCTTTTTTATCCCATCAGCTCCATTTTCTTATTCTGCCTCTGTGTTTGTTGACCGACTTTTCCGTTCGCCTCGTTTTTTTGTTCCTCATTGATGCGTGTTAAACACCGATTTGTTTGTTGATAAAACACTCTTTTTGCCGTTTTTGCAGACTAATTGCGCGTGAAGTGTGCAAACGATAAAAGTGCAGGAAAAATTGTTTGACTTATAAGTCCCAGAAAGTAATATGTGCGCCACGCAGCGACGAAGAGCTTTTAACGAGTTCTCCGAAGCACTCGCAAGAGGCGTTTGGTGAGGTGGCCGAGAGGCTGAAGGCGCTCCCCTGCTAAGGGAGTATGCGGTCAAAAGCTGCATCCGGGGTTCGAATCCCCGCCTCACCGCCATTTGCATCCGTAGCTCAGCTGGATAGAGTACTCGGCTACGAACCGAGCGGTCGGAGGTTCGAATCCTCCCGGATGCACCA
>NZ_JBWKVL010000008.1:0-45214 GCF_059421685.1 Citrobacter sp. GW821-FHT02E08 | reverse complement strand
TAGCTCAGCTGGATAGAGTACTCGGCTACGAACCGAGCGGTCGGAGGTTCGAATCCTCCCGGATGCACCATCTTCTCGGAAATAACAGTCAATGTGTTGTTTCATGGTCTGCGGACATACCGCAAGTACCAGGGAGGATAACGTTGCTTTAGCAACGGCCCGCAGGGCGAACACCAGTGAGTCATCCTCCCGGATGCACCATCTTCTCAGAAATAATCCTCCCGGATCCCCCATCTTCTACAAAACACTTCATTTCTTCACACAAACACTTCTTTGCTTCACACACTGAACAATCCTCACTATCTCCATCAGCGACAAAATCAATCAATTACGATAAAGTAACGTCTGGTCATTAGGCTGGTGAGAACGCAATGTACGAACGTTATGCGGGTTTGATTTTTGATATGGATGGCACCCTCCTGGATACTGAACCGACGCACCGTAAGGCGTGGAGTGAGGTATTAGGACGCTACGGCCTGCATTTTGATCTTCAGGCAATGGTAGCACTCAACGGTTCTCCAACCTGGCGCATTGCTCAGTCGATCATTGAACTCAATCATGCCGATCTTGACCCCCATTCGCTGGCGCGAGAAAAAACCGATACGGTAAAAAGTATGCTGCTGGACAGCGTCGAACCGTTGCCTTTAGTTGAGGTGGTGAAGGCCTGGTATGGCCGTCGCCCGATGTCAGTGGGAACCGGTAGTGAAAGTGCCATCGCTGAAGCGTTGTTGGCTCACCTGGACTTACGTCGCTATTTTGATGCGGTCGTCGCGGCTGATCATGTTCAGCATCACAAACCCGCGCCTGATACGTTCTTACTGTGCGCGGAACGCATGGGCGTGATTCCAGCGCAATGTGTGGTGTTTGAAGATGCTGATTTTGGTCTGCAGGCGGCACGTGCGGCGGGAATGGATGCTGTGGACGTTCGATTATTGTGAGTGATGGACTGTCGCTCCTGTCACTGTTTGCCAGTAGTTTTCTCAGCGCCACGCTATTGCCCGGAAATTCAGAAGTTGTTTTAGCGGCGATGTTAGTTTCTGGGGTAAGTCATCCCTGGGTCTTAGTCTTAACAGCAACAATGGGTAATAGCCTTGGGGGGTTAACTAACGTTATCCTTGGGCGTTTCTTCCCGTTACGTAAAACGTCGCGCTGGCAAGAAAAAGCCACGGGCTGGCTTAAGCGTTATGGCGCAGTCACACTGCTATTAAGCTGGATGCCGGTCGTGGGGGATTTACTGTGCTTACTGGCGGGATGGATGCGCATCTCATGGGGGCCAGTGCTCTTTTTTTTATGTCTTGGTAAAACGTTGCGCTATGTTGTGGTCGCAGCGGCTACTCTTCAGGGCATGATGTGGTGGCACTAATTGTAGATTGACACACATGGTCACCATTACAATTATGCTAAATAAAACGATTTTGACAGGCGGGAGGTCAATTTGATCCCGGACGTATCACAGGCGTTGGCCTGGCTGGAAAAGCATCCTCAGGCATTGAAGGGGATTCAGCGCGGGCTAGAGCGCGAAACACTGCGTGTTAATGCTGATGGCACATTAGCAACGACGGGTCATCCAGAGGCGTTAGGCTCTGCGCTGACGCATAAATGGATAACGACCGACTTTGCTGAAGCGCTGCTGGAGTTTATCACTCCGGTCGATGGCGATATTCAACATATGCTGACATTGATGCGCGATCTGCATCGTTTCACGGCCAGAAACCTGGGCGATGAACGGATGTGGCCGCTGAGCATGCCTTGCTATATTGCCGAAGGGCAGGATATCGAACTGGCGCAGTATGGAACCTCTAACATCGGTCGTCTGAAAACGCTGTATCGCGAAGGGCTGAAAAACCGCTACGGCGCGTTGATGCAAACCATCTCTGGCGTGCATTACAACTTCTCGCTGCCGATGGCGTTCTGGCAGGCGAAGTGTGGCGTAACGGAAGGCGAAGATGCGAAAGAAAAAATCTCCGCCGGTTATTTCCGTCTGATTCGTAACTATTACCGTTTTGGTTGGGTGATCCCGTACCTGTTTGGCGCGTCCCCGGCTATTTGCTCTTCGTTCCTGCAGGGAAAACCGACCACGCTGCCGTTTGAGAAAACGGACTGCGGCATGTACTACCTGCCGTATGCAACGTCTCTGCGCCTAAGCGATCTCGGTTATACCAATAAGTCGCAAAGCAATCTCGGTATTACGTTTAACGATCTGCATGAGTATGTGGCAGGATTAAAGCGCGCGATCAAAACGCCTTCCGAGGAGTATGCGGAGATTGGGCTGGAGAAAGACGGCAAGCGCCTGCAAATTAACAACAACGTTCTGCAGATTGAAAACGAACTCTATGCGCCAATTCGTCCGAAGCGTGTAACGCGTAGCGGCGAATCGCCGTCAGATGCGCTTTTGCGCGGCGGTATTGAGTATATAGAGGTGCGTTCGCTGGATATTAACCCGTTCTCGCCGATTGGCGTGGACGAGCAGCAGGTGCGTTTCCTTGATCTGTTTATGGTCTGGTGCGTATTGGCGGATGCGCCGGAAATGAGCAGCGACGAACTCCTGTGTACGCGTACTAACTGGAATCGGGTGATTCTGGAAGGGCGTAAGCCAGGCCTGACGTTAGGTATTGGCTGTCAAACGGCGCAGTTCCCGCTGCCGAAAGTCGGTAAAGACTTGTTCCGCGATCTAAAACGTGTGGCACAAACGCTGGACAGCATCCACGGCGGAGAGGAATATCAGAACGTCTGCGATGAACTGGTAGCCTGCTTCGATAATCCGGAACTGACGTTCTCGGCACGTATTCTGCGGTCTATGATTGACACAGGAATTGGTGGAACAGGCAAAGCGCTGGGCGAGGCCTATCGTAATTTGCTGCGTGAAGAGCCGCTGGAAGTATTGCAGGAGCAGGACTTTATTGCTGAACGCGAGGCATCGAAACGTCGCCAGCAGGATGTCGAAGCGGCGGATACCGAGTCGTTTGCAGAATGGCTGGAAAAGCACGCCTGACAGAAAAGAAAAAGGCCACTCGGGAGTGGCCAAAATTTCATCTCTGAAAACAGGGATGATGATAACAAATGCGCGTCTTTCATATACTCAGACTCGCCCCGGAACAAAGAGTTCAGTTTATTTTTAAAATAATTATCGGAGGTGGCGAAATGCCGTTGTTAGATAGCTTCACTGTCGATCATACCCGGATGGAAGCACCTGCAGTCCGGGTCGCGAAAACGATGAACACCCCGCATGGCGACGCCATTACCGTGTTTGATCTGCGTTTCTGCATCCCAAACAAAGAAGTGATGCCGGAAAAGGGCATTCACACGCTGGAGCACCTGTTTGCGGGCTTTATGCGTAATCACCTTAACGGTAACGGCGTTGAGATCATCGACATCTCCCCGATGGGCTGCCGTACAGGTTTCTATATGAGCCTGATTGGTACGCCGGACGAGCAGCGCGTGGCGGATGCCTGGAAAGCGGCGATGGCGGACGTGCTGAAAGTGCAGGATCAAAACCAGATCCCGGAACTGAACGTCTACCAGTGTGGTACGTATCAGATGCACTCGCTGAGCGAAGCGCAGGAGATTGCGCGTCATATTCTGGAGCGCGATGTTCGCGTGAACAGCAATGAAGCGCTGGCGCTGCCAAAAGATAAGCTGCAGGAACTGCATATCTAGTTGCTGTGCCGAATGGCGATGCTGACGCATCTTATCCGGTCTACAATGAGAAATGTCCTCGTAGGTCGGGTAAGCGAAGCTGCCACCCGACACAAAAAAAGCCAGTTCAAAAGAACTGGCTTTTTTACTAGTGCGCACCGCCGCTGCCGCCACCCGCGCCAAAGGGTGGTTTGGCGAACCAGACCAGTCCGAGCAACACCAGAAATATCCCCGCCGACATCCAGAAAATTTCATTGGCAGAGATAATCAGCCCCTGGCTGGTTATCTGCTGGGCGAGCCAGCCAGAAGCCTGCTGTTCGGTCATGCCCAGCCCCTGGAGCTGATCGTACATGGCCCTTGCATTGGGGTTATACGGATTCACCGCCTCGGTTAACTGTGCATGGTGCATGGACTCGCGGCTGGTCCACATGGTGGTCGTAATTGAAGTACCAATGGAACCTGCCAGCGTTCGCGTAAAGTTCGACAAACTCGATGCCGCCGCCAGACGCTCAGGCGGTAAGCCGGAGAGGGTGATCGTTGTCAGCGGCATAAAGAAGCAGGCCACAGCGAAACCCTGAATAAACTGCGGCCAGGCCGATGCGCCGAAATCCATGCCCGGCTCGAACGTGTATGCGCGCCAGTAGAAGCAGACGGCGTACATAATAAAGCTGAACGTGACCAGCCTGCGCATATCCAGCTTGTGCGCGAAGCGTCCGATAATGGGCGACAGGATCACCGGAATAATCCCCACTGGCGCAGATGCCAGACCTGCCCACGTCGCGGTATAGCCATACACTTCCTGCAACAGCTGCGGCAGCAGGACTATAGCGCCGAAGTAGAGCATATAGGCCAGACTGATACACAGACACCCTATCGTGAAGTTTCGCGACTTAAACAGCGAGAGATCGACAATGGGGTTATCGTCCGTCAATTCCCAGACAATCAGGAAGCTAATGGCGACAACGGCGACCACGGTCAGAATGATAATCTCCTGCGAGGCGAACCAGTCCAGTTCTTTGCCGCGGTCGAGCATAATCTGTAGGCTGCCGATCCCGACCACCAACAGCGCGAGGCCGATGGCGTCAATCCGCCGCTGCTCGGTGCGGGTTTCCCGTCCGCGCAGGGTTTGCAGCGTCATCAATACGACCACCGCGCCGATAGGCACGTTGATGAAGAATATCCAGCCCCAGTGGTAGTTATCGCTGATATAGCCGCCGAGAATCGGGCCGCAAATCGGCGCGACAATCACCGTCATCGACCATAACGCCAGGGCGATAGAGCGCTTAGCGGGCGGATAGTTATTCAGCAACAGGCTCTGCGAAAGCGGAATTAATGGCCCGGCAACAATCCCCTGTATCACACGAAAGAAGATCAGCATATTGAGGCTGTTGGAGACGCCGCAGGCCCACGACGCAATGACAAAGGCGACGGTGGACCACATGAACAGCTTCACTTCGCCAACGCGTTTCGCCAGCCATCCGGTGATCGGAATCGAAATGGCGTTTGCCACCCCGAATGAGGTGATCACCCATGTTCCCTGGCTCAATGAAGAGCCAAGGTTTCCGGCGATAGTTGGGATCGCCACGTTAGCAATGGTGGAGTCCAGAACCTGCATGAACGTTGCCATCGACAACGCGATCGTCATAATGACGAGCTGTGCGCCTTCCAGCGGTTTTTGCTGTTGCATCACACGCACCTCAGGATTAACCCGCGTTGGCCAGGACTATCTCTTCGATCAGCTTATTGACCGGAGCGAGACTGATTTCTCGGGCATCGCTTTCAGAAACGGGCGTTGTGCGCACCTGGCTAGCCAACACCTGCCCATCGCGATTTGAGGTATCTACCGTCACTAATGTCGATAAACCAATACGCAGAGGATGTTGCGCCAGTTGCTGCGCATCCAGTTCAATACGGACTGGCAGACGCTGTACGACTTTGATCCAGTTACCGGTCGCATTTTGCGCAGGGAGCAGCGAGAAGGCGCTGCCTGTTCCCATATCGAGACCGACGACTTTCCCGGTATATTTCACGTCATCGCCGTAAATATCGCTGATGACGGTAGCCGGTTGGCCAATGCGCATATGCGCCAGCTGAGTCTCTTTAAAGTTGGCATCGACCCACAGATTGTTCGCCGGAACGACCGCCATCAGCGGTGTGGTCGGACTAATCTGGGCACCTGGCTGAACGGCGCGGCGAGACACGTATCCTGTCATCGGGCTGACAATTTTCGTACGTTCCAGCGCCAGCCATGCATTGCGGACTTCCGTCGCCGCTTGTTGCACGGCAGGCTGATCTTCCAGCCGACTACCGAGGATCATGGCCTGATTAGCATTATATTGTTGAATCGCGACGTCCAGTTGCGCCTGGGCGCTGGCGACGGCATCACGCGCGTGTTGCAGCTCTTCGCGGCCAATCAGGTTGGCGTTACCCAGCGGAACACGACGGTTAAAGTCGCTTTGTGCCTGGGCCAGCGCGGTTTTCTGCACTTCAATGCTCGCCTGCAACTGCTTGCTGTTGATCATTAACTGGTGTGTTTGACGCACGCTGGAGGCTAATGCTGTTTTGGCTTTTTCAAACGCCTGTTTGGCATCGGTCTGATCGAGCGTGACCAGCACATCGCCTTTTTTCACAAAGTCAGTGTTATCAGCCCAGACTTTCGTCACGCTGCCTGATACCTGCGCCATGATTTGCACCTGGTTCCCTGCCACGTACGCATCATCAGTCTCTTCGGCATGACGCAATACTAAAAACCAATAAATCCCATATGCCACGGCAATAATAATAAAGAGCAAGGTGAGAAGGATAAGCATACTTTTACGTTTGCCATTCTTCTTAACCGGTTGCTGCGGGGTTTGAGTCTCCGCATTTGCGCTCATGTTGTTCTCCACGATCTTATTTCTCACATCGGCTGAGCCGACCTGTTTGTCAGAAAGGCCAGCAGTGTCACGTGCTGGCCTGTCAGTTTTTTTCTTTTATAAATCTGGATTTTTGAGCGTGTCGACGCGTTAGCGTAGTGCCTCAAGAACGGCACCGTCCTTATCCATCTGATCGAGACGGGTCAGGAGTTTACGCGTGATGTGCTCAAGCTGATCTTTTTCGGCGGTGCTGAGTGATGACCAGAGCTGATGCAGGCAGTGGTGCTGAGGTGGGAGAACCTCACGCAAAAAATCATGCCCCTTTTCAGTCAATTGCAGGTGCAGACAACGACGATCGTTATCGCTTTCACGACGTTCGATCCAGCCGCGTTTTTCTAACTCATCCGCGATTCGTGTTGCGTTAGTACGGGACGAACCGAGTGCACAACTCAGTTCCGATGGCTGAATACTGTGGTTTTCCTGAGACTCCAGCGTAATCAACGCCATAAACAACGTCTCGTTAATCCCTTGAGCTTTCAGCATTTTATTGCGGTTTTCCAGCAACTTGCCCTGCATATGCATGCAAAGACGGGTCAGAAGAATTTCCTGATATGGGAAATCTTCGTAGCGGCTGGCGCGAAATTTTAGCATTTGTTCAATGGGCGTAAACGAACTATCCATTTGGGCATGACCTCATTAATTTCAGCCGATATAGTAACGACAGTGACAAATAAAGTAAATGTATTATTAAATTAAAACGATTCTTGCTGGTTATAAAATCGCCAGTATTTTCCGGGCTAATCCGTAGTCCGGAAAACGCAACGATGCGGGGAGCGAGCAAACAACGAATAAGCAGTACGGGAGGCATGAAACCTGACGTGACCCCAGCGGGGGGAAACCCCCGACGGGTAAACGCAAAAGCGAACGGGTTACCGCTGATGACTATCGGTACGCTGTCTTCACATCCCTCAGCGATCGTCGCCGGACTGGGATCAGACAGGTGGGCAGGGCTTTCCATAGGATTATATGATTCGTCACCGATGTTAAATAATCAGGATAAATAATTCCTATAACCTTAACAGACTGGGGGGCACCTTAACACCCTAAGGAGCCCAAACAGGCATAAACGCTTAGCGTCTGCTTAATTTACGGCTTCTTGTCGATGAAAACCTCGCCACCAGACCAGCAGGTTAAGTACGGCAACGGTCGTCCCCGCCAGACAAACGCCAGTCCACCCTGCATGTTGCCAGGCGGATGCGGAAACCAGAGAACCGGCAGCGCCGCCGATAAAATAGCAGGTCATGTAACCCGCCGTCAGACGGTTACGCGCATCCGGGTGAATACGATAGATAACCGTTTGGTTGGTGATGTGTACGCCCTGAACCGTCAGATCCAGCACCAGAATACCGACAATCAGCGCCAGCACGGAGGTGTGTCCATACCAGATAGCCAGCCAGGAGAGCAGCAACAGCGCCAGGCCGATGGTGGTCGTGAGATGGGATTTTCCTTTATCGGCAAAACCACCTGCAGGCCGTGCGCCCAACGCCCCTGCGGCACCTGCCAGACCAAACAGGCCAATCATCCCTTCGGAATAGTTAAACGGCGGCGCGGCAAGCAAAAAGGCCATTGAAGTCCAGAGGATGCTGAAGTTGGCAAAGGTCAGGCATCCTAACAGTGCGCGGGTGCGCAGCAGTTTGTCGTGGATAAACAGGCTGAATACGGAACCCAGCAGCTGCGGATAATTGAGATGGGTTTCCGGTTTCATCTTCGGCAGTCCACGCCACAGCGCGAGAGCCATCAGCGCCATCAACACGGAAGCGACCCAGAATACGGTTCGCCAGCCGCCGAGATTAGCGAGCAATCCGGCGACGGTTCGCGCCAGTAAAATCCCCAGCAGCAGACCGCTCATGATGGTGCCGACCACCTTACCGCGCTTATCCGGCGTGGCGAGGGTGGCGGCCAGAGGAACCAAAATTTGGGCGACGACCGAGAACAATCCGGTGAGCGCCGTCCCCAGGATCATCATGGCAAGCGACTGGCTGCTGGCGGTGATCAACATGCCGCCTGCCGCCAGCAGTGTCATTGAGACAATCAGCGTCCGGCGTTCAAACATGTCGCCCAGCGGAACCAGAAACAGTAACCCGGCCGCATAGCCCAGCTGTGCGGCTGTGACGATAAATCCGGCGGAGCTGGCCGAAAGCGAGAACGTGCGGGCGATGCTGTCGAGCAGCGGCTGCGCGTAATAGTTGCTGGCGACCGCCAGACCGGTGGCGACAGACATCAGAACAATCAGCGCCGGACTCAGGGGATGTGTGGGGTTATTCATTGTTATCAGTATGTTTTGATTGAGTGACAACAATCATAACGAATGAAAATGAATTCAGGTGATGGATTGTGCGGTTTAGCGGGGGAGGTGAAATGTGCCTGATGGCGTCTTGCCATCAGGCATAAAGCTTACATTACTTCTGCGCGGCCAACGCTTCTTTCACCCAGCCGTCAAATTGCTGCTGGTGAGCTTTGATCCAGCCGTCAACATGACCCTGAATATCACCTTCGGAAGCCTTACCTTCATGCATCATCGAGTTTTGGGCGTTGATATCCGCAACTGACAGTTTCATGACGGCAAACAGTTTCGCCGCCGCCGGGTTTTTCTCAGCCCAGGCTTTGTTGGCGACAATATGCATCGTACTCACCGGGAAGCCATAGTTCGCACCGTTCGGCAGTTTGGTGTCGATATCTTTCTGCACACCCGGCAGAGAGGAGAACGGGACCTGCAACCAGACCACATCTTTACCTGGTTTCAACACGTCGCTCACCCAGTACGGTGTCCAGGTGTAGTAAAGCACTGGCTTGCCTTCTTTATAACGGGCGATGGTATCGGCCATCATCGCCGCATAGTTACCCTGGTTGTGGTCAACGGTTTTCGTCAGGTCATAGGCACCTAACTGATGATTAATGGCCGCTTCACAGCCCCAGCCTGGGTTACAGCCGGTTAAGTCCGCTTTACCGTCGTTGTTGCTGTCGAACAGTTTGGCGATTTTCGGGTCTTTCAATTGCGCGATATTGGTGATGTTGTATTGTTCGGCGGTTTTTTTGTCGATCAGATAACCCTGGGCGGCGCCCGTGACGAATACCCCCTCGCGATAGAACTTCTTATCGCCACCCGCAGCGGCGTACATATCATCATGCAGCGGCTGCCAGTTCACGGCAGTAAACGTGGCATCGCCAGAGGCAATGGAGGTGTAACCCACGTTGTAGTCGACTTCACTCGGTTTACTGACGGTATAACCGAGTTTTTCCAGCGCCCGGCTGACCAGCAGTGTCTGGAAGGTTTCTTCGGAAATAGTGCTTTGAATTGGCTGTACGGTGACGCCTTTGCCCGGTAGGTCAGCAGCGAAAGCGCTGGTAGAGACAAGGGTGGCAAACGCTGTGGCAATGATTATTTTCTGTCGCATCGTTGTTCCTTAATTATTGGAGGGACACTGAGGCCCGGCAGGCATCGCGCTACCGGGCAACAGGTGAATTACTTGATGAAAGGGCGGGTAAAAAGCCCAACAGGACCGGTGGTATACCAGCGGCGGTTGCCACGGCTGCGCGCGTCGCGCCCCACGGCTTGTGTCAGACGATCCAGAATGATGGCGAGGATCACTATGCCCACCCCGCCGACAGTGGCCAGTCCCATATCGAGACGACCGATGCCGCGCAGAACCATCTGGCCCAGCCCGCCAACAGCAATCATGGAGGCGATCACGACCATGGAGAGCGCCAGCATCAGTGTCTGGTTGACGCCTGCCATAATGGTGGGCATTGCCAGCGGCAACTGAACTTTGAACAACATCTGGCGCGGACTGGCGCCAAATGAGCGCGAAGCCTCAATCAGATCCGCTGGCACCTGGTTGATCCCCAGAATGGTCAGACGCACAATCGGCGGCAGGGCGAAGATGATGGTCACCACCACGCCTGGCACATTGCCAATGCCGAAAAGCATCACAATCGGCACCAGATAGACGAACGCTGGCGTGGTCTGCATCGCGTCCAGCAATGGGCGGATAATCTTAGATGCCCTGGGGCTACGCGCCAGCCAAATTCCCAGCGGTAACCCGATAATGACGCAGAACAGCAGCGCGGTGAGCACCAGCGCGAGCGTAATCATCGCCTGCGACCAGGCACCGATGGCACCAATGGCAATCAGCGAGACCAGCGTGGCGATCCCCATGCCGAGGCTCGACATTTGCCAGGCGATCAGAGCAAAAAGAAGAATCGCTACCGGCGCTGGCATTCCCAGCAGCAGTTGCTGGAAGGCGCTCAGGATATAATCTACCGGCACACGGATCCCCTGAAAGGCTGGGCGGAGGTGCAGTACTATCCAGTCGATCCCCTGCGTCACCCAGCTATCCAGTGGGATCAGCGTCTTATGGAAAGGATCCATAATATTAAAATGTTCCGGCGCTGGCGCAGGCGCGCTGTTCAGCCAGTCTGCGCCGCCGCTGTTGGCAGGCGCGCTGCCCCAGGCATCAGCCGATTGTGCTGCGCTCTCTGTTGCCGGTGCGGTATCCCACGGATTGTTTTGATCAGCCATTGTTTGCCCCCTCGCGATCTAAAGCCTGTAGCAGCATGCGTTTCGAAATGATGCCGACATACTGTTGTTCCTCGTCGACGACCGGTACTGCACAGGGCGCCTGACCAACATGAGAAAGCAATTCGCTGAGTGGGGTTTGCGCATCTACGGCTAATGGCTGTTCGATCAACGCCGCTTCCATGCCTTGCGCCTGACTTAATGCCGATTTTAAGGAGTCAATTGACACCACGCCGACATACTTATTTCCGCGTTCAATGACGTAGCCGAATTCGCGGTCTTCATCCTGTAATAATTTCAGCGCAGAACGTGGACCGAACCCTGGGGTTTTACGAATTAATCCCACGGGACTACGGCGGGCAATATCTTTTGCGCTGAACACCTGGCTAATATCAACGCCGCGGAAGAAGGTGCGGACATAATCATTCGCCGGATTATTCAGAATCTCATCCGGCGTCCCGACCTGTACGACTTCGCCATTTTGCATAATGGCAATCCTGTCGCCAATACGCATCGCTTCATCCAGATCGTGGGAAATAAAGACCACGGTTCGCTGGTGTTTCGCTTGCAGTTTTACCAGTTCATCCTGCATCTCAGTACGAATTAACGGATCGAGGGCCGAGAAGGCTTCATCCATTAATAAGATGTCAGGATTGATGGCTAATGCGCGGGCGAGACCGACACGCTGACGCATGCCCCCGGAAAGTTCATCCGGGTAGCCGTGAGCATAATTCTCCAGTCCGACCTGGCGTAACGCATCGAGCGCTTTTTCCCGACGTTCATTCGCAGCAATACCGGCTAATTCCATGCCGAATGCTGTATTGTCCAGCACCGTCATGTGCGGCATTAATGCAAATGACTGGAACACCATCGCAATCTTTTTTCTGCGCACCTCGCGAAGTTCTGCATCGGATATTTTTGCAATATCGACACCGTCAATCAGAACTTGCCCGCGGGTGGGTTCAATCAGGCGATTGAGAAGGCGTACCATTGTGGATTTACCCGAACCGGATAATCCCATGATGACAAATATCTCGCCTTCTTCAATGGCCAGACTGGCGTCTTTAACGCCAAGCGATAGCCCCGTTTTATCCAGAATCTGCTCTTTCGAAAGTCCTTTTTCAATATATTTGAAAGCTCGCTGTGGATGCTCACCAAATATCTTATAGAGATTTTTAACTTCTAATTTAATTGCCATGCAATAGATTGTTTCCTGTTATTTATATATGTCAATATGTTACCTGATAGAAATAGTCACCTTTTTCTACCCTAACATACTGAGAATCTGAGACAACCCTGAATTTGTTAATGATGTTAATGCAATGGAATGCTATTCGGCAGGATTTCCCGTGATATAAGGGCTGAGCGCCAATGATTACGTGGCGATATTTTTTGTAAGGGGCATTTGAAATGCGCCTGAATTGTCAGTGTTCAGGCGGATAAGATGGAAGATAATGAGTGTAGATCACACAATAATAATTGAATGACAAAAATGTGATCGCGTTAAAAATATTAACGCAAATATCAGCGCGATATTTACGTCAATAGCCATTATCAGAAACTCCAGTCTTCGTCTTTGGTTTCTACCGATTTACCCATGACATAGGATGATCCCGACCCGGAAAAGAAATCATGATTTTCATCGGCATTGGGCGACAGCGCAGCAAGAATTGCCGGATTAACGTCGGCCATTTCTGCCGGAAACAATGTGTCATATCCCAGATTCATTAAGGCTTTATTGGCGTTGTAGCAAAGGAAGGCGTTGACCTCCTCGACCCAGCCGGTTTCTGCGTATAATTCTTGCGTATAGCGGACTTCGTTGTCATACAGTTCCATCAGCAGTTCAAGGGCAAAATCCTTCAGCGATTCACGTTCCGATTCTGAGGCTTTCTCCAGTCCTTTTTGGTACTTATAACCGATGTAATAGCCGTGGACCGCTTCATCACGGATGATCAGGCGGATTAGGTCGGCGGTGTTGGTCAGTTTGCCGCGGCTGGAAAAATACATCGGGAGCCAGAAGCCGGAGTAAAACAGAAATGATTCGAGAAATACGCTGGCAATTTTCTTCTTCAGCGGTTCCTCGCACGCGTAACAGGTCAGGATAATGTCTGCTTTACGCTGTAACGGTTCGTTGCGCTCACTCCAGGCATAGGCGGCGTCGACGTCTTTGGTCTGACACAGCGTCGAGAAGACAGAGCTGTATGAACGGGCATGTACGGCTTCCATAAAGCTGATATTCGACAGCACCGCTTCTTCATGCGGGGTCAATGAATCCGCCATCAACGAGGGCGCACCGGCGATATTCTGAATGGTGTCGAGCAAGGTTAAGCCGGTGAAGACGCGAATAGTCAGTTGTTGTTCAACGGCGCTCAGTGATTGCCAGGCTGGCGTATCGTTAGACAGCGGCACCTTCTCGGGCAACCAAAAGTTGCTGGTCAGGCGATTCCACACTTCCAGGTCTTTATCGTCCTGGATCTGGTTCCAGTTGATGGCGCTGATACGTGATAGTTTCACTTCGATCTCCTTACAGCGCGCATGACACGCAGCCTTCAATTTCAGTACCTTCCAGCGCCCTCTGGCGTAGTCGGATGTAATAGATTGTTTTGATGCCTTTGCGCCAGGCGTAGATCTGCGCTTTGTTGATATCGCGGGTGGTGGCGGTATCGGGGAAAAACAGCGTCAGCGATAGCCCTTGATCCACATGCTTTGTGGCTTCGGCATAGGTATCGATAATTTTCTGCGGGCCAATCTCATAGGCGTCCTGGTACATCGCCAGATTCTCGTTGGTCATAAACGGCGCCGGGTAGTAAACGCGCCCGGTTTTGCCTTCCTTGCGGATCTCCACTTTCGACACAATGGGATGAATACTTGATGTCGCATGGTTAATGTAGGAGATCGACCCGGTCGGCGGCACCGCCTGTAAATTCTGGTTATAGATACCGTAGCGCATCACATCATCGCGCAGTTGCAACCACATTTCGCGCGTCGGCAGCGTTATGCCGGCACGGGCAAACAGCGCCCGGACTTTCCCGGTTTTTGGTTGCCAGTCGCCGTGCAGATACTGCGCAAAATAGTCGCCGCTGGCGTAGCGGGATTGGGTAAACCCGGCGAAGGTTTTACCGCGTTCGCGCGCCAGCAACATCGAGGTATGCAGCGCATGCCAGGTGACGGTGTAGAAATAGAGATTGGTGAAATCCAGTCCCTCCGGCGAACCATAAGCAATCCCTTCCCGCGCCAGATAGCCGTGCAGGTTCATTTGTCCAAGTCCGATGGCATGTGAAGCGGCGTTGCCCACGTCAATTGAGGGGACGCTACGCATATGGCTCATGTCCGATACCGCCGTCAGAGCGCGAACGGCGATTTCCACGGTGCGGCCAAAGTGGGGAGAGTCCATGACGTGGGCGATGTTCAGCGAACCGAGATTACAGGAGATGTCGTGACCGATGTCCGCGTAATCCAGGTTTTCGTCATAGGTAGATGCGCTGTTGACCTGCAATATCTCCGAGCACAGATTGCTCATATTAATACGCCCGGCAATGGGACTGGCGCGATTGACCGTGTCTTCATACATGATGTACGGATAGCCGGACTCAAACTGGATCTCAGCAAGGCGCTGGAAAAAGTCGCGGGCGTTAATGGTTTTTTTACGGATGCGTTCGTCGGCAACCAGCTCATGATACAGCTCGCTTATCGCAATATCGCCAAACGGCTTACCGTAAATACGCTCCACGTCATAGGGTGAGAACAGCGCCATTTCGGCGTTCTCTTTGGCTAACTGAAAAGTGATATCCGGGATCACCACGCCAAGCGACAACGTTTTGATACGGATTTTTTCGTCGGCATTTTCACGTTTGGTATCAAGAAAACGCAGAATATCCGGATGATGCGCGTGCAGCCAGACCGCGCCTGCCCCCTGGCGCGCCCCAAGCTGGTTGGCATAAGAGAACGCATCTTCCAGCATTTTCATTACGGGGATCACACCCGAGGACTGGTTTTCAATGCGTTTAATTGGCGCGCCGGCTTCGCGCAAATTAGAGAGCAAAAACGCCACGCCGCCGCCGCGTTTAGACAGCTGAAGCGCCGAGTTTACCGCCCGCCCAATCGACTCCATGTTGTCTTCAATGCGCAGCAGAAAACAGGAGACCAGTTCACCCCGCTGGCGCTTCCCGCTGTTTAAAAAAGTCGGCGTGGCAGGCTGAAAACGGCCGGAGAGCATTTCATCGGCGAGCTGGATCGCCAGCGTTTCGTCGCCCTGCGCCAGCGTCAACGCCACCATGGTGACGCGGTCTTCAACGTCTTCCAGATAGCGTTTACCGTCAAAGGTTTTCAACGTGTAGCTGGTGTAGTACTTCCATGCGCCGAGGAATGTCTGGAAACGAAAACCGCTGGCATGTGCCCGGGCAAACAGCGATACCACGAACGCGCGGTCATAGCGGCTGAGCACGTGGTTATCGTAATAGCCTTCACGTAACAGATAATCCAGACGCTCATCCTGGCTGGCAAACGCCACGGAATTGGGCTTCACATGCGTGGTAATGAATACCTCTACCGCCTGGCGGTCTTTGTCGAACTGAATATGGCCCGCTTCGTCATACAGATTCAGCATGGCATTCAGGGCATGATAATCCGTGGTTGTCGGCGTCACGCGTTCTGCGGTTGTCGTTGCCAAAATTCGTTCACTCCTTTTCGGACATTATCGATATCGGCAGGCGTTCCCATCAGCTCAAAGCGATACAGGCAGGGCACGCCGCATTTTTGTGAAATAACGTCTCCGGCGCGGCCATACGCTTCACCGAAATTGCGATTGCCAGAGGCAATAACGCCGCGAATTAACGCCCGGTTGTGTTCATCATTTAAAAAGCGGATCACCTGTCGGGGTACCGCGCCCGCAGTACCTCCACCACCATAAGAGGGCACCACCAGAAGGTAAGGTTCGTCCACGCGGACTCGTTCCCGCTCATCGAGCGGGATACGGATGGCAGGCAACCCCAAACGCAGCATAAAGCGATGCGTATTTTCGGAGCTGCTGGAGAAGTAGACGAGCTGGCTCATGCGCGGGGTTCGGCGCGCAGACGATTGATCATGTCGGGGCGGAATCCAGACCAGCTGGTTTCCCCGGCAACCACGACTGGCAACTGGCGAAAACCCCGGGCACGCAGGGTTTCTGCCGCATCAGGGAGCCTGTCGACGTTCACCATCTCAAAATCAAAGCCACGGCTTTCCATCGCCCGTTTAGTTGCGTGGCACTGAACGCAATTATCTCGAGTGTAAATAGTTATGCGCATGATTCGTATTTCCATTTAAAGTTAGAGAACGGCGCGAAGGTATGCGTCGGGTTGTATGTGTTTCGATAAAGGAAATACTAGATGTAGTTGTAAAAAGATTCAACCATACAAGATATGGGAAATTTAGATTGATTACGCCCCGACTAATGCACTCAGCGGGGAGGGGGCGTTATTGGGGAAATTGCCGGATGGCGACACAAGCGTGTTATCCGGCCAAGAATGTGCTCTTTTGTAAACCTGATAGCGATAGCGCCATTCGGCAACAAAAGTTACATCCGCATGCTCACTGCCAGACGGTTAAAGCAGTTCATCAGGCCGATCGCAAAGGTCAGATCGCTTACCTCTCTGGCGCTAAAATGGTCGAGCAACGGCAGATAAACGTCATCTTCCGCGCGGGTGCCGACAATATCCGTGACGGATTCAGCCCAGGCGAGCGCTGCGCGTTCCTGTTCACTGAAACGATGGCTTACCCGCCAACCTGCCAGCGCATCCAGTTTGGTTTGCTCAACGCCGGATTTACGCAGCGCTTTGCTGTGCATTTCAAGGCAAAACGCGCAGCCATTGATTTGCGAAATGCGCAGATAAACCAATTCCATTAGCGTGGTATCCAGTGCGCTGTTTTCCAGTGCTTGTTTCGCCTGAACCAAAGCGTTATAGACTTCAGGGCTAAGTTCATAATAGGGCTGGCGTAATGTTGTCATGGTGTTTCTCCTCGTTTCAATGGCTGCACTGTAGCACTATAATGGACTGTTAAAGAGAGCCATATTTTCACATAAAAAGCAGGCCATAATGATGCCGCGCTATCAGCAAATCGCCCGTCAATTAAAAAATGCCATTGAACAAGGTGAACTCAAACCTGGCGCACGGTTGCCGTCCAGCCGCACGTGGGCGCAGGAGTTGGGCATTTCCCGCTCAACGGTGGAAAATGCGTACGGTGAGCTGGTGGCTCAGGGCTGGCTGGAACGGCGTGGACAAGCCGGAACGTTTGTCAGTGGTCATCTGCGTTTGGAAAAACCGCATGCCGCGCCGGCTGTTTTTGCCGGAGAAAGCCAGACGCCGCAGCCTTTTCAGATGGGATTACCCGCGCTGGATCTCTTCCCACGCGAGATATGGGCGCGTGTCATGGGACGCCGTCTGCGCACCCAGACGCGTTTTGACCTGGCGCTGGGCGAGGTTTGTGGCGAAGCCGTGCTGCGTCAGGCGATTGTCGACTACCTGCGGGTCTCACGCAGTATCGAGTGTGAGCCGGAGCAGGTGTTTGTGACGTCCGGATATGCGTCCTCGATGATGCTCATCCTGCGGGCGCTGGCACAACCGGGGGATGGCATGTGGGTGGAAGACCCTGGTTTTCCTCTGATTCGCCCGGTTATCGAGCAGGAGCGGGTTGAATTGTTGCCCGTGCCGGTCGATGGCGATGGTCTGGATGTGTCGGCGGGGATCCGCGCTTACCCACAGGCGCGTTTTGTCCTGCTAACGCCCGCGCATCAGAGTCCGATGGGCGTGGCGCTGTCATTGGCGCGTCGCCATCAGCTCCTGGAGTGGGCCGCCAGTTCACAGGCATGGATTATCGAGGATGACTATGACAGTGAGTTCCGCTATCACGGTAAGCCGCTGCCTCCGCTGAAAAGTCTGGATGCGCCGCAGCGCGTGGTGTATGCCGGAACATTCAGCAAGTCACTCTTTCCGGCGCTGCGCACGGCATGGCTGGTGGTGCCGATGAATCAGGTCGCGCGATTTCGTGAGCAGGCGGCATTGATGGCCAGCAGCGTACCGGTGTTATGGCAACAGACGTTGGCGGATTTCATTCGCGACGGCCATTTCTGGCGACATTTAAAAAAGATGCGTCAACATTACGCCGAGCGCCGCCACTGGATAGAAGAGGCGCTAACGGAGCAGGGCTTTCACGTGGTGTCGCAGGAAGGGGGCATCCAGATGGTGATTTCAGTAGAAGGTGATGATGTTTCTCTGGTAGAGAAGGCGAATCATGCCGGGTTGGCGGTTCAGGCGTTGAGTCGCTGGCGAATAAGAGAGGAAGGGCAGGGCGGATTGCTGCTGTCGTTTACCAATATCACCACCGCCGCGATGGCGAAACAGGTCGCGCAACAGCTCAGGCAGGCGATAGCGTCGTGAAGCAATGCCGGATAAGACGTTTTGGCGCCATCATCCGGCATATCGGCCTGTTAGCGACGCCGACTCAGTAGCGCGCCGAGAAAAATACCGACCGCCGCTGCGGTACCCACGCTGCACCAGGGTTTGTCGCGTACAAAAGTATCCGCGCAGCCAATGGCGTCCCGGGCTGCCTGCTGGACGCGAGTGCGACCATGCATACGTGCGCGAGTCTCTTTCAGCAAAGCCTGCGCTCTGCGTCGTGCGTCCTCCGCTTCGTCTTTGGCGTCACTCCCCCAGGACTTAAGCACCTCTTCCAGACTGTCAGCTAATCGACTGGCATCATTATGAATATCCTGTACATCTTCATCTACGTCGTTTCGGTTGGGTCTGTTAAACATATGATCCTCCATTGATTTCGATGTGCTTTTCAGTGTAGACCATAATTTTATCTTCCGACGTTCATCACGCTGTATTCGTATGTTTATGGACTTTTCTGAAAGCGCTGCTAATGCTGAATCAGGTATGGTAAGGCCGCGGTAAAAGATGACGAGGAAATTATATGTATTTACGACCAGATGAGGTGGCGCGCGTACTTGAAAAAGTAGGCTTTACCGTCGATGTAGTGACACAAAAAGCATACGGTTATCGGCGTGGCGAAAATTATGTCTACGTAAATCGAGAAGCGCGTATGGGACGAACCGCATTAGTGATCCATCCGACATTAAAAGAACGAAGCTCTTCGCTGGCAGAGCCTGCAACGGATATTAAAACCTGCGATCACTATCAGCAATTTCCACTGTATTTAGCGGGTGAAACGCACGAGCATTACGGTATTCCACACGGATTTAGCTCGCGTATTGCGCTGGAACGTTATTTGAATGGATTGTTTGGCGAGGCGAAACTGAACGCAAACTAATAAAGCGACTGGCGGGGCCAGTCGCCAGTGATGACTCAGGCGTAACTGCTGACCTTAAACAGGCGACGGCAGTAATCGAGAAAATAACCGTAGACTGCCCCCATCAACATTGATACCACGATATTCGAACTTACGGCAGCGGTGATCTGATGCCAGTCAGCGCCAACCGTCAGCAAAATAGCGACATAAACCGGCGACTGGAAGGTTACATAAGCCAGAATATCCGCCAGGTTTTTCACCCATCCTGCCGAACTTGCCTTGCGCGAAACGCGCATGAACAGATCCCGGTACATTCCATACGGCCATGCGATAAGGATGTTAACCGGTATAGCCACCAGCCTGGATGAAAGCGACTGTTCAAAGGTCATTCCGGAGAGGAATATCTCGATCAACATGTTCACGACAGAACAGTAAACAACCATCGCGAACGTGTCAGCGACAGCATGACGCAAGCGTGACTGCGGTGAGAACATGTTAATGCTCCTTGTCAAAGGGGATTAATCGTCGTTAAATACTGCCCTGTAGTGAATTAGCGAAGCCTTTTCGCTTTTGCATAGAGTATATCGCTATATAATAACTAGCAATTAGCGTAAAATTTTTATTTATACGCTTTTTGTCGATAAAATGCTCTGCAATGGTCTGTTTTTTGTACGTTTCGAGATTTTCGGTGTCCGTTTGCAGTAAATGTATTTTAAATCAAATCGTTATAGCGTCTTGTCTTTTCGGTTTTTTTGAGAATCATTGTGAAATGTATCAGATTCAACAGAGAACTCGGCGACGTTGGAGATTTTTGTCTTACCAGCATGTTTAATGCTGTATTGGGTTATTTTGCAGTATAAAACTCCATCTAAGCGATATGGCTAATTAATCGCTTTTTATAAATTTTTATTCATTGCAGCTCCAGCGGTGAGTGAGTGACATTCTCCGTCAGTCGCTTAGTTTTCGCGGATTTTCTGGTACACCACAGGAAAATATATTTTTTTATTTATTCACAAAATGCAATTCGGCTGCAATATATTCACTGGCGGGTGTTTGATAAATAATCATTATAAAGTGACATTTCATAATATTCTTAAACACGCCTGGGTCTGGAAATATCATTAAATATCGAATACACTTCCTTCTGTAATACTGTTTTTGGCTTTCTGCGTTAAAAGGTTTTTATTATTATGAATTTGATGTTACAGAACTTAAATAATATTCGTACGCTGCGTGCAATGGCTCGCGAATTCTCCATTGACGTTCTTGAAGAAATGCTCGAAAAATTCAGGGTTGTCACTAAAGAAAGACGTGAAGAAGAAGAAGAACAGCAGCGTCAACGTGCAGAGCAGCAAGAGAAAATTAATACTTTTCTCGAGCTGATGAAAGCGGACGGCATTAACCCAGAAGAATTACTGGGAATGCAAACTGCGGCACCTCGCGTTACGAAAAAACGTCAGCCGCGTCCGGCGAAATACCGTTTTATCGATTTTAATGGTGAAACGAAAACCTGGACCGGGCAGGGGCGTACGCCTAAGCCGATTGCTCAGGCGCTGGCAGCCGGTAAATCTCTGGATGATTTCCTGATTTAATACGGGTCGTGATATGCCGGATGGCAGCATTACACTGCCTCCGGTTTATTACCGGAAACCGGACTCCACATTACAATACTGACCTGCCGGGTTCTTAATGCGCACGACGGTTCCAGGGCATTTTATCGAGCAGACGCGCCATCCCGCAAAAACCGGTGAATCCGGCCAGCATCAGCCCCGCACCGACGAAACCGCTCAGCAGGAAGAAGCTCTGACTCACCGCGTATCCCAGCACAACCCCGAGCAAAATCAGCCCGCCAGCGGCAATCTGCACCTGACGCATTAGCGGCAACGGCTGCGATGTGTCCTTTGTGACGGGCAGCGACGCCGCTTTCCAGCCATCAATACCGCCTTCCAGCAGCCAGACTTTTGCTGGCGCAGCAACCGCCTGTAGCCTGGCTATATTGTTTTGTGTGCGCCGCCCCGACTGGCAATGAAAGATAACGCACTCCCCGCGCAGACGGTCGGGAAAGGCGCTCTGTTCAAGCGTAGTGAGCGGAACCAGATGGGCATCAGGAATATGTTCATGCAGATACTCATCGACATCACGGATGTCAATCAGATTCGCGCCCTGCGCAATGAGCGCCTGCGCCTCGCGTGGGGAAATCGTCCCGCTTGTCATAGTGGCTCCTTATGGGCAATACAGGGTTTTCAATGTGGCGATAAGTGAACCTACCGCCTCATTTTTGATGAAGTAATGAATACGCTGGGCATCCCGCTGGCTGTCGATAAGTCCTTCTTCACGCATACGCGCCAGATGTTGCGATGTGGCGGAAGGACTGAGTCCCGTCGCCCGCGCCAGTTCACCGGCACTGGTGCCCGGCGAGCCGCAGAGCATGCACAAAATCAACAACCGTTTTGGATTGCTCATGGCCTTTAGCAGGGCGGCAGCCTGTTCGGCGCTAGCCTGGAGTTGTTCGAGTTCAGTCATGGTTATTTAAGCATTATCTAAATTAAGATAATTCTAAAGTAATGGGCAACAGTATGCCAGCGTCAAGAGCGTAAAAGAGGGTAAACGAAAAGGGGTAAATTGGCAGAGTCGGCTAAACTGACTACGCTTAGAGAGAAAATCTCTTTTTTAAACAATGAGTAATTTTACTTTTTTGGAGTGTGTATGGGTTTCTGGAGAATCGTAATTACTATCCTTCTTCCTCCGCTTGGCGTGCTGCTGGGGAAAGGATTCGGCTGGGCATTTATCCTTAACATCATTTTGACGCTATTGGGCTATATCCCCGGCCTTATCCATGCTTTCTGGATCCAAACTCGCGACTGATTATTGCCGGGGGCGCTTCGCTTGCCCGGCCTACGATTATTTTCAATTTCAACAAATTACAGATGTTTGTAGGTCTGATAAGCGAAGCGCCATCAGACAATTTCCTCAGGTCTGCTCTTGCTGAAGTTTGCCGGACATCGCCTGTTGAATAATCGGGATTGGCGTCAGTAAGTGCTGGCGCATTAACTCGCTGGCGCGTTGTGCATCCCGCGCCAGAATCGCCTCGGTGAGCGTCTGGTGCTGAATGTGTTTGTCCTCCAGCATTTCGACCGACAGCACCGTTTCACGCAGCCAGATAAACCGGTAGCGCGCCGCAAGATCAAACAGGCGTTCACGCATTTGCAGCAGATAATGCGAACCACATCCGGCGACGATGGCGGAATGAAACGCCTGGTGACGCTGATCCCACTCATCCAGCATTCCTTCACTGGCATCGCTTGATTCCAGTTTATTCAGCATATGCGCTCTGGCGAGGATCTCGGCTTCCCATGCGTCGTCTCCACGCTCGATAGCCAGTCGAACCAGCATGGCTTCCGTATTGGCGCGGGCATCAAATATATCGAGCAGTTCCTGCCCGGACATCGATGCCACACGGTAGCCTTTCTGATTGACCACGGTCACCAGCCGTTCCGCCACCAGTTGGGAAAGGGCTTCTCGTAACGGCCCCACGCCAAGTTCATAGCGTGAGGTCAGTAAACTCATTCGCAGTTTTTCATCGGGCTGATAAATACCGCGAATGATGTCATTTTTAAGCCAGTGGTATCCATCTATGGCCGTCGGTTGGGAAGTGGCGGTCATGGGTACGACTCCTTAAGAAAATCACTATCCCGGCTTGCGCCGGGAACAGGTCTAACGTGTATTTTGTAACGGTGCCTTTTGCCACGATAGCAGTTTTTTCCAGCGTGACATAATCGGGACCGTACAAATGATCCCCAGGCCCAGAAGCCCTGTGGATATCACCTCAAGCTGCTGTGCAGGTCTGAACAACATGGCGATCAGCACGAAGGCGATAAAGGCAATTACCAGCCAGGTTAACCACGGATAGAGCCACATTCTCAGTTTAATGTCGCTCCCCTGCGCCAACAGAATTTTGCGCATCCGTAATTGAGAGACGGCAATAACCAGATACACCAACAGCGCGATGGCACCTGAACTGTCGATCAGGAATTTAAACACTTTCGCCGGGGCATAATAATTCACGACAACCGTTAAGAACGCCGCGCCCGTCGAGAGCAGCACCGCCACATAAGGCGTTTTGCTGCGGTTGGTTTTGCCCATAAACGCAGGCGCATCGCCGCGATGGCTCAGGGAGTAGAGCATCCTGGAGGCCGTATACAGCGCGGAGTTCAGGCAACTGGTGACCGACAGTAAAATGACGCAATCCATAATCAGTTTAGCGTATGGAATATTCAGCAGTTCCAGCACCGAACGGTACGACCCCACACTCTTCAGTCCCGGCATGTTCCAGGGGATCAGCGCTACCACCACGAAAATTGAGCACAGATAGAAGATAGAAATACGCCAGATAACCGAGTTACTCGCCCGCACGATGTGCTTATCCGGGGTGTCGGATTCCGCGGCGGCGATAGTGACGATTTCCGCCCCCATAAACGAAAACATCGTAATCAGCATGGCGCTCAGTACCGCGCCAAAGCCATTTGGCATAAAGCCGCCATGATCCCATAAGCGTGATACACCGCCCACGTCGGCATACGGATAAAAACCACTGATCGCCACCGCGCCCAGCGCAATAAACGCCAGAATGGCAACGACTTTGCACAGCGCCAGCCAGAATTCAAATTCGCCGTAGTTTTTGACGCTTAGCAAATTACTGCCCGTCAGAGCGAGCGTGATCACCAGTGAAAACACCCAGATAGGTATGCCCGGGATCCATGAATTCAGGATGATGGCGGCGATATTGGCTTCCAGCGGAATCACCAATACCCAGAACCACCAGTACAGCCAGCCAATGGTATACCCCGCCCACGGACCGATAGCTTTATCCGCATAGGTGGAAAAGGATCCGGTGTCTGGCGTGGCGACGGCCATTTCAGCCAGCATACGCATGATCATCACCACCAACAGACCGGCGAACAGATAGGCCAGCAGAACAGCAGGCCCGGCTTCAGCAATAGCGACGCTGGAACCGACAAATAAACTCGCGCCGATAACACCGGCAATAGATAACATGGTGACGTGGCGTGATTTCAGCCCGCCCCCTAAAGCATGTGATTCTGACGATTGCCCCATCTTCTATCCTCTCGAAAGTGTGTCACTTGGGAGAGCACCCCGACATTTCCCGCGTCGGGGCACGCGTATTATTGTTGTATTTACTGCATCGTCATCATTCCGTTAGCAACGAGGTATAGCCTTAGCGTTGTTTAACCTCATCGAAACACTGGGCGATAATCTCCAGCCCCTGGCTGATCTGCGCATCTTCAATGGTCAGCGGTACCAGAATACGCAGCACGTTGTAGTAAGGGCCGCAGGAGAGCAGGATCAGGCCTTTGTCGCGCGCGCGGGCGACGATTTCTGCGGTCAGCTTCGCATCGGGTTTGCTGTGATCGCCGTTTTCAAACAGCTCGATGGCGATCATGGCGCCCAGTCCGCGAACATCGCCGATTTCCGGGTGTGTTTCAGCAATCGCCAGCAGTCCTTCGCGCAGGGTTTTGCCCAACGTGTTGGCCTTTTGCAGCAGATTTTCCTGCTCGAAAATTTTCAGTACCGCCAGCGCGGCGGCGCAGGCAATCGGGTTACCGGCATACGTGCCGCCCAGACCACCCGGGGCAACGGCGTCCATCACTTCGGCACGACCGGTCACGCCCGCCAGCGGGAACCCTCCGGCAATGGATTTGGCAAAGGTTGTAATATCCGGGGCGACGCCCATTTGCTCCATGGCGAACAGCGTGCCGGTACGACCCGCGCCGCTCTGCACTTCATCGGCAATCAGCATGATGCCGTGCTCGTCGCAAATCGCGCGCAGGCGTTTCATAAAGGACGGGGAGGCGGCATAAAAACCGCCTTCGCCCTGGACAGGTTCGATGACGATGGCAGCAATGTCTTCCGGCGCAGCATCGTTTTTGAAGATGCGCTCAATGCTGGCAATCGCATCGTCATCGCTGATACCGTGCAGTGCGCAAGGGTACAGCGCGCGATAAACGTGGCCCGGCATCAGTCCCATCCCGGCAGAATACGGATTCACTTTCCCGGTCAGCGAGAGCGTGTAGTGGGTACGGCCGTGGTAAGCACCGCTAAACGCAATGGTGCCGCTGCGTTTGGTGGCGGCGCGGGCGATTTTCACCGCATTCTCAACCGCTTCTGAACCGGTGGTCACCAGCAGGGTCTTCTTGGCAAAATCCCCCGGCACTTTCTGGTTCATGATTTCGCACAGTTCCAGGTACGGCTCATAGGCCAGCACCTGAAAACAGGTGTGCGACAATTTTTTCAACTGCTCTTCTACTGCCGAGACGATCCCTGGATGCAGGTGTCCGGTATTCAGCACCGCAATGCCGCCCGCAAAATCAAGAAACTCACGACCTTCAACATCCCAGACGCGGCAGTTTTCTGCGCGATCGGCAAAGATGGGGTGAATCTGCCCAACGCCGCGAGGAACGGCGTTGCTGCGGCGCTGCATTAATTCTTTATTGGTGCTCATTCGCTTTCTCCAGTCTTCAATCAGGTAAGGTTTACTTAAAGGCCGATACACATGTATTTGATTTCTAAATAATCTTCGATACCGTATTTGGAACCTTCGCGGCCAAGGCCGGAGGCTTTGATCCCACCAAAGGGCGCGACTTCGTTAGAGATAATGCCGGTGTTGATCCCAACAATGCCGTACTCCAGCGCTTCGCCGACGCGGAAGACGCGGCTCAGATCGCGGGCATAAAAATAAGCCGCCAGACCGAACTCGGTGTCGTTGGCCTGGGCTATCACGTCAGCTTCATCGTGAAAGCGGAACAGCGGAGCGAGCGGGCCGAACGTCTCTTCTTTGGCTACTTTCGCATCACGAGGAACATCCGCCAGAATGGTGGGCTGGAAGAAGTTGCCGCCCAGCGCATGTGCCTGACCGCCTGTGACCACGCGCGCGCCTTTCCCAACTGCATCCGCGATATGTTCTTTCACTTTGGCGACGGCTTTCTCATCGATCAGCGGCCCGGTGGTGACGCCCGCCTGTAAGCCATCGCCGAGATGCAGTTTGTTCACCGCTTGCTGCAGTTTTTCCGCAAAGCGCTCGTAGACGCCGTCCTGCACATACAGGCGGTTGGCGCAGACGCAGGTCTGCCCGGCATTACGGAATTTTGAGGCCAGCGCCCCTTCCACGGCTTTATCCAGATCGGCATCGTCAAAGACGATAAACGGCGCGTTGCCGCCAAGTTCCAGAGAGACTTTTTTGATGTCTTTGGCGCACTGTTCCATTAACTGACGGCCAATTTCGGTGGAGCCGGTAAAGGAGAGTTTGCGCACCAGCGGGTTGCCGGTCAGTTCATTGCCGACGGCGCTTGCAGACCCGGTGACGACGTTAAAGACACCGGCGGGAACTCCGGCACGATGTGCCAGCTCCGCGAGAGCCAGCGCGGAAAACGGGGTCTGGCTGGCCGGTTTGAGCACCATGGTGCAGCCCGCAGCCAATGCCGGGCCGGCCTTACGGGTGATCATTGCCGACGGGAAGTTCCACGGCGTAATGGCGGCGGTGACGCCAATCGGTTGTTTGATGACGATCAGACGCTTGTCTGCCTGATGACCCGGAATGGTGTCGCCATAAATACGCTTGCCCTCTTCGGCAAACCATTCAATAAAGGAGGCGGCATAGACGATCTCGCCTTTCGCTTCCGCCAGCGGCTTGCCCTGTTCCAGGGTCATCAGGCGCGCCAGATCGTCCTGGTGTTCCATCATCAGGTTGTACCAGCGACGCAGAATATTGGCCCGCTCTTTGGCGGTCAGCGCACGCCAGGCGGGGAGGGCGCGATTCGCGGCTTCAATGGCCTCGCGGGTTTCGGTGGCCCCCATTTTGGGGACGCTGCCCAGCTGTTGGCCGTTTGCAGGATTGTTCACTGCGATCACGTCGCCGCTTTGGGCATCGCGCCACTGGCCTTCAATAAAAGCCTGCTGGCGGAACAAGGTTGGATCGTTAAGTTGCATGATTGCTTCCTGTCTCAAGGTGTTTAACGGGTAAATGCGGCGTGTAAGGTGTCCACGCTACGTGCCGCACGCAGCGTACGTCCGGTATTGTGTTGGCTCTCCAGTAGCGTCTGCACTTTGCTGACGATATGGGCGCCGATCGGAATGGCCGACGTCGCTGCCGGAGAAGGGGCGTTACAGGTATGGATCGAGCGCGGTGTGGTCACAAACAGAAAGTCGTCGATAAGCTTTCCGTCTGGCGAAACCGCCTGCGCCCGTACGCCCGCAGGCCACGGCTGGAGATCTTTTAATGTCAGGCTCGGGCAGTATTTTTGTACCAATCGCAGGTAGCCGCTTTTGCACAGCGAGTTTTTCATTTCACTGAGACCAGAACGCAGATTGTTTTGCAGTACACGACGGATCCCGGACGAACCGAGGATCTCCAGCGTGTCGCTGAAGGAGAAGTCGCGCTTGCGATAGCCTTCGCGTTTGAAGGCGAGCACGGCGTTGGGGCCGACCGTGACGCTGCCGTCGATCATACGGGTGAGATGCACGCCAAGAAACGGCATCGCCGGATCGGGGATCGGGTAGATCAAATGGTTGACGATGTGATTATGCTCGGGCGCCAGGCGGAAATACTCGCCACGGAACGGGCAGATGATAAAACCGGGATCGACCCCCAGCATTTTGACCAGTCTGTCGGCCATCAGCCCGGAGCAGCTAATCAGCGTCGAGGCTTCAAATTCTTGCCCCTGACGGGTGTGGACAACCACGCCGGTCGCGTGCTCTTTCAGGGCGCTAACCTCGGCGTGATAAACAATATCGCCGCCTTTCGCCTGGAAGATTTTCGCCATTGCTGCGGTGACTTCGCGATAGCTGACAATCCCGCTGGAAGGCACAAAAATGCCGCCCAGTCCGGTAATGTTTGGCTCGCGTTCGCGCAACTCGTCTGCACTGAGCCACTCGCGCTCAATCCCGTTGGCTGCCGTACGATCCCACAGCGCCTGCATCCGTTCCATTTCCAGTTCGGAGGTGGCGACCAGCATTTTTCCGCACTCGTCGTAGCGAATGCCGTTTTGATCGCAGAAGGCTTTGGTGGCCTTGTTTCCCGCCAGGCAAAACTGCGCTTTCAGGCTGCCAGGGGTGTAGTAAACCCCGGCATGAATTACGCCGCTGTTGTGGCCCGTCTGATGACAGGCCGGTGCAGACTCTTTTTCCAGCACCACAATTTTGGCGTCCGGGTAGACATCAATCAGCTGCATGGCGGTCGACATGCCGATAATGCCGCCGCCAATAATCACAAAATCATACATCCGCTCTGTTCCTCGGGTGGCGCTTATTGGTGCGTCTGGTAGCCATGAGTGGCGTAGGCGAAATAACCGCGCTGGCGCATCAGTTCACGACGTAAATCAGGATGCGCGGTAAAACGATCGCGTCCGTGCAGCCAGAACAGGTTGTTAATCAGCAGGAATTTGCCGACCGGTACGGGAACGGAAAGGATGTTTTTACTGGTTTCCAGCGCATCCGAAAGATCGCTAAGCCAGGTGCCTTCTTCAAAATCTTTCGGCTGGACGAACTGGTCGATGTAGCGCATGACCGGACGGCCCAGTGGGTCGACGTCGAACACCGGGTGAAAGACATCGTGACTGACGTTTTTGCTTGGCGGCGCTGCCCAGCGCATCGCCCGGCGCGCCAGCGGGTGCGAGAAGTACTCTTCCAGGTGTTCCCAGTCATCAAGGTGCAGCAGCAGCGAATTACCGCCTTCCATGTTCTGCTCATCGATTTTCATCATCAGCACGTAATCGGTTACCTCTTCGACGAAGGTTCCGTCGTTGTGCAATTCCAGTACGCGGTGAGGCTGGCGCAGGTAGCTGTCTGAACTGTCGACATTTTTCACCACAAACCGCGCATAGTATTGACCGCTCATCGCGTCATAATTGGAACGCCCAATCAGATGCGCCACGGCGGTGGCCAGTTTGACCATGTCGTCAGCCTGCGCCACGTTGTCGACCCCTTCTGCGCCGATCAACAGAGCGCCTTCGCCTCGCTCCAGCAGCGTTTTGATCAGCAGCGGTTGCAGTTGGTTGCCGCAGAGATCGTCGAGGATCTTGCTCACCTTAAAGCGTAAAAATGATTTGTATTCCAGCGCCTGCACCGGCCACTGCGCAACCTGCTGTAAGAATTGTTGGGTCGTGTCGGAGCTAAACGTCAGTTCCAGTAGTCGCGGTGATTGTGCGGACGGGGCGACGGTGAAACCGGTGTAGTTCCGGGCTGAATCCCCAGCGTTGGGTTTTACGGCAGTCAGTGCATTCATCAGAATCGATCCTCTCGGTAGATTGTCGTGGGAGACATGGCGATGCTCATTTCGTAGCCATAAATTAAAAATATCTACATTTTCAATAAACGCATACAAAACGACCAATTTGTTTAATTTTTGTGATCGACTGCAACAAATATTTAACAATGTGCTTTGTGTGGATAAGGGCGGGAGAGGGAGAGTGTGTTAGCTAAATATCATTTAAAACAGTGTATTAATTAGAGATAGCCGCTGGAGGGACGCTCCAGCGGTGTACTCATAGATAAGTCACAGGAGAGGGGATGCTCTCAGCCAGCGCGATAGCCCATAATGGCGAACAGCGTTTCACCGCCTTGTGCGCCACTGGCCAGAAAACCTTCAGCAGTGAGCGCTAACGGGCGTCGTGTCACCGAATTCCCGACATTACCGCCGATAATTTCAATTTCATCAGCACCGACGGAAACCACTAAATCCGTATGGCTGCTGTAATTGCCAAGATGCTGGTGATCGTAGTCGACGACTTTATCGGGGTCCCGATCCCAGCACACCAGATCGCCGACCTGGGGTTTACGCTCATTCAGTCTGTAGCCCCAATACAGCGCATTGGCGTTACCCTGATTTCTGTCCCGGATAGATTTACTGATGTAAGTCGCATGCGAGGCCGAATAGGCAAACCGATGATCGGCCCCCGCCTGGCGCATCACCCATGAGATAAATGCCGCTGACCACGGCCAGTCATGATCCCGCCCGTCCAGATCGTCTCGTCCGATCTTCGCCCAATACAGACCGACGCGCTGCCACCAGCCATCTTCACCCTCTTTACGCCCGGTATGGATAATGCCCCCGCTGCGGTTGTAACGCTGATCGCCGAAAAAGCGCCATTCTTCGGTTGCGATTGTCGCCGCACTGGCGGTAAAGCCTGAAACGGGGGAAACCGCAGGTTGGGTGTCTGACGCGGGTGCTGCTGCTCCGTTTCCACTTGTCGCTTCGTCAATAAACGGTACCGTGCCTTGCTCCGTGAGAGGCATCGCAACCGGAATTACCGGTATACCGGTCGCCGGTCCCACCGGTATGCCGTGGGATGCAGTACCGGGTTGCTATGGTTGGCTAACCATGAATTTCGCACCCTGACATACTCGGAAATCCACGTGCGTTCATTCCCTCCGCTGGCTGGAGGAACCTCACGAAACCGGGAACGCAGGAACGGCAAAATGCTGCCGCTATGGATAAAAGAGTCATAGATGACCAACATGGAAAGCGCTTCTTTAAAGCCAAATTTTTGTGCCCATTTCAGCGCGGGAGTGAAGTAGCGCTCATCAAAAAACAGGTCCTGAACGGTCTTCATTATCGGGTCGTCACTGCCTGCGCGACGAAGCAGACTCTTGAACTGCTCATGATCAACCAGCGGTGTATTTCCGATCAGGGGAACGAAGGGGGCAAGCTCGGCGCTGAATTGCCCGTTTGCGTTGACGTATCGGGCGACCAGATCTTTCAGTTTGCCGTATTCGGTGGTTTGCGAACGGCCAAACGTTATTTGTCGAATTTGATGCGGCCCATCAGGAAATATTGCGATGACGGAATAATTCCCTTCGGCTGAACCAGTTTCAAAAGCATTCAGAACGCGTTCACAAATACTTTTTTGCACGGGGGTGAGTATCATAAAACTCCTCCTGTTATCGAGAGTGAGTGAATGCACATCGCTCATTTTTTCTTACGGGCGGGCTGGTCTGGATCGGGGGGTTTTGGGCCGGTGGAGCGTATCTGCATGACGCGCTGAAGTGTGTCGAACCAGAATTGGCCGCCGAGCGAGACCGCGAAAATGGTGACCAGCAATCCCGCTGCTTTTGCCAGGTATTCCCACAGGGTGTGCGGCAAACCTTTCCATCCGAATGAGAGGCCAGTAGCCTCAAAGGTTGCCACTGCACGCTCATATTCTGCAGTGGCATCTGTGACCTTATCTTTCGCTTGTTTAACGTCGGTTTTCGGCGTGTTACTCGTCTTTTCCTCGGACTGCTTTTTCGCTTCATCCAGTGTCTGCTGCGCGATATTCACCATTTTTTCGCGAGCCGCAGGATTTAAGGCCAGTACGGTCGCGATTTTGAGGGTGTCGACATTTCCGCTGAGAACCAGAAGCGCGGCGACGATTAGCGTGATGGTCTGCGTTTTGCGTTTGTACCAACCGGAGGCGCGGTCCATCACGGCATCGAACTGTTTTGCGACGGCCTGGCGAAACTGAGTTGCATCGTTTTCAGTCTGCATCACAAATGTTTCAAGGATCCCTTTTATACGGTTATTTTCCGCCGTTCCCGGCAGCGAACTCACCCCTGCGGACAGCGTCGCCATGACGGTTTTCCCCACCACCAGCGATTCCACAACCTGTCCGACTATTTCTGGCGGAATATAAGAGGGGATACCGTTTTGGCCTTTGCTAAGGGATTGAATCAAAGGATGCGCATAAAATTGGGTAATAAACTGTTCCTTCGGTGCCAGCTCTCCTGAAAATAACTCTTTCAGCGCCAGGTCAAGATTTTTGCTGCGGATATTGGCCCAGGCAGAAATGGCTTCAACAATAGCGGTGCAGGCAATTCCGAACGTAAAGTATACGGTCATAAGCCCAATCAGTACGTCGAGCGTCTCCAGTCCAAACATGTTGTTTTCCTCACCATCAGGCGTGTTCAATCAACCGCTTTCGGAAATCGCATAGATTTCTCCCTGAAATATGAATCAGATACCATTAATAATCGTTAATATTTTCGTCGTAATTTATCGTGCGATATCAATCATTCGTCGCATCCCGCAGGGGTTCCCGTGTGGAAAACAGTGAGGATGGTGATGCGTCAGGGAAACTGAATAACAAAATGATAAGGCGCGCTGGCGCGGGGGAGGCAGGTCGTCGTCTGAACGATTGAGGTGTATTTTACGTTTATTACCTCTCTATTAGTTATAAATAAATTTATCTGTAAAAAGAGTTAATCACTTTTGGCATAAACTTAATCTTATCTCAATGCCAATATCAGAATAACGACGTGTTGCTTTGTTGATATAAATATCATTGCAGCGGTTGAATGTTTTAACTGAAAAATAAGGCGATAACCGGGGTGCGTTATTATTTGTCCGGCCAGGGCATCACCGGGAATTATCGGCTACTGCCCGCGCGTTGTCATTTCCGGTATTTTTTCTCAATGTTATCTATCAGGCTGACGCGGAATAAGAATGGCTCATCAGCTCCTCCAAAAACAGGCGAAGGATTGCCGGTTGTGTGGCTCCCCGTTTTGTTATCGAAGAAAACGGCCATTTAGAGCCAAATTGCTCAGGCTCCAGCTGGCGCATTTGACCCGCGTTGACCCACTGGCGGGCATAGTGCCGGGGGAGAAAACCGAGGTACGCGCCGGTAAGAATGAGAATGGCCTGCGCTTCGACATTGTCGACGGTGGCGGCGGCATAGCTTGATTTGAGCAATTGCAGATCGCGTTGTTGCAGAAAGCCGCGTGCGACAATTTGACTCTCACGGATCGCATCGATGAGGGCATCGCCGCGTGGAGGATTATCGAAAAGCGGATGATAGCGGCTGCAATACAGACCATCAGGCTCATCGTATAACTGCGTATAACTGAGCCCGGCCACCTCAAACGGGAAATGGCCAATGGCGACGTGCAATCGCCCGTCAAGGACGCGTCCTTCCAGCTCTGCGGGCGTGCCAATGTAGATATCCAGTTGCACATCGTGACCGTGGGAGACGAACTGGCGCAACGTACGCGATAGGACGCTGTCGTTGTCGGTGGCGGTATTGTCAATGATGCCCAGATAGAGCTTGCCGGAGATGTGCCGCTTGAGCGCGGAAGTATCCATACAAAACGTATCCACCGCCAGAAATAGCCGCTGTGCCGCCTCGTAGGTGGCGGTGCCGTATTCCGTCAGTCGAAACCCGCAACGACCGCGTTCGCACAATTTGACGCCGAGGCGTGTCTCCAGGCTGGTCATATGTTCGCTGATCGTGGACTGGCTCACATTCAACGCCGCCTGAGCTGCAGAAAAACCGTTACATTTCACTATGGTCATGAAAATTCTGAGTAGCTTAAGGTCAATATTCTGCAGTTGATTCACGTCTCTATCTCCTCATGCGTTACTTCGGAAAAGCCGATATGAATATCTGATGTTTTCTATTTTTATCATGCAAATTGTTGTCCATAGTCATTGTTATGGCAAGTCAACCTGTGCCAGGTCGTTTCAGAAAATTCACAGATTGGGGGAGAGAGTATGGGGAACAATAACTACGAGTCCGGACGATTGAATCTGCCGTTTGTCGGCCATTGTACTTTTGCCAAAGCGCCGGTATGCCTCAACTGGGAAGAGATTGATGCCGATGTCGCGATCCTGGGCGCGCCCAACGATATGGGGACGCAGTGGCGTTCTGGCGCCCGTTTCGGACCCCGCGGCATTCGCGAGGCGTCTACGTTATTTTCGTTTGGTCATGCTGGTGCCTATGATCATGAAGACGATGCGCTGTATCTGACGCAAGACCAGGTACGAATGGTCGATGTGGGCGATGCGGACATCGTGCACACCGATATGACCAGCAGTAACGCAAACATTGAACTGGCGGTACGTAAGATCCTGGCTTCCGGCGCGATGCCAGTGGTGCTGGGCGGCGACCATTCCATTCATGCCCCGGTCATTAAGGCCTATGAAGGGCGCGGGCCGATTCACATCGTCCATTTCGATGCCCACCTCGACTTCGTCGATGAGCGCCACGGCGTGCGCTATGGTCATGGCAGCCCGCTGCGCCGCGCGTCAGAAATGAATCACATCGCGGGCATGACGCAACTCGGTATCCGCAACGTCTCCTCATCCAACCGCAGCGACTACGACGCGGCGCGTGCGGCGGGTTCCAATATCCTGTCGGTACGCGACGTTCGCCGTTTAGGCGTCGAAGGCGTGCTGGAGCAGATCCCGCAGGGCTGCAACTACTACCTCACCATTGATATCGACGGTTTTGACCCGTCGATTGCCCCGGGCACCGGTACGCCGAGTCACGGTGGTTTCCAGTACTACGAGGTGCTGGAGATTATTCAGGCGCTGGCGAAACGCAGTGGCGGCAACATTATCGGTATGGATTTGGTCGAAGTAGCGCCCGCCTACGATCCCACCGGCGTGACCTCGATTCTGGCTGCCCAACTGCTGATGAATAGCATTGGTTTTATTTTCTACGAGCGTAAGCAATCCCAGGCACGCTAAGCAACAAGTGGGTGGTTAAACCACCCCTCTGAACCCTACCTGCATAACCCGTGAGTTAAAAATCGGGTGTAAAAAAAAGAGGATCATCAAATGGATGCAGCAGTAACGCACTATCTCAATCGTTACGGTATTTTAGACGCGACACGACGCTTTCTGAGTAAACCGCAGAAGATGTTTATTGGCGGAGAGTGGGTTGACGGTAGCGAAGGGGAGGTCAGCGCTGTTATCGAGCCTTCCACGCAGGGTGTGTTGACCACGATCCCGTTGGCTACCGCGTCTGACCTTGATCGCGCCGTGGCGGCGGCTCGCCAACAGTTCGACCACGGTGAGTGGCGTCGTCTTAAACCGCTGGAGCGCGAGCGTATGCTGCATCGCCTGGCGGATCTGATTGAAGCTAATGCTAGAGAACTTGCTGAGATCGAATCCATTGATATGGGGAAATCGGTGACGCAGGCGCGTGACGTTGATATCCAGGGCACCATCGACACCTTTCGCTACTTCGCGGGCTGGGCCTCAAAACTGCACGGCCGCACGGTAGAACCTTCGCTGCCGGGCAATTATCTGGCCTATACCCGCAAAGAGCCGATCGGTGTAGTGGCCGCCATTGTGCCGTGGAACTTCCCCCTGCAAACCATGGCGTGGAAATTGGCGGCGGCGCTGGCGGTGGGCTGTACTGCGGTGATTAAACCCGCTGAACTGACCTCATTATCGACGCTGCGTTTTGCTGAACTGGTTCAGGAAGCGGGTATTCCGGACGGCGTGGTAAATATTGTCACCGGATACGGCAGTGTGATTGGCGCGGCCATGACCGCGCATCCGGGGATCGACAAAGTGACCTTTACCGGTTCGACGCCTGTCGGGCGTTCCGTCGGGCAGACGGCGGTTGAAAACATCAAGCGCGTGACCCTGGAGCTGGGCGGGAAATCCCCGGTTCTGGTGCTGGAGGATGCCGATATCCCTGCCGCCGCACAGGCGGTGGCCAACGGGGTGTTTTTTAACTCCGGGCAGGTCTGTGACGCGGGGACCCGCGCCTATATTCACCGCAGTATTTATGACCGTTTCCTGGCGGCGCTCGCTGACTATACCGCCACGCTGAAAATGGCCCCGGGCCTCGATCCGGAATGTTTCATTAGCCCGCTGGTTTCCGCCAAACAGCAGGACACGGTGCTGTCATACATTGACGCTGGCGTGCGCGAAGGGGCGACGCTTTACTATGGCGGACGTCCCCAGGACAGAGACGGTTTCTTCGTCGAACCGACCATTTTTGCTCACTGTCGCAATGATATGCGCATCGTGCGCGAAGAGATCTTCGGCCCGGTGCTGGTCACCGCGCCGTTCGATACCGTCGAAGAAGCGGTTGAGCTTGCCAACGACTCGCCGTTTGGTCTGGCTGCGGCGATCTATTCGAACGATTTGGCCCGCGTGCATACCCTTATTCCTCAGCTAGAGGCCGGTTCGGTGTACGTCAACGCGCACAGCACCATCGACCCGGCGCTGCCGTTCGGTGGTTTCAAGGAGTCCGGCTTTGGTAAAGATCTCGGCCCAGAGCAGCTTGACTACCTGATGGAAACCAAAACCGTGTGGATCACCTTGCCTTCATAGTCTGACTTATCGGCCCTTCCGGTACAGCCTCATGCTGCCCGGAAGCGGCCAGGTACGGCACAACGCACTGAGCTAACGAGCCGGCAACCGCCTGGCTTAATGAATTCTTATTGCTTCACCCTTCTCTACCAAGGGGTACCTTATGCAACCAGAATCAACCGCAGTGAAAGGGACAAGCAGTGAACAAAGTCCAATAGAAGGACGCTCGATCGACTTTGTGCCAGAACAGGAACGCACCGATAAACTCTCCAGTCAGGGACCCTTCTGGTTTGTCGGCAATTTTACTTTTTTTACCATGACCATCGGCTTTGTCGGGCCGAGCGTCGGGCTTGATGCGCTATGGACCACGCTGGCGGGCACTCTGGGCATCATGTTCGGTACGCTGTTCATGGCTTTCCACGGATCGCAGGGACCGCACCTGGGGCTGCCGCAGATGATCCAGTCGCGCGCGCAGTTTGGCTATCGCGGCGTGGTGCTCGTGTTGTTAGCAACGCTGTTTGTGTTTGCTGGCTTCAATATTGTCAACCTGGTGCTGATGATGCAGGGGTTGAAAACGCTGTTTAGCTGGAACCCGTTCCAGGTCGCGCTGGCGGTGACGGTACCGGCAACCATTCTGGCCATCCTCGGCCACGACTGGATGCACAAAACCTTCAAATGGTCGTTGTTTTTATCGTTGCCGTTGTACGGTCTGGTGACGCTGGCGGTGCTGATGGGCTGGGTTCACGATGCTCCGGCCGTCGAAGGGGCGGCGAAGGCGGCACCTTTGGGTTTCAACTGGACGGGCTTTGTTGCTCAGTTTGCGGCCGCCGCCAGTTACAACATCGCTTATGCACCGTATGTGTCCGACTATTCGCGCTATCTGCCGAAAAATACCTCCAGCGGTAAATTGATCGCCGCGGTGTTTCTGGGGGCATCGCTGTCAGGGGCCTGGATGATCTCGGTGGGCGGCTGGCTGGCGTCTCATCTGCGCGCGACCGATGTGCTGGTGGCGCTCAATATGGTTGGCGCCAACTTTTCTCCTCATCTGGGAACTGCCGTCGTGGCCATCACTATCCTGGCGTTCCTGCCGGTGATTGCGATGAATATTTACAGCGCCAAACTGACCGCCATTACCAGCGTGGACTCCTTCAGGAAGATAGAGCCGACGGCCAAAGCTCGCATCGTGGCCATCATCTTTGTGGTGCTCCTGCAACTGGGCGTGGCGATGAGCATCTACAACTCCAGCTCGGGGTTGTCCGTGCTGAATATCTATCTGGTGGTGATGCTGTACTTCCTGGTGCCCTGGACGGCGGTCAACCTAACGGACTATTTCTTTGTACGCAGAGGGCGTTACGCCATCCCGCACTTCTTCCAGCCGCACGGCAACATTTATGGCCGTTGGGGGGCGCGTGGTTTGCTCTCTTACCTCGCGGGCTTTCTCGCGATGGTGCCGTTCTTCTGCATCTTTGACGGTGGTCGTGAGGTGTTTGTCGGGCCGATAGCCCGCGCGATGGGCAGCGTTGATCTGGCCTGGCTGGTGGGGCTTATCGCCTCCAGCATCGTCTACTACGTCTCCTGCCGTTCACTGAACCTGCATCATGAAGAAGCCGTGATTTCGCATATCGAATTACACATGCCGGAGTACACCACGGGTAATAAAGGTGTGCCTGTCGCAATTGTCCAGAACCAAAATGGAGCAAGCTAATAATGTCTACTAAACAGTTCGACTACATCATCGTAGGGGCAGGATCGGCCGGCTGCGTACTGGCAAACCGCCTGACTGAAGATCCGCGTGTGAACGTACTGGTGATCGAGTACGGCGGAAGCGATCGCAACATTATTATCCAGATGCCCAGCGCGTTTTCGATGCCGATGAACACCAAAAAATTTAACTGGCACTACGAAACCGAGCCGGAGCCGCATCTGGATGGGCGTCGTCTGCACTGTCCGCGCGGGAAAGTGCTGGGCGGATCGTCATCGATCAACGGCCTGGTCTACATCCGGGGTCACGCTTACGACTTCGATGAATGGGAGTCGTTAGGGGCCAAAAACTGGGGTTATCGCAACTGTCTGCCCTATTTCCGTAAAGCAGAGAACTACAAATTTGGCGGCGATGATTATCGCGGTTCAGAAGGCCCGCTGAGCACCAACAACGGCAACAATATGCAGAACCCTCTGTATGGCGCATGGGTTGAAGCAGGCGCACAGGCGGGCTACATCAAAACGGATGATACCAACGGCTATATGCAGGAAGGCTTTGGCGCGATGCACATGACGGTCAAGAATGGCGTGCGCTGGTCTACCGCAAATGCCTATCTGCGACCGGCTATGACACGACCTAATCTGACCGTCGTCACCAATGCGATGACGCGTAAGCTGGTGCTGGCAGGTAAACGCGTTGTCGGCGTTGAGTATGAGCAGGGGGGAGAAATCCACACCGTGCGCTGTACGCGAGAAGTGTTGATCTCTTCCGGTCCAATCGGTTCCCCGCACTTGTTACAGCGCTCCGGTATTGGCCCCGCCGAGGTTCTGCGTAAAGCCGGAATCGAGGTGAAACACGATCTCCCCGGCGTGGGGGAAAACTTGCAGGATCACGCCGAGATTTATATTCAGTTCCAGTGCAAAGAACCGGTCTCGCTGAACAGCAAAATGGGACTGTTTTCGAAAGCATTAATTGGCCTGCGCTGGCTGCTGTTTAAAGATGGTCTGGGGGCGAGCAACCATTTCGAAGCGGGAGGATTCATCCGTTCAGAAAAGGGGCTGCGCTGGCCGGATATTCAGTTCCATTTTTTACCTGCGGCAATGCGCTACGATGGCGATAAACCGTTCAAGGGACACGGTTTTATGGTGCTGACTGGCCCTAACAAACCGAAGAGCCGTGGCTATGTGCGGGTACGTTCTGCCGATCCGTATGAGCATCCGGAAATTCGTTTTAACTACCTGGAGCGCGAAGAGGATCGTGAAGGTTTTCGCCGCTGCGTGCGTCTGACGCGTGAGATCATCGGTCAGCCCGCGATGGACAGTTTTCGTGGCGAGGAGTTGGCTCCCGGCCCGAACGTTAACACGGACGAGGAGATCGATGCGTTTGTGCGCGCTAACATGGAAAGCACGATGCATCCGTGTGGCTCCTGCCGGATGGGGGAGGACTCGCTGGCGGTCGTCGATTCCGAACTGCGCGTACATGGACTGCAAGGGGTTCGCGTGATCGACTCTTCCGTGTTCCCAACGGAACCGAACGGCAACCTGAATGCACCGACGATCATGCTGGCGGAACGTGCGGCGGATCTGGTTCGCGGTCGTACGATGCTCGTGCCGTCAGAGGTTGAGGTTGGCCTGGCAGACAAGTGGGAAACGCAACAACGTACCCACGAACCTCGCCGCAAAGTGGCCGTCTGAACACATTTCGTAACGCGTACGGCGATGGCCGGTCCGGTGCGCAAATGGTGCTTCACATGGGAGGATACCCACGCGTGGATTAACAAAACGTACCCCACCCGCTAAGCGGGGGAGTGGCGGCAGTGATTAGGGTCATTGCCGCCCGTTTTGGATTTATCCCGGTATTGACGAGGAAAGATAAGAATTATTTTTAAGCAAAACTAAAGCTTGCTATGTTTGGTTAACCATGCGTTAATGACTGTGCGGTTTGATACAAAATTATCTGAAGTAGTCATTGTAATATTTCTCATCATGATTCCCTCTTGAGATTCCCTTTAGGTTTTTTTCTCTCTGATAAATTTTCTTTCGGACTATTTTGCCCAAGGGCTAACTCAATAAGGTAATAATTTATGTCTAATAAAATGACTGGTTTAGTAAAATGGTTTAATGCTGATAAGGGTTTTGGTTTCATTACTCCTAAAGATGGCAGCAAAGATGTATTCGTCCATTTTTCTGCAATTCAAAGTAACGATTTCAGAACGCTTAATGAAAATCAGGAAGTTGAATTTTCGGTAGAACAGGGCCCTAAAGGTCCAACGGCAGTCAATGTCGTGGCGCTCTAAGGTAACTGATATTACTAACCATATTCACTTCCGGTGTCCATGTTGTCATGGTTCACAATACAGAACATCAACGTTTGATGTCACTGAAAGCAATCCCTTCGGCGCAAAATGTATTTTTTGCAAGTCGACAATGATGACATTCGATAATGTCGCGTTGTACGTCCGTTCCGGTCAGGCTCCATTAGATTTCAGAAAATAATGCATATTGGCTCCGCACTGGAGCCATATTTGATTTCAGTATGCTAACAGATGGCCTGCAGAGGGCATCACGGTGGGGTTATGAAAAAAGTGATTGTATTTTTTAACGCAGAACCTGCTGCTGTTGTTTCCGTTATGAGTGGCATCACGACAATTTTACGTGAGTATCCCAATGGCGAGAAAACGCATTTACCGGTCATGTCTGCTGGATTTCCTTCCCTGACGGGCGATCATCAAGTCGTTCATGTCGCCTCCGATCGCGATATTAGCTCAGAAGAAATACTGGATGCCGCAAGAAAGTTTCTTTAGCGAAACCGTATATCCCTTCCTCATTCACTGCCGATCCCTAACCTGTTTTTGCCTAAAGAATGAGCATCGCCAGTTCTCGGGGTTATTGAATGTTTCAGCAGGATAGCTTATAAATATCTGTGCCTTACAGGCAAACTGAAATCATTAACCTTGCTGGCGCGTTGCTGCCTTTACAAACCAGAAGAGGTCAACAGTGAACATTGAAGACTTAAAAAGAAAAACAGAAGCGGATATATCGGAATTTATCACGAAGAAAATAGTGGAACTGAAAAAGAAGACCGGGAAAGAGGTCTCTGATATTCAGTTTTCCGCTCGTGAGAAGATGAGCGGTCTTGAAAGCTATGACGTAAAGATTAAATTAATTTAATTCTTTTTTCGTTCCTTGAATATTATTTATATAAAACATCACTTTTCTCTGAAGTGATGTTTTTTTGTTTTGTGTTGCATACGATTTGACCACCTCGTGATATGATGAAGCTCATTCATTGAAAGGTTAATCATCATGTCATTTTTCGATTACGCAATGAAATTCATTGGTGGCGCTTCTACAACTACCGTCACTTGCCCGGAGTGTGGTCTCAAGTCTTCCCAGTCCGCGTCTAAAATTCGTCTGAAGCAGGCAATGCTTTGCCCTGGATGTAAGGCCCTGTTTATTGTGCCGCGCTCAGGCTCGTGATGTGGATTCTGGTGGCGGTTAATAACGAGAGACGGGATTTCAGAACCGGGGTGCAATGGATGAAAAACCCAGCCCACAGGCTGGGTTAATGTATTAGCTGGCGTTTTCGCAACCGGGTAAACCACGGTCAATAATCAGATTACCCTCGACACGTAAACCGATTTTGCCGAACAGAAATGCGTGATTTAATTGAGTGACCACCACATCGGTTAAACCAACAGCGCACTTGTCTTTCTCAATAGCGCGGTCTGCTGCTGTTTTAACATTCGGGATCCCCGTAGGGAAGATGATCACCGGGTAGCTATCTTCCGCTGTTACCCGTTTCCCCTTATAGAAATGCCCACCGTTCAGGTTGTAGTTCTTGGTACTTGCGACAGTGAGATCTGCAACGCGCACCGTACAGCCTGACAATAAAAGCGCTCCCAGCGCTACAGCGATGATTTTTTTCATGTTTTGCTTCCATTGGTTGTATCCGGCGGTATTTTACCATTGGGATAACCCGCATCAACCGGTTGATGTCCGCCGCCTGGGTGATTAAGCGCGTTATGACGATGGGGGATTAACGAGTGAAATGAGGTTCATTTCTGGTTTATGCTTCGTAGCGGATTTATGGAGCGGGAAGGCCGTCAATATGAGAATTAATCAACTTTGTTACAGTGTACTGGTGCTCTCGTTGATAGCCAGCTATTTCGTTTTTCATTCGTTCTGGGCGTGGATGTTGCTGGTCAATATATTCACTTTTCTGCTCTATGGTGCAGATAAATATGCTGCACGTAGCGACTGGCAGCGCGTGCCAGAAAAGACGCTTCTGATCTTTGGCCTTGTAGGTGGGTGGCCAGGTGGAATGATCGCGCAGCAGTTGTTCCGACATAAAACCCAGAAACAACCGTTCAAAACCTGGTTTATGGTGAGTGTTATTGTGAATTTGGTCGTGTTGTTAGGTCTGGTATATCAAAGCGAATTACTTGGGCAAATAACAACACTGTGAGACGGGCATCTATTTCACGCATAGAGACTAGTGGCTTCAGAACGGGCTGGCATGGTGAGCTGTGATCTTTTCCAGGCTTATGGGATGAACAAAATGCAACTGACTGGCGTGCAGCATCAGCCGTGGCGTCTGCTCGGTGCCTGACAACAGGCGCCCGCCGTACAGGTCGCAGCCCAAAATAGGGTGGCCCAGTTGCTGGCAGTGAATGCGCAGTTGATGGGTACGCCCGGTCTCCGGGGTTAGCGCGACCCGCGTTACCGGCAGTAACGTTTGATCTTCCCGTTCGTAATACAAGTGCTCAATGACCCGATAGCGGGATCGGGCGGGTTTGCCGTTGATTGCGCAAATTGACATCAGCGGGAACAGCGCGGGGTCTTTGGCAATCGCCGCGTCTATTATCCCTTCATTGTCGTTGAGATGTCCGCAAAGCAGTGCGCTGTACACTTTGGTCACTGTACGTTGACTGAACTGTTGGCAGAGTGCGGCATTGATAGCCTTATTACGGGCAATCACCATCAGCCCGGACGTCCCGAAATCAAGGCGGTGGACCAGGGTGCAACCGGGGAATATCTGTACCAGCCGATGATGCACCGAATCGATATTTTGCGGATTTTTCCCCGAGAGACTGAGCAATCCTGTGGGTTTATTGATAAGGACCAGGTGATCGTCCTGATAGAGTATTTCTATCTTGTCATGGCACGGCGGGGCAATAAAGGAATCGAAAATCGTAGACATCAGGCTGCCCGGATGGAGAGTGAGGGCGGATAATAACCAATTTTTAGCTGACTGGCGAATCTTCAGTTTGATGATGTATCGGTTTTTTTCATGTGCCTTTATCCAGCTCAGCAGTGAGTTTTAGGATTTCATCCTGAATGAATTTTCGCCGCTGTTTGAATAAATAACGGGAAGGAATCACCCTCTCAATAAGGGTTGGTTTTCTGCTGACATATCGCGAAACCAGCTCTTTGATATCGTCCTCTGACCATTCGTCTATAACGGGAGTGGGGTTATAAAGAAGGTTTGTCTGCAGAGCGGGGGCGACTTCCTCATCCAGAATAGTAAAAATCTCTTCCCGACTTAGCCCGGAGTCCTTCAGCACTTGCGCTATCCATCTGTAGTCATAGTCCTGGAGATCACGCCAGGTGAAAAGTTCGGATAACGCAGACCAGACAGGGGCTCGGGTAATCAATTCGGCTTCGCTAAGCTGCATAGACATTTTTTCCCTGTGGTGAAATGTATCGGGTTCCCGCAGATGAAATACCGGGTCGGGCGCGAATGCATACGGCTAAAATTATGCTGTAAAAGCAACCGATGGCCAGAGTCAGAGTATCTGTCGATACTGCGATACAAGGTAGTCTACTGTATCACCGCGTTGTTATATATGCTGTACATCGTGGGATATAAGGTCTGCACGAAACAAAACCCGCCTCCGTGCGGGTTTTCGCTGCAATAAATCAGGAACGCGCTACAGCATATCGATGACTCAGGGGAGAATAACCAGAGTTTGGCTTACAGTTCGATTTTGCATGCATTAATGAATTTAGTTACGGATTTTTTGGCAAACGAGACAGATCCGGAGCCTGATGAGAGTTGATTCCCTTTGCTATCCATAACTCCAATTAAAAAGTCTTGTCTGGAGGTTTGAACCTGTAGTTGACGTAGAAGAGTCATAATTTTATCTTTTTCAGTGCTGGTAAGCGCTATAGACTCCGGGCTTCTTCTTATCAATGTCGTGTTCAAGGCTACAGGCTGGTTATCATCAATCTTGATGAGCGTCTGATAACTCCCTTTTCCTGTGACAACCGTATTTCTATCTGCTTCAACCTGACTGATCGCTAACTTTCCTTCAGAACAATCAAATACAACCGACTGATTTTCATGCGATATTTCTCCAATGAGTTCAGCTTTTTTACCAGCAGAGAATATATCGTTCTCGACAACCGTTTTCCATGATGCCTGTGCAACGGGTAAGTATGTAAATGAAAATAAACTTATAAGCACTATTTTTCTTAACATTTAAGACGCCTTTTTTTGGTTGTCTGGCGGTTCGTGTAACATGTTTCCGCAGTAGAGTAGAGAGTGGTTCTGGTATTGAGTCCTGCAAACCGGAAACATTTTAATCAATGTATTGGAATTTATTTTGCTTTTAAGTGGCTTACCGAAGCGGGGCGGTTGCTAACCAAACACAGTCAGACCAACGATAAACACCGGGGTTGTAACGGTACTGGTTGTTACATCTCCTGGGAGCCGTTGGTTCAGTTTAATGTCTGGTGGTACGACGTCATTACTGTTCATTATTAAACCAGTATATATAAGCCAACTCTATGTTGATAAGGTTACATTACTGCCTGTTTTTAATAATTTAAAAGTGTGGCTTTGTGTATTATTGAATCTGAATGTGTAATTCAAATTTATGATGAGTGAATTTAATTTTAATGATTTTCTGTTTGGATTGTTTTTCAAGATTTATTATTTTGGGGTAAGGTTTGTTAATTATTGGCAAGAGGAACGATCGCTTGTAAGTATCCCGCATAATCGTGCCATTCACATTTAGAGATCATCCGGCATACTCAATCTGCCAACGAAGGAGATCG
>NZ_JBWKVL010000007.1:0-191177 GCF_059421685.1 Citrobacter sp. GW821-FHT02E08 | reverse complement strand
GGGCGTTAGCTCAGTTGGTAGAGCAGTTGACTTTTAATCAATTGGTCGCAGGTTCGAATCCTGCACGCCCCACCAATGTAAAAAGGCGCCCTAAAGGCGCCTTTTTGCTATGCGCAGAACTTAATGATTCGAACCTGCTGCAGGTTCGGGTCGAACGCAGTGAGACAACGGAGCCGCTTGCGGCGACGGCCCGAAGGGCGAGCGAAGCGAGTCATCCTGCACGCCCCACCAATGTAAAAGAGGGCGCTGGCGGCGCCTTTTTGCTATCTGCGATTTAGAACCTTTACCTTGCTTGTCTGATGGCGCTTCACTTATCAGACCTACGGCCACCTGCCCTGACCCGCCCCCTATACTGCGTCAATGCCTTCCGCACAATAACAGCTGAAACACTGGCATTCTGGTGGAAGGCGCTGATTGCACTATTTAGATCTGATACAGCGGGTCCTGCGCGCGACCAGCGGTGAGCTCACTGGCCTGCATACGTACCACATCCCAGAGCGCCTGAGCGGCGGTCGAAAGAGACCTGTTTTTCCGCCGGGCCAGCATGAGTTGTCTTTCCACAACAGGCGTGAGTCGCTTCACCTGTAATTGATTCCCCTGTGGCAACGGTAATGCCAGCGCAGGCAATACACTGATACCAATGCCCGCCTCCACCATCGGAAACAGCGTCGCCGGGTGACCAATTTCCTGCACGATATTGGCGTCAATCGAAAAGTGCGACAATGCCGCGTCAATCAATGGTCGACTGCCTGAAGCATAATCCTGCAATACCAGCCGCTCATGCTCAAGCTCCTGCCAGCTCACCCACTCTCGCCTGGCGAAGGGATGATTCTGATGGCAGAGCAGCAAAAACGGTTCAGACAACACGGTTTCACACTGCAAGTCCGTCACGGCGCCGGGATCGATAACAATGCCAAAATCAACGTCCCCCTGACGAATACTCTCCAGCACCCACTGCTGTGGACGGTCATGCAGAACAAAATCAATCGCAGGGTAAAGGTGATTACTTTGCGCAATACACTGCGGAATAAGATGCGCTGAGATGGTCTGGCTGGCCGCCACGCGTACCGTGCCGGTCAACTGTGTGCCCACCCTCCCCGCTTCACGCAGGGTGCTGTGCAGTTCATCCAACACCCGATCCAGACGGGTCGCCAGTTGCTGCCCGGCTTCCGTCAAAACGACTTCACGCGTTGTGCGATCCAACAGTTTGACGCCTGTCTGTCGCTCCAGCTCTTTAATACTGTGACTGACTGCCGACTGGCTCAGACCGATAATATCCCCCGCACGGCTAAAACTTTTCGCCTGTGCGACGGTGACAAAAATACGGAGTTGACGCAGAGAGTAATTCATTAATTCAGTTCATATATAGATGCAATAAATCAATTTTATTTCTCAAATGGAAAAACGCAAAATACCAGCATCAGATTCCTGGAGTATTTATGAAAATTTTTCGTATCCTTGATCCGTTTACCGTGACCCTTATCACCGTCGTATTGCTGGCCTCGTTTTTTCCGGCCGAAGGCAGCTTTGTTCCTTTCTTCGAAGGTTTAACCACGGCCGCCATTGCACTGCTGTTTTTTATGCACGGTGCCAAACTCTCTCGCGAAGCGATTATTGCTGGCGGTAGCCACTGGCGACTTCATCTGTGGGTGATGTGCAGTACCTTCGTTCTGTTCCCGATAATCGGCGTGTTATTTGCCTGGTGGGCGCCGGTTAACGTCGACCCTATGCTCTATACCGGTTTTCTTTATCTTTGCATTCTTCCTGCTACCGTCCAGTCCGCCATCGCTTTCACCTCCCTGGCGGGCGGTAACGTCGCCGCCGCGGTCTGTTCCGCATCCGCATCCAGCCTGCTGGGCATTTTCCTCTCGCCACTTCTGGTGGGCCTGGTGATGAATATCCACGGCGCAGAAGGTAGCCTGGAGCAGGTCGGTAAAATCATGCTGCAACTGCTGCTACCGTTTGTGCTCGGGCATCTGTCACGCCCGTGGATTGGCAACTGGGTGGCACGCAATAAAAAGTGGATTGGTAAAACCGACCAAACCTCAATCCTGTTGGTGGTTTATTCTGCCTTCAGTGAAGCGGTTGTGAACGGTATCTGGCACAAAGTGGGCTGGGGATCGCTGCTGTTTATCGTGGTGGTCAGCATCGTGTTGTTGGCGATGGTTATTGCAATCAACATGTTTGTGGCCCGCAAATGCGGTTTCAACAAGGCGGATGAGATTACGATTGTTTTCTGCGGATCGAAAAAGAGTCTCGCCAACGGCATCCCAATGGCAAACATTCTGTTCCCGACCTCAGTGATTGGGATGATGGTGCTGCCGCTGATGATCTTCCATCAGATTCAACTGATGGTGTGCGCGGTGCTGGCGCGTCGCTACAAGCGCCAGACCGAGGCATTACAGGCGCAGCAAGAAAACCGCGCCGCGAAAGCTTAGAGCGGGCGTTTCAGGGGCTGAACCAACTGCGTCAGCCCCTCTGTTTTAATCAACAGCGTGATCGCCATCAGCTCGCCTAATTTTCCCGCCGGGAACTGATCCTTGCGGGCAAACCACAGCAAATACTCTTCCGGCACATCAATCAATCGACGCCCTTGGTACTTGCCGAACGGCATCACCGTATTGGCTATCTCGACCAACTGCTCTTTTTCCATCTCAGACACCCAGCAAACGGAGCATTTCGGCTTCGTCAATAACGGCAATTCCCAGTTCCTGCGCTTTCGCCAGCTTCGAACCCGCCGCTTCGCCCGCAATCACTAAATCGGTTTTCTTCGACACGCTGCCTGCCACCTTCGCTCCCAGCGCAACCAGACGCGCTTTGGCATCGTCGCGGGACATCTGGCTTAAGCTGCCGGTCAGTACCACCGTTTTACCGGCGAACGGACTGTCGATCTCTTCCGCGTTAACAACGACCGGAGCAGGCCAGTGAATGCCCCGCGCCAACAGTTGTTCGATCACCTCACGGTTGCTCTCTTCCGCGAAGAAGTTGAACACGTGAGTGGCCACCACAATGCCCACATCCGGGACTTTTTGCAGCTCTTCCAGAGAGGCGGCTTCCAGCGCTTCCAGCGTACCGAAATACGCCGCCAGTCCGGCAGCGGTCGCCTCGCCGACTTCACGAATACCCAGCGCATACAGGAAACGGGCGAAGGTCGTCTCTTTGGCTTTCTCCAGCGCATTCACCACGTTCTGCGCCGATTTCGGCCCCATACGGTCAAGTCCGGTCAACTTACCGGCCGTCAGGGTGAACAGATCGGCGGGCGTATGGACATACTCTTTCTCGACCAACTGGTCGATGATCTTATCGCCCATACCGTCAACGTCCATGGCGCGACGTGAAACGAAATGCTTAAGTGATTCTTTACGTTGCGCCCCGCAAATCAGGCCACCGGTACAGCGGGCAACCGCTTCGCCTTCCACACGCTCGACGTCCGACTGGCAGACCGGGCAATGGGTGGGGAACACAATTTCCTGCGTCTCTTCCGGGCGCTCTGAAAGCACCACGTTAACCACCTGAGGGATCACATCCCCGGCGCGGCGGATAACGACCTTGTCACCAATGCGTAAACCGAGACGTTCAATTTCATCGGCATTATGCAACGTGGCATTGCTCACCAGCACGCCCGCCACCTGCACCGGCTCGAGGCGGGCCACAGGGGTAATTGCGCCCGTCCGCCCAACCTGGAATTCTACGTCACGAACAACGGTCATTTGTTCCTGAGCGGGGAATTTAAAGGCCACCGCCCAGCGTGGCGCACGTGCCACGAAGCCCAGTTGTTCCTGGAGCGCCAGTGAATTGACCTTAATCACGACACCGTCAATATCAAAGCCGAGCGTTGGGCGATCCTCTTCCACTTTGTGGTAGAACGCCAGTACCGCCTCAGGGGAGTCGCAAAGCGTCACCCGATCGCTTACCGGAAGCCCCCATGCTTTAAACTGCAGCAAACGCCCAAGATGCGTATCGGGAAGTTCGCCTCCTTCCAGTACGCCAACACCATAGCAGAAGAAAGTGAGCGGTCGCTTCGCGGTAATACGCGGGTCAAGCTGGCGCAATGAACCTGCCGCCGCGTTACGCGGGTTCGCGAACACTTTATTCCCCGTACGGCGGGCATCTTCATTAATCTTTTCAAAACCGGCTTGTGGCAGGAAGACTTCACCGCGCACTTCCAGACGCGCAGGAATATTGTCGCCGCGCAGTTTAAGCGGAATGGCGCGGATAGTACGCACGTTAGAGGTAATATCTTCACCGGTTGTCCCATCGCCACGCGTCGCCGCACTGACCAGCACACCGTTTTCATACAGAATGCTCACCGCCAGGCCATCGAGTTTCAGTTCGCAGCACCAGGTCAGTTTGTCGGTGCTTTTCAGCCGGTCCTGTACGCGTTTGTTAAAAGCCAGAAAGCTCTCTTCGTCAAACACGTTATCCAGTGACAACATCGGTACTTCATGGCGAATTTGACTGAATGCCGCCAGCGGAGCAGCCCCGACGCGCTGGGTTGGCGAGTCTGACGTCACCATTTCCGGGTGCTTTGCTTCCAGTTCGCGCAGCGTCTGCATCAGGCGGTCATATTCCGCATCGGGAATTTCCGGCGCGTCCATCACATGGTAAAGATACTCATGATGGCGAAGCGCGGTTCGTAATTCTGTCAGTTGTTGTTCGATTGATTCCATATCGCACCATCAATGATAAAAAACCCCCGACAGGCGGGGGTTCAGAAAGGAAATGTCACGCCTTAGTAGAATCAGGCGTTAGCGTCTTTCACTTCGCGGATGCGGTCCTGATACTCACGCAATTTCTGCGGGGTCATCATTCTGCGTTGGTCGTCAAGCACCACGCCGCCTACTTCGTCAGCGATATGCTGTGCAGATTGCAGCATCAGCTTAAAGTTTTGCAGTTCATCGCCGTAGGACGGCACCTGCATGAAGATCGTCACACCAGGGGTGGTAAAATCACCTGTCATTTCAGGATCAAACGTCCCTGGGTTCACCATATTTGCCAGGCTGAATAACGCAGGACCGCTGCCATCCGGGCTTAAATGACGATGGAAAATATTCATATCGCCAAACTTAAAACCGGCTTGCTGAATGCTATTCAGCAGGATATCACCGTTCAATTCGGTGCCATGATGCGCCGCGACGTTCATGATAATGACCGCTTCTTTGCGCTGCGGTTTTTCAGGCGCTGGCGGCGGCGTTTCCACGACAGGTTCTGGCTGAGGTTTTGGCTCGGCAACGGGTTCCGCAGGCTGGAATGTTTGCGGCGCAGGCTGCACAGGCTGTTGAACCGGTTGCACATGCGGCGCGGCCGGTTGTTGTACCGGTTGATGCTGCACTGGCGGTTGTACCGGTTGCGGCTGTTGTACTGGCTGCGGCTGAGCATGCTGCGGCGGTACCGACGCGCCAGGCGGTTGCTGAGCCGGTTGACGCGGCTGCGCAGACGCATAAGGCGGCTGGTACTGGTGTTGCGGCGGCTGGCGAGGTGCGTCATGCTCCTGCGCATTGCCCGGGGCATGATTTACGCGGTGAACACGAACTTCACCCACGCCTTCGTCGTCTTGATCGACACCGTCGTCAAACGACTCGTCGTCACGTTTTGATTTCATGCGTTTTAGTGGACGATCGCGGAACATAGAAGATCGTTCTTTACGGCTGGTCCAGAAACCATGTACCAGTAAAGCGATTATGGCGATCGCGCCAACAATGATTAATATCAGACGCAAATCCTGCATCATTATATTCTCTGTTGTTCTAACACCTTGCCACCACGGCAAACATTTACTCACTAAGAGTATTTGCCGATTACCTCAAGTGCAAGTGGACTCTTGTCTTTCACAGCATAAAGATGAACGAAATTGTACTTTTTGCTGATTTTTCGAACATTTCTTAACTGTCCACCAGGCCACAACACGGTAAGATAGACAAAGTTTAGCCGGGGCTTAAACAAAAGGAGCATGTCCTGATTATGGTTTCATCATCCGCAACTGCGCCACGCAGTGGTTTCTATTATTTTTCTCAGGGATGGAAGTTGGTCACCCAACCGGGTATCCGTCGTTTTGTGATTTTACCTATGATGGTCAACATTTTGTTGATGGGCAGCGCGTTCTGGTGGCTGTTTACCGAACTGGACAGTTGGATACCTTCGCTGATGAGCCATGTACCAGACTGGCTGCAGTGGTTAAGTTACCTGCTGTGGCCGATTATCGTCCTCTCGGTGTTGCTGGTTTTTGGCTATTTTTTCTCGACGCTCGCCAACTGGATAGCCGCGCCGTTTAATGGTTTGCTGGCCGAACAGCTTGAAGCGCGTTTAACCGGGGCGACGCCTCCCGACACTGGCGTACTTGGTATCATGAAAGATGTGCCGCGCATCATGAAACGCGAATGGCAAAAACTGGCGTGGTATCTCCCGCGCGCGATTGCTCTGCTGGTTCTCTATTTTATTCCTGGTATCGGGCAAACCGTCGCGCCGGTACTGTGGTTCTTGTTCAGTGCGTGGATGTTGGCGATTCAATACTGCGACTATCCCTTCGACAACCACAAAGTCCCGTTCAAAGAGATGAGAAACGCCCTGCGTACGAAAAAAGTCACCAATATGCAGTTCGGCGCGATGACCAGTCTGTTCACTATGCTGCCCGTGCTCAACCTGTTCATTATGCCGGTTGCCGTCTGCGGCGCGACGGCAATGTGGGTGGATTGCTATCGTGATAAACACGCACTCTGGAAGTAATTGATCTTTTTTCTCTTTGTAAAAAAATTGTGCGAAAAGGGAGTGGCTTATGCCGCTCCTTATTCCATCCGGATCCCCATTATTTCCCTTCTGAATATAGATATGCTAAATCCTTACTTCCGCATATTCTCTGAGCGGGTATGCTAGCCCTTGTACCCCAATTTCATACAGTTAAGGACAGGCCATGAGTAAGATTTTTGAAGATAACTCGCTGACTATCGGTCATACGCCGCTGGTTCGACTGAACCGTATCGGTAACGGACGCATTCTGGCGAAGGTGGAATCACGTAACCCGAGCTTCAGCGTCAAATGCCGTATTGGTGCCAATATGATTTGGGATGCCGAAAAACGTGGCGTGCTGAAACCAGGCGTTGAACTGGTTGAGCCGACCAGCGGCAACACGGGTATCGCTCTGGCGTATGTGGCGGCGGCTCGTGGTTACAAACTGACGTTAACCATGCCGGAAACCATGAGCATTGAGCGTCGTAAGCTACTCAAAGCGCTGGGCGCAAATCTGGTGCTGACCGAAGGCGCCAAAGGCATGAAAGGCGCAATCCAGAAGGCTGAAGAAATCGTCGCCAGCGATCCGGTTAAGTACCTGTTGCTCCAACAGTTCAGCAACCCGGCAAACCCTGAAATTCATGAAAAAACCACCGGCCCGGAAATTTGGGAAGATACCGACGGTCAGGTCGATGTGTTTATCTCCGGCGTCGGTACTGGCGGTACGCTCACCGGCGTATCCCGCTACATTAAGGGAACGAAAGGCAAAACGGATCTGGTAACCGTTGCCGTTGAGCCGACGGACTCTCCGGTTATCGCTCAGGCGCTGGCAGGTGAAGAACTGAAACCCGGCCCGCACAAAATTCAGGGTATCGGCGCGGGTTTCATCCCCGGTAACCTGGATCTGAAACTGATTGATAAAGTTATCGGCATCACCAATGATGAGGCTATTTCCACCGCACGTCGTCTGATGGAAGAAGAAGGTATTCTTGCGGGTATCTCTTCGGGTGCCGCCGTTGCTGCAGCGCTTAAGCTCCAGCAAGATGAGACCTTTACCGGTAAGAATATTGTGGTTATATTACCATCATCAGGTGAGCGTTATCTGAGCACTGCGTTGTTTGCCGATCTCTTCACTGAGAAGGAACTGCAACAGTAATGCCAGCATGTTAATAACGCGTAAAAAAGCGCCTTTTTGGGCGCTTTTTTGTGGCCTGCTTCAAAGTTTCACTCCTCCTGGCATTGATTCACCCTGCCGGGTCTGGTATTTAACCAGACTAATTATTTTGATGCGCGAAATTAATCGTTACACGAAAACCGCTAGCTGAATCGATTTTATGATTTGGTTCAAGTCTTCCTTTAGCGGCATAATGTTTAATGACGAGCGAAACGTCAGCGGCCAGACGTTGCCAGCAACGGAATTGCGTAGAACACCGACTGTGTCGTGCCCCGTTTACGCCGGCGCTAACAATACAGGCTAAAGTTGAGCCGCCAGGCTAGACTTTAGTTCCACAACACTAAACCTATAAGTTGGGGAAATACAATGTTCCAGCAAGAAGTTACCATTACCGCTCCGAACGGTCTGCATACCCGCCCTGCTGCTCAGTTTGTTAAAGAAGCGAAAGGCTTCACTTCTGATATTACCGTGACCTCCAATGGCAAAAGCGCTAGCGCAAAAAGCCTGTTCAAACTGCAGACTCTGGGTCTGACTCAGGGCACCGTTGTTACCATCTCTGCGGAAGGTGAAGACGAGCAGAAAGCGGTTGAACATCTGGTTAAACTGATGGCGGAACTCGAGTAATTTTCCGGGTTCTTTTAAAAATCAGTCACAAGTAAGGTAGGGTTATGATTTCAGGCATTTTAGCATCCCCGGGTATCGCTTTCGGCAAAGCACTGCTGCTGAAAGAAGACGAAATCGTCATTGACCGGAAAAAAATTTCTGCCGACAAGGTTGATCAGGAAGTTGAACGTTTTCTGAGCGGTCGTGCCAAGGCATCTGCGCAGCTGGAAACGATCAAAACGAAAGCTGGTGAAACGTTCGGTGAAGAGAAAGAAGCCATCTTTGAAGGGCATATTATGCTGCTCGAAGATGAGGAGCTGGAGCAGGAAATCATAGCCCTGATTAAAGATAAACACATGACGGCTGATGCAGCTGCGCATGAAATTATCGAAGGTCAGGCCACTGCCCTGGAAGAGCTGGATGATGAATACCTGAAAGAACGTGCGGCTGACGTACGTGACATCGGTAAACGTCTGCTGCGTAATATCCTTGGTCTGGCAATTATCGATCTGAGCGCGATTCAGGACGAAGTTATCCTGGTTGCGGCTGACCTGACGCCGTCAGAAACCGCACAGCTGAACCTGAACAAGGTGCTGGGTTTCATTACTGACGCCGGTGGCCGTACTTCGCACACCTCTATTATGGCGCGTTCTCTGGAACTGCCTGCCATCGTAGGTACCGGTAGCGTTACCGCTCAGGTAAAAAATGACGACTATCTGATTCTGGATGCCGTAAACAACCAGGTTTACGTCAACCCAACGAACGAAGAAATCGAACAGCTGCGCGCCGTTCAGGAGCAAGTTGCGACTGAGAAAGCCGAACTTGCAAAACTGAAAGATCTGCCGGCCATCACGCTTGACGGTCATCAGGTTGAGGTTTGCGCTAACATCGGTACTGTACGTGATGTTGAAGGTGCCGAGCGTAATGGCGCTGAAGGTGTTGGCCTGTACCGCACCGAATTCCTGTTCATGGACCGTGACGCTCTGCCTACTGAAGAAGAGCAGTTTGCGGCGTATAAAGCCGTTGCTGAAGCGTGTGGCTCTCAGGCGGTTATCGTACGTACCATGGACATTGGCGGCGACAAAGAGCTGCCGTACATGAACTTCCCGAAAGAAGAAAACCCGTTCCTCGGCTGGCGTGCCGTGCGTATCGCGCTGGATCGCAAAGAGATCCTGCGTGACCAGGTTCGCGCCATCCTGCGTGCGTCTGCTTTCGGTAAATTGCGCATCATGTTCCCGATGATCATCTCTGTTGAAGAAGTACGCGAACTGCGCAAAGAGATCGAAATCTACAAACAGGAACTGCGTGACGAAGGGAAAGCCTTTGACGAGAGCATTGAGATTGGCGTGATGGTGGAAACACCGGCTGCCGCGACGATTGCGCGTCATTTAGCCAAAGAAGTGGACTTCTTTAGTATCGGTACCAATGATTTAACGCAGTATACTCTGGCAGTTGACCGTGGTAATGATATGATTTCACACCTTTACCAGCCAATGTCACCGTCTGTCCTTACGCTTATTAAGCAGGTTATCGATGCTTCTCATGCGGAAGGCAAATGGACTGGCATGTGTGGTGAGCTTGCAGGCGACGAACGTGCTACACTTCTGTTGCTGGGGATGGGTCTGGACGAATTCTCTATGAGCGCCATTTCTATCCCGCGCATTAAGAAGATTATCCGTAACACGAACTTCGAAGATGCGAAGGTGTTAGCAGAGCAGGCTCTTGCTCAACCGACAACGGACGAGTTAATGACGCTGGTTAACAAGTTCATTGAAGAAAAAACAATCTGCTAATCCACGAGATGCGGCCCAATTTACTGCTTAGGAGAAGATCATGGGTTTGTTTGATAAATTGAAATCTCTGGTTTCTGATGATAAGAAAGACACCGGAACTATTGAGATTATTGCTCCGCTCTCTGGCGAGATCGTCAATATCGAAGACGTGCCGGATGTTGTTTTTGCTGAAAAAATCGTTGGTGATGGCATCGCTATCAAACCAACTGGCAACAAAATGGTAGCGCCTGTTGACGGTACCATCGGCAAAATCTTTGAAACCAACCATGCGTTCTCTATCGAATCTGATAGCGGCATTGAGCTGTTCGTTCACTTCGGTATCGACACCGTTGAACTGAAAGGTGAAGGTTTCAAGCGTATCGCTGAAGAAGGCCAGCGCGTTAAAGTTGGCGACCCGGTTATTGAATTCGATTTGCCGCTGCTGGAAGAAAAAGCCAAGTCTACCCTGACTCCGGTTGTTATCTCCAACATGGACGAAATCAAAGAACTGATCAAACTGTCCGGTAGCGTGACTGTGGGTGAAACCCCGGTTATCCGCATCAAGAAGTAATTCTTGCCGCAGTGAAGAATGGCGCCTGATGGCGCCATTTTTTTATACACTTCATCCGGTCTGTCTGATGGCGCGACGCTTATCAGACCTACGCGATTTGTCACCACGAAATTGGATCATCCGGCATCGGTGCTGCGGTCACAATGGCGAGGTCACCGGGCGATAACACTTTTCACGCATCAGGATTTTCATCCCTTCCGGACCGCTTTCCAGAATACGCTTCTCTGAATCAGCAACCTGCAATTCGCACTGATATCCTCCTGCAACGCCGAACATTGCACGCGCCACACAAATGTCTTCCAGCGCCTCAAGGCCGCTGGTTTCGAAATGGCCGACCACACGCCCCTGCTGGCGAACGACTAACCGATAACTCTTCATCGCGCCTCCCCTGCCGGTGGCAGTATCAGTTCATCGCAACCGCATTGCTGGGTCCAGGTCATGACGTTCAGCACCCGCTGAGCAGCACTTTTCGTCGCCGCCACCAGCGTTTTCCCTTTCACAAGACCACTCACCAGTTCCGCACAGAACAGATCGCCGGTCCCTTTCAGATCGGTTTTCAACCGTGAATGTTCAATGACATCCACCGAATCGGCGGTCACCACCGCAACGTTTATCGTCTCATCGGTTTCTCCCGGCGCGCTGGTGATAACCACCCATTGCAAGGTGTCGGAAAGGAGCGATTTGGCGGCGATCACGGCATCATCCAGCGTGCCGCACGGCTTCCCGCTGAGTATCTCCAGTTCGAAGACGTTGGGTGTCAGTCCCTGCGCCAACGGCAGCAGATGGTGGCGATACGCGGCGGGGATTTCCGCTTTCACGTACATTCCACTGTCCGTGTCGCCTATCACCGGGTCCACCAGAATACACACATCAGGATGCGACTCCCGGACCGTCTTCAGCCACTGCGCCAACAGTTCGATCTGCTCTGCGCTTCCCATATAACCGGTGGTCACGGCTTTAAGTTCGCGCAGTGCGTCACGTTCATTCAACGCCTGAAGATAACCGCGAAACCAGTCGGCAGGGATAATGCCGCCATAAAACGTCTGATAATGCGGAGTATTGCTAAACAGTACCGTAGGGACCGGAGTCACCCGTAATCCCTGCGCTTTAATGGCAGGCACCGCAATGCTGTTGCCGACGCTACCATAAACGACCTGTGACTGAACGGCGACAATATCGGTCTGTATCGCCCGATGTGTATCGTCGAAGAGCACTGACTGTATTTCACTCTCCTGCCCCATTGCCTTCTCCTCTCACTGGACAGCGGGCTCACGCCTCACTATTATCGTCATATGCTAAAATTCATTTTGTCATAGGTCAATAATGATCGACGGAAAAACCGCCAACGAAATTTTTGACAATATTCGCCAACATGTCGCAAGTGGCAAATTGACGCCAGGCGAAACGCTGCCGCCGGTCCGTGAACTGGCGACCGCGCTGGAGATCAACCGCAATACTGTCGCGGCGGCTTACAAGCGGCTGGTCACCTCCGGGCTTGCCGTCAGCCTTGGACGCAACGGGACGGTGATCAAAGGCACTCCATCGCCTGTCGCACTCGAAGGGAGCAACCCGGGAACACCGCTAACCGATCTCTCCGGCGGTAACCCTGATCCTCAGCGTCTACCCGATCTTAGCCGCTATTTCACCGCGATAAACAGGTCGCCCCGTCTGTATGGTGATGCGGCGGTGTCTCCTGACCTCAAAAAATGGGCTGCGCACTGGATGCAGGATGCAACTCCTCAGGCTAGCGAAATCGATATTACCAGCGGTGCCATTGATGCGATTGAGCGCCTGCTCTGTGCGCACCTGCTGCCAGGTGACAGTGTGGTGGTGGAGGACCCCTGCTTTTTAAGCAGCATCAGCATGCTCCGTTACGCCGGATTTGGCGCGGCTCCGGTACTTGTCGATAGCGAAGGCATGCTGCCGGAAGGGCTGGAGCAGGCACTGCAAAAAGGGGCAAGAGCCGTTATTCTGACCCCACGGGCGCACAACCCAACAGGATGCAGCCTGAGCGCATCGCGCGCGGCCGCGTTACACGCCATTCTGGCTCGCTACCCACAAGTGCTGGTGATTGCTGATGATCACTTCGCCCTGCTTTCTTCATCTCCCTGGTATCCGGTCATTGCCCGCGAAACGCAACATTGGGCCGTGGTGCGTTCCATGTCGAAAACGCTCGGCCCGGACCTGCGCCTCGCCATCGTTTACAGTGATACGGCTACCTCGGCGAAGCTTCGTTTACGGTTAAACTCCGGCAGTCAGTGGGTCAGCCATCTGTTACAGGATCTCGTCTGCGCCTGTCTGACCGACGAGGACTACCAGCAATCACTTCATGATACCCGTCAGTTTTATGCCTCTCAGCAGCAAAAACTGGCGGCAGCATTACGCCATCAGGGCATTGATTCCGTCTCTCCCGGCGACGGCCTGAATCTGTGGCTACCGCTGCATGACGCAAGTCAGACGGTTGCGTTTAAATTGGCAAAATCAGGATGGCTGGTGCGTGAAGGTGAAGTGTTTGCCGTGAATACGCCAGCCCACGGCCTGCGCATTACGCTGTCGACACTCAGCGACAGCGACATCAACACACTGGCGGCTGATATTCATCAGGCGCTGAAACGCTAACAGGAGAATACAAGTGCGAGTTCATTTTGTTGTTCATGAGTCGTTCGAATCAACCGGAGCATATCTGCAATGGGCTGAAGATCGCGGTTACGCCATCTCCTGGTCTCGCGTCTATACCGGAGAGCCCATTCCCGCGAACGCCGATGATTTCGATATGCTGGTGGTTTTTGGCGGGCCGCAGTCACCGCACACCACGCTTGCTGAGTGCCCACATTTTGACTCACTGGCCGAGCAGCACCTGATCAACCAGGCCATTGTCGCGCAACGGATTGTGGTGGGGATCTGTTTAGGCTCACAGCTGATTGGCGAGGCGCTGGGGGCGAAAGTGTGTCAAAGCCCGGAAAAAGAGATCGGCCATTATCCCATTACGCTGACCGAGGCAGGTCAACAGCATCCGTTGCTTGCTCACTTTGGCTCCCCGTTGATGGTGGGTCACTGGCACAACGACATGCCGGGGTTAACCGACCAGGCAACGGTACTTGCCACAAGCGCAGGCTGCCCACGGCAAATCGTGCAGTACGGTAATTTTGTTTATGGTTTCCAGTGCCATATGGAGTTTACCGCTGAAGCGGTGGCAGGACTGATTCAGCATTCCGAACAGGAACTGGCAGAAGCCAAAGGGAAGCGCTTTATTCGCTCAAACGAGGAAATGCGTGAATGGAATTACCGGGAAATGAATGAAAAACTATGGCAGTTCCTGGACCTGTTGGTCGAGAAACATCGCAAATAACAGACATGCCCGGCCATTGCCGGGCGATGTTCTTAGATTCCCGCTCCCTGGCTGAAGTGCTCTTCGCCAAAGACCCCGGTCGAAAGATAGCGATCGCCGCGATCGCAGATGATCGCCACGACCACCGTACCAGGATTCGCTTTTGCCACGCGCAGCGCCCCTACCACCGCGCCGCCGGAACTGACGCCGCAGAAAATGCCTTCACGCACCGCCAGTTCACGCATCGTGTTTTCAGCGTCGTCCTGATGAATATCTAAAACTTCATCCACCAGCGAGGCGTTGAAAATCCCCGGCATATATTCTGCCGGCCAGCGACGAATACCCGGAATACTGCTGCCTTCTTCAGGCTGCAACCCGACAATCGTCACCGGTTTCTCTTGTTCACGCAGAAAACGTGACACGCCCGTAATGGTGCCGGTCGTTCCCATACTGGAGACGAAATGAGTGATCCGCCCGGACGTTTGCTGCCAGATTTCGGGACCGGTGGTGGTGTAGTGCGCGTACGGATTATCCGGATTGTTAAACTGATCCAGCAGCTTACCTTCACCGCAATTCGCCATTTCCAGCGCCAAATCCCGCGCCCCTTCCATCCCCTGCTCTTTGGTGACCAGGATCAGCTCAGCACCGTAAGCGCGCATGGCGGCGCGTCGTTCCTGACTCATGTTGTCCGGCATTAACAGCTTCATGCGATAGCCTTTCAGCGCGGCAATCATCGCCAGTGCAATTCCGGTGTTGCCACTGGTCGCTTCAATCAGCACGTCGCCCGGTTGGATTTCGCCCCGCTTTTCCGCCTCGACAATCATCGATAACGCGGCGCGATCTTTTACCGAGCCCGCCGGATTATTCCCTTCCAGTTTGAGCCAAATTTCGCTGCCGTTGTTCGGCCCCAGACGTTGTAATTTAACCAGCGGCGTGTTGCCAATGGTTTGTTCTAATGTATTCACGTTTTCTGCTCATAAAAAAGCCGGGTGGCGCTGCGCTTACCCGGCCGATAAACATACGAATTAACCTATCAGGCCGATTCAGCCAGAGCAAGCTCCGCTTCGCGCGTTTCGATGCGTTGTTCGCCGTTATACAACCGCGCATTTTGCAACCCAACGAACAGGCGCTCGCCGCGGACTGGCGCATCGTCACCCTGCATCACCACCGTCAGCGGCTCGTTGTACCACCCTAAAGGCTGCACAACTAATTGGGTGTAGTGACCTTTCGGACTGGCTTCCAGCACCTGTACCGGCAACGGTGAGTCAAGGCTGGTGCGGCGACTGATGTCCACTTCCCACGGGCGCAGGAACAGATCGACAGGCCCCTGATAAGCCGGTGTATAGCCCAACGGCCAGCGGTGCGCCCCAACGTGGAACTGCCCGCCGCGGATTGTCCCTCGCAGGCGGTTCACCTCGCCCATAAACTCCAGCACGAAGCGGGTCGCTGGATCACGCCATACCTGATCCGGCGCATCGGCCTGCTCAATATTGCCCTGGCTCATCACCACCACGCGGTCCGCCACTTCGGTGGCTTCTTCCTGATCGTGCGTCACAAAGACGCTGGTGAATTTCAGCTCTTCATGCAGCTGACGCAGCCAGCGACGCAACTCTTTGCGTACCTGAGCGTCGAGTGCGCCAAACGGTTCATCAAGCAACAGAATTTGTGGCTCCACGGCTAGCGCGCGCGCCAGCGCCACACGCTGTTTCTGCCCGCCGGAAAGCTGAGACGGGAAGCGATCCGCCAGATGCGCCAGTTGCACCATCTCCAGCAACTTTGTCACTTTCGCTTTAATCGCTGCCGCATTCGGGCGCTCACGACGCGGCAGCACCGTCAGGCCAAAGGCGATATTGTCAAATACGGTCATATGGCGGAACAGCGCGTAGTGCTGGAACACGAAACCGACTTTACGATCGCGTGCATGCAGGCGACTGACGTCCGTCCCGTGGAAGCGAATATGGCCGCTGGACTGATGTTCCAGCCCGGCGATAATCCGTAACAGCGTGGTTTTTCCGGAACCGGACGGCCCCAGCAGAGCCACCATCTGACCTGAAGGAATATCCAGTGAGATATCATTCAGCACCAGGGTGCGACCAAAAGACTTCTTAATATTGGCAATCTCAATGCTCATGATTTTCCTCCTGTTGCGCGCGTTTTTCCTGATTTTCCAGGCGCCACTGCAACATACTCTTCAAAAACAGGGTAATAATCGCCATCAGCGTCAGTAACGCGGCGGCAGTAAAGGAGCCGACAGCGTTGTAGTCTTGCTCCAGTAATTCAATCTGTAGCGGCAGCGACAGGGTTTCACCGCGAATCGAGCCGGAGACCACCGACACCGCACCAAACTCGCCAATCGCACGGGCGTTGGTCAGCACCACGCCGTACAGCAGCGCCCAGCGGATATTCGGCAGCGTCACGCGGCGGAACATTTGCCAGCCGGAGGCGCCGAGTAAAATCGCCGCTTCGTCTTCCTGACTCCCCTGGCTTAGCATCACCGGCACCAGTTCACGTACCACAAACGGGCAGGTGACGAAGATAGTAACCAGCACCATACCCGGCCAGGAGAACATAATTTGCAGGTTATGCTCATCCAGCCAGCCGCCCAACGGACCGTTAGAGCCGTAGAACAGCAGATACACCAGACCGGCGACCACCGGCGAAACGGCAAACGGGATATCCAGCAGCGTCAGCAACAATTGGCGACCCGGGAAGTTAAAGCGCGTCACCAGCCAGGCCAGCAACACGCCGAACACCAGGTTGACCGGCACAGCAATCAATGCAATCAGCACGGTCAGCCAGATGGCGTGGAGCATGTCCGGGTCGGCCAAATTCTGTATTACCGGCATCAATCCTTTGCTGAATGCCTGCACGAAGATAGAGATCATCGGCACCAGCAAAATAAACGTGGACACCAGCATGCCCGCGCCAATCAGCAACCATTTCCCCCAGTTAATGCGGGGCGCGTCATAGCGCTTTAATTGAGTAACGTCCGCCATCAGTGACCTACCACACGTCGACCAAAGCGACTTTGCAGAGTGTTAATCGAAAACAGCAGTAACAACGACGCGGCCAGGATCACCGACGCGATCGCGCTCGCCGCCGGATAATCAAACTCCTGTAAGCGAACAAAAATCATCAGCGATGTCACTTCCGTCTTCCACGCGATATTGCCCGCGATAAAAATCACCGCGCCGAATTCTCCCAGACTACGAGTGAAGGAAAGCGCTACGCCTGCCACCAGCGCCGGAGAGAGCTCCGGCAACACGACCTTGCGAAAACTCTGCCAGCGGGTCGCACCGAGCGTCTCTGCCGCTTCTTCATATTCCGGACCTAACTCTTCCAGCACCGGTTGCACCGTACGTACCACAAACGGAATGCTGGTAAACGCCATCGCCACCGCAATACCGAGCCAGGTATAGGTGACCTTGATATCAAACTTCGCCAGCCACTCGCCGTAAAAACCGTTAACCGAAAACAGCGACGCCAGCGTCAAACCCGCGACCGCCGTTGGCAGGGCAAACGGCAGATCCATCAACGCATCCAGCAATGTGCGCCCGGGGAAGCGATAGCGGGTTAAGATCCACGCCATCAGCAGGCCGAACACACCGTTAAAAATCGACGCCACAAAGGCCGACAACAGCGTGACTTTATAGGCCGCAACCACCTGCGGGTTGGTGATCACTTCCCAGTACTGCGCCCAGCTCATCTCAGAAAGTTGCATCACCAGCGCGCTGAGCGGCAGCAGCAAAATCAGGCAGACGAACAGCAAGCTGGTGCCCAGACTTAAGGTAAAGCCGGGCAGCACGCGTCTGGAGGAGACGGCTAACATTTACGAGCGCCCCGCCGCCAGCAGTTTGTCCAGTTCGCCACCGCTGACAAAATGGGTTTTCATCACCGCAGGCCAGTCGCCAAACTTATCTTCCACGCGGAACAGTTCGGTTTGCGGGAATTTGTCTTTCAGCTTGTCCATCACTTCCGGGTTGTTCACGCGGTAGTAGAAATCAGTAATGATGGTCTGCGCTTCAGGGCTGTAGAGCCAGTTCAAATACGCTTTCGCCGCCTTCTCAGTGCCGTTGGCCTTCACGTTTTTATCGACCCACGCCACGGGAAACTCGGCGAGGATATTCACCTTCGGCACCACGACGTCAAAGCCCTGCGCTTCATACTGTTTGCGAATGTTGTTCACTTCCGACTCAAACGTTATCAGCACATCGCCCAGTCCACGTTCAACAAACGTAGTGGTTGCGCCGCGACCGCCGGTGTCAAACACCTCAACATTCTTCAGGAATTGGGTCATGAATTGCTCGGTTTTGGCTTTATCGCCGCCATCGGCTTTATCCGCCGCACCCCAGGCCGCCAGGTAGGTATAACGCGCATTACCGGAGGTTTTCGGGTTCGGGAAAATCAGTTTCACGTCAGAGCGCACCAGGTCATTCCAGTCGTGGATGTTCTTCGGGTTGCCCTTGCGCACCAGGAACGCCATCGTGGAATAGAATGGTGAACTGTTATTTGGTAGACGGCTTTGCCAGTCCGCCGGGAGAAGCTTGCCTTTATCGTGCAGGATCTGCACATCCGTCACCTGGTTGTAGGTGACGACATCGGCTTTCAGACCCTGCAAAATCGCCAGCGCCTGTTTTGATGACCCGGCATGAGATTGTTTAATCGTCAGCTTGTCGCCGCCGTTGTCTTTCGCCCATTGCTGTTCAAACGGCGGGTTCAGGGCGGCAAACAGTTCGCGGGAAACATCGTATGAACTGTTCAGCAGTTCCGTTGCCTGCGCCTGCGTGGCCAGTAACAGAATTGCTACCAGCGTCAGGGTTCTTTTTTTCAGTAAGTTAACGGCCATTGCGCACCCTTATAAATTTAATGACGTAGAGCCTGCCCCATTAGGCGTAATTGTTGCAGGCAGTTTGGACACGGACAGCGCGCAAGAACCGGAGCGTACACAGAGTACGTGAGGATTCTGAGCACTGCCCGGGGTCAAAATGCCAAATAAAATAGCCTAATGGGTCAGACTCTTTCTATTTGCCATCATATTTATAACCAGGGTGAAAGGAGTAACGGTTTTATATACCGTTTGATGATTTGAAAGTTGAAAAGAGAATAAGAGAACACCTCCCCACCGACGGTGAGGAGGTTATGGGTGTCAATCAGACACCGACGCTGACGCTTTCCGGCAACGTGCTGCCACCGTCAATGACGTTTTGCGTCCCCGTCAGGTAGCTGGACTCATCGGAGGCGAGGAAAGCTGCAAGCTCACCGACCTCAAGCGGGCTCGCCAGGCGGCGCATCGGGATCGCTTTCGCCATCTCGGTCAGCACGGACTCTGGGTCATCCGGATTGGACTGCCGGGCAATGCTTTCCGCCATCGGGGTGCGCACGTAGCCGGGACAGATAGCATTCACACGAATCCCCGCCTGCGCGAACTCCACGGCCAGTGATTTGGTAAGGCCGATCAGTGCAGCTTTGGATAAGGCATAGGCGGTTTCGCCCGGGTCAGCAACCATATCGCCCGTCACGGAAGACATCATCACGATGCGACCGTCGTTGCGCTCGATCATTTCGGGCAGCACGGCTTTGGTGACGTTCCAGACACCTTTAATATTGATATCGATATGTAGATCCCGGTCTTCCTCGCTCATGTCGAGAAAGTTACCTAACCGGCAAACGCCTGCGTTGTTGACGAGAATATCAATTTTACCTTCCGTCGCCTTCGCGCGGGCAATGGCTGCGGCAACAGAGGCGGCATCCCTGACATCTGCATGAACCGCCGTACAACGATGGCCGCGGCCCCCTAGCTCGTCCGCCAGTTTTTCAATCTCATCGGAGATATCCAACAAAATTAAGTTCGCGCCATGGCGGGCAAACACTCTGGCGATCCCTTCGCCGATACCTTGTGACGCGCCCGTAATCAGTGCTGTTTTACCCGTGAGTTTACCCATTTCAATGTTCTCCATTTGAATACAGAGCCTTACACTCCATTAACACTGAAAATACAGCAATAACAAATAAGTGCTGCGGAACAGCTCACTAATTCAGGTAAATCTTAGGTAAAAAATCAGCACGCTATTTACCCAGCCGCTTAATCAGCTGGCTACGGCGTTCGATTATGCGCAGGGATGCAATGATTCACATTGTGTTTAATGCTATGAAATATATGATTCCAGTTATTCGCCTGGGTAACAACGAACCTGTAAGGAAACACACATCATGCAATTTGAGAAGATGATTACCGAAGGCGCTCACTGCGCTTCTAAGGAATAACGCGAATGGCAAAAGACATCAGTAATGAACTCCTGAATCGCATCCTTGACCAGGTCGGCGGCGCGGCTAACATTGCCAAATGCGGCAACTGCATGACCCGTTTGCGGCTGTCAGTGCATGACAGCAGTCTGGTAGATCCCGCCATTAAAACGCTGGAGGGCGTGAAAGGCGTCGTGATCTCTAATGACCAGGTGCAGGTCATTTTTGGCCCGGGTAAAGCGCAACGCGCGGCAGATGCCATGAACGTGTTGCTTGGCGAAACGGTGACCCCGCATGCTGCGGAAATCGCGGCCCAGAACAAACGCCAGATTAAAGCGAAGCAGACATCCGGGATTCAGCAATTTCTGTCAACGTTTGCCACTATTTTCACCCCGTTGATCCCCGGTTTTATTGCCGCGGGTCTGCTACTCGGGATTGCAACGCTCATCGGCACCGTGATGCACGTCCCGGCCGATGCGACCGGCACGCTTGCCGATGCGCTGAACTTTATGAAGGTCTTCAGCAAAGGTCTCTTTACCTTTCTGGTCATTCTTATTGGTTACAACGCCGCGCAAGCCTTTGGCGGCACAGGGGTTAACGGCGCCATCATCGCCTCGCTGTTCTTGCTGGGGTACAACCCAGCCGCCACCACGGGTTATTACTCTGGTCTTCAGGATTTCTTCGGGCTGACGATAGACCCGCGCGGCAACATTATTGGCGTTCTGATCGCCGCCTGGGCCAGCGCGCGCATTGAAGGTCTGATTCGCCGTTTTATGCCTGATGATCTGGATATGCTTCTGACCTCCATGCTGACCCTGGTGATCACCGCCATTCTGGCGTATCTGGTGATTATGCCGCTGGGCGGATGGTTGTTCGAAGGGATGTCGTGGCTCTTTATCCATCTCAACAGCAACCCGCTGGGCTGTGCCGTCCTCGCCGGGCTTTTTCTGATTTCGGTCGTCTTTGGCGTCCATCAAGGCTTTATTCCCGTCTATCTGGCGTTAATGAGCAGTCAGGGTTTTAACAGCCTGTTTCCGATTCTTTCCATGGCGGGCGCGGGTCAGGTCGGTGCCGCGCTGGCGCTCTACTGGCGGGCAGAAAAACACAGCACGTTACGCAGTCAGGTTCGCGGTGCGATCATTCCAGGTTTACTCGGCGTCGGCGAACCGCTGATTTATGGCGTCACATTGCCGCGAATGAAACCCTTTATCACCGCCTGCTTCGGCGGCGCTGCCGGTGGTCTGTTTATCGGTCTGGTGGCCTGGTCCGGTCTGCCGATGGGGTTAAACAGCGCCTTTGGCCCCTCCGGTCTGGTGGCTCTGCCCTTAATGACCTCTGCGCAAGGGATCCTCCCTGCAATGGCGGTGTATGCAGGCGGCATGCTGGTTTCATACATTGCCGGATTTATTTTTACGGTTCTCTTTGGCTGCCGTAACGTGAATCTGGATTAAAAAGCGATAATCACCTGATGCGTAGCCCTCAGTTTTACCGCCCGTGCCACGCTGAAACGTGAATAACAAAAAGGCCAGTCAGTGACATCACTGACTGGCCTTTCACCACCGGTAAAGTCATTAACGCCTTACAGCGCCATCAAACGATCCAGAGACGGTGCAAAGTAATAACCGCCGGTCACCGGTTTGGTGAAGCGCAACATGGCATCGCGTTTACCGTCGGTGTCACCAAACATGCTCAACAGCTGCTGTTCGATATTGTACAGACGTGCGCAGTAGGCGCAGAAATAGAGGCCATGTGTACCGCTGGCCGTTCCGTACGGCAGACTCTGACGGACAATTTTCAGCCCTTTACCTTCTTCTTTCAGATCCACGCGGCTCAGGTGAGACGTCTCCGGGCGATCGTCGCCGTCGATCTCTTCGTTGGCTTCTTTGGTGCGGCCAATCATCATTTCCTGATCGTGAATGCTCATGCGGTTGAGCTGCTTCAGGTTGTGCTCCCAACGCTGAACAAACACATAGCTGCCGCCCGCATCAACGCCGTCTTTAATGACTGCAACCTCACGGCGCGTCTCAACGCCCGCCGGGTTTTCCGTCCCATCGACAAAGCCGCTGAGGTCACGCTCTTCTACCCAACGGAAACCGTGGATCTCTTCTTTCACGTCGATGCAGTCGCCAAAGGCTTCCATCGCTGCCTGCGCAACGGAGAAATTCACGTCATGACGCAGAGACAAAATATGGATAAGCACGTCGTACTGCGTTGCCGGCGCCAGACCTTTACCGTAAGGGATAAAATCTTTCAGCTCTTCTGCGCCGACGCCACCGCTGAGGGCGCGCCAGGTGTTGTTGCCGAAAGCCACGACGGCGCCTAAGTGCGCATCCGGGAATTTTGTTTCGAAGGTTGCCAGTTTGTCGGCAAACGCTTTGCTCGCCGCACGCAGGGCATCAACCTCCCCTTTAACATTGGCTTCAATCCAAATCGCCGCACGGCAATGTTCTGGCAAAATGCCACTCTGAACCTGAGACATTATTCCTCCTGAATATGAGAATGCCACGACTGGGTGGCATTATTGATGGGGGCTATTGTAACCGTTTTTTCTGCGGGGCGGTTTGTTCAGACGCAAATTAACGACGCCAGATAATTTTGCTTACCGTCCAGTTTTTCAGCGTGTCATCAGAGGGCATCAACCCTTCAGGACCGCTCCATTCGCCGGAAAAAACATAGCTAACGTGCTGACTTCCTTCCGCTTTACACTCAACAGCGTTGCTATCGTCACCAGACGCCAACTCGCAGTTGCCGAATGCCTTACTGTAAAGGTCGCTAAACGGTGTACCGATCTCAACGCCGGTGTGTGCCGGGATCTCACTGTCCAATACAGCAATCCGACTGATGGTTCCCTGGTCGCCGTTGATCACCATCGCCACCTGGTCCCCCTTCATCGCCTCGAAATAACGTACAACATTGCCGTTATCCGTTTTCATCCCGCTACGCAGGCGATAGTCGCCATCCAGCGCGTCGGCAATGGCGCTTTCATCAAGCGGGGTGGACGCCGTTAATGTTCCAACGCCTTGTTCGGTGACTTCCGTCGATGATCCAAACCAGTTCCACGGATTTGCGGCGGACCAGTTTACAGACGAGAGTGTCGAACAGCCGGTCAGCGCCAGCGGCATCGCACATAAAAGCAAACGCAGCGATTTCATCTCACTTCCTTTCTTTATTAATCAACGTTGGTTGGAGTCCGGCTTCGTTAAAAAGTGCCGTTATTCTTTTTCAATGGCAAAACAGACGCGTAAACGCCGATGGGTCACCAGCCAGATAAGGGCGATGATATCCAGGACGACCAGCGCCAGCCCGACGCCGCTGACCGGCTCCCCCATCAACCACAATACCGGTTGCCAACAAAGCAGCACCGATTGGGCTAAAATCAAAAGCGCGCGAAATCTGTGCCACAGCACCGGAAACGCAAAGCGCCGCCCGCTGAGTAAAAACGCCAGCACAGCGGGTACGCCAGGGATTAGCCCCAGCCAAAAAGAATCGTGATCGGGATAAAACAGATTAAGCAGCGTATTGCCCTGGTCACGCGATGAACCCGCGATCACAAACAATACCCAGGTGCGCGCCTGTAGCAACAGAACGCACCAGAACAGAAAAGGCAGGCGTAAACGTCCGTGACTGTCATAGTCGCCAGGATGAAACTCAATACTCTTCATCTTCAATCAAACGCTTACCCAAAATCAGCACATCGCTGTGCTCGTAGCCCAGGCGCTCATACATCCCCAGCACGACGTCGTTTTCGTCCCGCACCATGATTTGAATTTTCGGACAGCCGCGGGCAATCAGTTTTTTTTCCAGCCGGTTCAGTAGCGCATTGGCGATACCGCGACCGCGAAACTCAGGGTGCACGCCAAGATAGTACGCCGAGCCGCGATGCCCGTCGTATCCCCCCATCACCGTGCCGACAACTTCACCGTTCACCTCCGCGACCAGGAACAAGCTGACGTCATGATTCACCTTGCGCTCGATATCCATTTCCGGATCGTTCCATGGACGCAACAGATCGCAGCGCTCCCAGAGGGTGATCACCTCTTCGAAATCTTGCTGGCGGAAAACGCGTATCTCCATGGTATGAGTCACCTTTTAGGGTTAAAAACAGTGATTATGGCGCGATCGCCTGATTTAGCCAATATCTGACGCGAAGCGGTGAAAAAAATGGCATAATAGATCATTGTCACGTATTGAAATGAAACGTAAAACAATTCTCATCCTGAACAGTCGTAACGGATTACACGGTACGATATACATACCCTAAATAATTCGAGTTGCAGGAAGGTGGCAAGTGAGTGAATCTCCAGGAGCTGACTAAAGTCAGTGACTGGCGTGAGCGAACGCAGCCAACGCACATGCAAGTTGAAGTATGACGGGTACATCTGGAACTTATTTTTATTACAACTCAGGCCGTATGAGCACTTTTAAACCACTAAAAACTCTCACATCGCGCCGCCAGGTGCTGAAAGCTGGGCTGGCTGCCCTGACGCTGTCAGGCATGTCGAACGCCATCGCCAAAGAAGAACCGCTGAAAACCAGCAATGGTCACAGTAAGCCGAAGGCCAAAAAAGCGGGGGCCAGACGTGTTGTCGTACTCGACCCCGGCCACGGAGGAATCGACACCGGCGCCATTGGCCGCAACGGTTCGAAAGAGAAACACGTGGTACTGGCTATCGCCAAAAACGTCCGTTCAATCTTGCGTGGTCAGGGGATTGATGCGCGTTTAACCCGCAGCGGCGACACGTTTATTCCGTTATACGATCGCGTTGAGATTGCCCACAAACACGGCGCTGACCTGTTCATGTCCATTCACGCCGATGGCTTTACCAACCCGTCTGCCGCTGGCGCGTCTGTTTTCGCACTTTCCAATCGCGGCGCCAGTAGCGCCATGGCGAAATACCTCTCCGATCGCGAGAACCGCGCCGATGAAGTCGCAGGCAAAAAAACCACCGACAAAGATCATCTGTTACAGCAGGTGCTTTTCGACCTGGTACAGACGGACACCATTAAAAACAGCCTGACGCTGGGGTCGCATATTCTCAGGAAGATCAAACCCGTGCATCGTCTGCACACGCGCAGTACAGAGCAGGCCGCGTTCGTGGTGCTAAAATCACCGTCAATTCCGTCGGTGCTGGTTGAGACTTCCTTTATCACCAACCCGGAAGAGGAACGCCTGTTGGGCACAGCCGCATTCCGGCAAAAAATTGCCACCGCCATCGCCAACGGCGTGATCAGCTATTTTCACTGGTTCGATAACCAGAAAGCCCACTCGAAGAAACGTTAACCATGAAACCCGATGCACAACGCGTGAAACAGTTCCTGCTGAGTTTGCAGGATGACATTTGCCAGCAATTGTCAGCGGTCGATGGCGCCAGCTTTGTCGAAGACAACTGGCAGCGTGAAGCGGGTGGCGGCGGACGCAGCCGGGTGTTGCGCAGCGGTGGGATCTTTGAACAGGCGGGCGTCAATTTCTCCCATGTTCACGGCGATGCAATGCCTGCTTCCGCCACTGCACACCGGCCTGAGCTGGCGGGGCGCAGCTTTGAAGCGATGGGCGTCTCGCTGGTGGTACACCCGCTAAATCCGTACATTCCAACCAGCCATGCCAACGTGCGTTTTTTCATCGCTGAAAAACCCGGTGCGGACCCGGTCTGGTGGTTTGGCGGAGGGTTTGATCTCACGCCCTACTACGGCTTTGAAGAAGATGCCATTCACTGGCACCGTACGGCGCGTGATGTGTGCCAGCCGTTCGGCGATGACGTCTACCCGCGCTATAAAAAATGGTGCGACGACTACTTCTTCCTGAAACATCGCAACGAACAGCGCGGTATTGGCGGGCTGTTCTTTGACGACCTGAACACGCCGGATTTCGACAGTTGTTTTGCCTTTATGCAGGCGGTCGGTAAAGGGTATAGCGATGCGTATCTGCCGATCGTCGAGCGCCGCAAAACGATGACCTGGGGTGAGCGTGAGCGTAACTTCCAGCTCTATCGTCGCGGGCGCTACGTAGAATTCAATCTGGTGTGGGACAGAGGAACGTTGTTTGGTTTGCAGACCGGCGGGCGCACTGAATCCATTTTGATGTCGATGCCGTCGCTGGTTCGCTGGGAATATGACTGGCAACCGGAAGCCGACAGCCCGGAAGCCGCCTTAAGCGAGTTTATTCAAGTGCGCGATTGGGTGTGATTGCCGGATGGCGGCTTCGCCTTATCCGGCCTACGGAGTCTGGCTTTGTAGGCCTGATAAGCGAAGCGCCATCAGGCACGCAACTACCTCCACTCCCGCATCCGCTGGTGCAACGTCAGTGACGGTTTCTCGGCAAACAGGTGCTGATAATCGGTGGCAAACTGCCCCAAATGCCAGAACCCCCACTGCATTGCGGCGTCTTTCACCGTGACGTTTTGCGACCAGGGGCTTATCAACTCACGACGCACCGCATTCAGACGGATCCTCTTCAACCACGCGTTCGGCCCAATACCTAAAATCGCGTGAAAGGCGTTTTGCAGCGTACGACGGCTCACATGCAGTTGATTGCACAAATCCAGTACAGTCAGCGGCTCTGACATATTCTCCAGCACATAGTCCCGCGCGCGTGACAGCAACCGTCGATAGCTCTGATGACTGATGCTCTCCGCCGTTATGATCGGCTGCGCTTCTTCCAGCATCGTGCCCATCGCCAACAGCAAATTATCCCGCAGCACTTTACGTACCGCGGGCTGATGCAGATTGCCAGGATTCTCACTGAAGGTCGCCAGCGCCTGCTGCACGAACCCCCACAGCGCCGCTTTATGCTGTTCTTTTACCTCCAGCGCTGACTGGTTGCGCAACATATGCAGCACCCGTTCCGGGTTATGTAAAAAGTTCGCATGCCGTGTAATGGCCTCTTCGGAGATGACCACCCCAAGAATGGTGTAATCGTCCGGCGTGCTCAATTCAAATTCGGTTCCCCCCGGTCGGGTCGCAATCTCCGCGCTGCCAATGCACTGCGAACCAATAAATCCCTGCTCGCCGCGTGTCGCCGGAATGCCAAACCAGAATGAGTTTGGCCAGACCAGACAAGACTGGCGTAACGCCAGGCCGGTGTATTCACGGAATACCTGAATATCATCCAGCAGGATTTCCGTGAACTCGCCATGAAATTTGCCCGGATTTAGCTGATCATAGATCTGCTGCCAGGCGGTAATCGTCAGGGCGTGTTCATACACATCCGTTGTCCGTCGCTGGTGAACCGCGTCCACCTCGACCTTCGGCGTAAAGTTAACGTCTTCGGGCAACGCTTCATGATAAAGATGATGCAAGTTTGCTGTACGGGTCTTTTTCATGATCTTTTAAGCCGGGAACTTCACCGAAGCCCCCGGCACCTCCGACAGGTTATTCGTTCTTCAGACGATAGCGACTACTGCGTTTACGCAACGTCCCATCAGAAAAGAGCTGCTCCAGCGCGCTTCTGGCTTTTTCAAGTGGCCAGCCAAAGTGCGCCGCCACCTCCCCTGCCGTCATTCCCTGACGTACTGTCGCCAACTGCGCCAGCAATTCCTCCAGAGATTCAGACGCCACCGGCTCATCTGGCGTCTTTTTCGGTTTCACAGAGGGTGTTGGCTGGCGCTTAAAACTGCCGATCAGCCACTGGGTGTCATCATCTGGTCGCCCGATTTCCTTGCGACTGATAACACGACCTGTTCGCTGTGCGGCAGCGCTTCCGGCATCCAGCGCCGCACGACACGCCGCTAAATCCCCCTCAACCACCAGCGTAAGCCTGCCAGGATCGAGCACTTCGTGACTGAGCAGACGCACGTTGGCGGCTTTCAGCATGGCATCCGCAGCATCAACAGCGGCGACCATGCCCTCCACTTCCAGTAATCCCAGTGCATTGATCATGGAAACCTCCCTTACGCGCGCTGTACTGGATTACGGGCAATATCCAGAACGGCATCGGCAAACGCGTTACAGGCAGCTTTACAGGCAGCCTGGCTACCGGTCAGAAACGCCGCTGAATAGTTGGTTTCTGACGGCGGCGGCACGTAGGTCACCAGTTGTACATCGGCAGATTTCAGCGCCGCATCAATCCCAAATGTCGCTTCCAGCGGCGGTGCCACCAGATAGGCCATCGGATCGCCGAGTCGACACCCGGCCGTTGCCGAAAGATACGAGCCGGTACGTGAAACAACATGCGCGAGGAATGCCGTGTTTTCGGCATCGTTCGCCCACTGGAACGCCGCGCCGCTTTCGATGTTGGCGACCATCGCATCCAGCCCGGCGCGCACTTCCGCCGGATTCGGGCCGCCCAGCATGATCATCACTTCACCGGCTGTCGGTGATGGGCCATGCGCGGCCCCCGCATACAACGAGCGACCGAATACCACTTCAACCATGGCCTGTTTAGTGGCTTCATCTGCGGCAATATACGCCACATCATCAGAGTCTGCAGTGATGAGTCCGAGGCTACGTATATGCGGTGGTAATTTAAGTTCCCGTGCAAACTCAGCGTTAACGGAGGCAATCACACGCATGGCGGTGACCGAGGGTCGAATTAAATCTAATGCTGGCATGATGTCTCCTTAACGGGTCATGTTGATGCCGGAGGCTTTCTGCTCCAGCATACGTTTTGCCAAATCTACAATCACAGCGGCCGCTTCCACCGGCGGTGTGCCACCCTGGTGAATGTTGGAAATACAGGTACGGTCAGCCTCAACGGTCGTCGCCACGCGCGGTGAATAAACGGCGTAGCAGGAGAGACTTTCCGACTGCCCCAGCCCCGGACGCTCACCGACCAGCAGAATCACCACTTTCGCGCCGAGAATTTCGCCGATCTGATCTTCGATCTTCACACGGCCATAGCGCACAAAGAACGGTGTGCCGACCTTCAGACCCGCCTGGTTTAACCCGGCCAGCAGCGGCGGCAGGATCTCTTCATAGTTGGCGGTAATAGCGTCGGTAGACAGGCCATCGGAAACCACCACCTGCACGTCCGGATTCGCCAGGCACTGCGCCTTCAGCGCTTCAATGGCCTCCGGGCTCAGGCGACGGCCCATGTCCGGGCGAGTCAGGTACAGGTTTTTGTCGCTAATTTCTGAACGCACTTCCAGCAGACCCTGTGCTTTCACCCACTCTTCCGGCACCTCTTTCAGGACGGTATCTTTCGAGCGTGAGTGGTCAGCCAGGAAACGCAGCAGCGCCTGGGTACGCGGACGCGGACCTGCACGACCGGTGCAGACGCGCGCGGCGGTACTGCGACGCAGCTCCGTCAGCACATCTGCACGGTTGGGGTTCTCAACGCCAATCCAGGCTTTAGCTTCGGGCGAACCCAAATCCAGCGCGCAGCTTTCCACCGCAGAGGAGGTAGCACATTGCGTCGTGCTGCATTTCGCTTCCGGTAACGGCGCGGATGCCTGTGGCTGCGGTTGTCCCATTGACGCCATTACACTGCGTACAATTTCTTCAATCTGTTTTTGATCCATCGTGTGTCATCCCCGCGTCATCAGAAGAACAGTGACGGATCGCCCGCCCGTTTGGTCAGGCGACCGTTTGCCATAATGCCCATGGTTTCCAGCCAGCGTTCAAACTCCGGCGACGGGCGCAGATTCAGCAACTGGCGCACGGTCGCGGTATCGTGGAACGCGGTGGTCTGATAGTTGAGCATGATGTCGTCACCGAGCGGCATGCCCATGATGTAGTTACAGCCTGCAGTGGCGAGCAGAATCATCAGGTTTTCGTTGAGGTTCTGGTCGGCATCGGCATGGTTGGTGTAGCAGCAGTCACAGCCCATCGAGATGCCGCTCAGCTTGCCCATAAAGTGATCTTCCAGACCGGCGCGAATAATCTGGCGGTCATTGTAGAGATACTCCGGCCCGATAAAGCCCACCACGGTGTTCACGAGGAACGGATCGTAATGGCGCGCCAGACCGTAGTTACGCGCTTCCATCGTCACCTGGTCCGCGCCGAAGTTCGCGCCCGCTGACAGCGCAGAACCCTGCCCGGTTTCAAAGTACAGGCAGTTTTCCCCGGCAATACGGTTGAACTCAGCACCGACGGCACGGGCTTCATCCAGCATCGCCAGCTCTACGCCAAACTCTTTCAGCCCTTTTTCGCTGCCGCAAATACTCTGGAAAATCAGTCCGCCCGGCGCACCGCGACGAATGGCTTCAATCTGGGTGGTGACGTGCGCCAGCACACAGCCCTGAGTTGGAATGTTGAACTTGTCGATAACCCCGTAAACGGTGTCCAGCACGCGGCTTAAGTTATCCACGTCGTCCGTTACCGGGTTAACGCCGATCACCGCATCGCCCGCACCGAAAGAGAGTCCTTCATAGATTTGCGCAGCAATACTCTGCACATCATCACGGGTATCGTTCGGCTGTAAACGGCAGCTGAAGGTGCCCGGCAGACCAATGGTCGTGTTGGCCTTTTTGATCACCGGCATCTTCTTGCCGCCGTAGATCAGGTCAGCGTTCGAGCAGATTTTGGCGACCGCCGCCACCACTTCTGAGGTCAAGCCTTTACGCGTGAAGGCAATGTCGTCAACGGAGGTTTCATCGCTCAGCACGTATTCGCGCAGCTCGCTGATACTCCAGTTTTTAATGCGGTTATAGGCCGTTTCGTTGACGTCATCCTGAATCAGACGCGTAACGCAGTCCTCCTCATAGGAAATCACCGGGTTGTTGCGGACATCCGCTACCGTCATTTCCGACAACACCTGTTTCGCAGCAACACGCTCTTGCGAGCTTTCTGCAGCGACCCCTGCCAGCACATCCCCCGAACGCAGTTCGTTGGATTTTGCCAGTACCTCTTTTACATCCTTAAACTGATAAACATTGCCGAACAATGTGGTCTTTAGTTTCATAAGTCGTTCCCTCAGGAAGGAAATGCGAGTGATTTCACCGTCACCGGCACAACCGATCCGCCAAAAAGAGGCGTACCAATGTCGATATAGTCCCCCGACCGAACGATCACTTCGTCAATGACCGCCAGCGGGTGTTGCTGTAACTGTGGGCGTAACAGCATGCCCAGGGCTTTACCAAAGTCCTGCTCGGCCACCACCAGCAGGGGATGCGGATTCGGAAAACGCGCGACGAACGCTAACAGCGCGTCGATGACCGTGAGTAATGCGGCGTAACGCACCGGCAGCGAGGCGGGAAGCGCCAGTACATACGCGTCAGTTTGTGGGCAGAGATCGAGCTGAATCAGCGCCTGATGCCAGGCGTTCACCAGGTCGGATTCATCGACAGGAATGGCTACCGGCAGATTGCGCAGCGGCAGCGCAACGCCCTCCAGCCATATCGTGCTGCCCGAGAGCGACAGCGTGTGGGCCCCGGCACCAATCACCGTGGCGCGCACGGTTTGCGCCGGGAACTGCACGTTCATCTCACGCAAGCGCGGATGCTCATGCAGCGCCAGTGCCAGTAGCGGTCCAATATCAGAAAAACAGAATGAATCGGCAGGTTGGTTGCGATAGCACTCCCCCACACCGCCGGAAAGCGTGATGACGTCAGGCTGCATGTCTGCGGGCAGCAGCCCTGTTTGCATCAGCGCCTGTGCCAGCGGCGAGAGCGTACCGTCGATAACCTCGACGATAAGATCGGCCATCCGCTGCGCCACCTGCCCCAGTTGTGCGACCGTCAGCGCGCGGGCATCGGTACCCGCGCCGAAAACTGCATCAACAATCTGTTGCCCCGGCTGATGCGCCCAGGAAACACGTCCCTGGCTGTTGGTTTCCAGCAGTCTGCCGCCCACGTTCAGACAGGCCGTTGCGCTCACTTTCCCGGCGTCGAACAGCGCGTAGTTCGACGTACCGCCACCAATATCGATGTTCAATACGCGACACAGACGCTGTTCCGACAGGGTTTGCGCCCCCGCCCCGTGACCGGCAATCACTGATTCCAGATGCGGTCCGGCGCTGGCGACGACAAAGTCGCCGAGAGACTGGGAGAGGGTCATCACCGCCGGGCGGGCGTTACGGGTTTTCGCGCTCTCACCGGTGATGATGACAGCCCCGGAATCTACAGACTCCGGAGCAATGCCTGCGGCCTGATACTGGGCCAGAATCAGCGCCTTCAGTTCGGCTTCTTGTAACCCGCCCTGCTTATCGACGGGGGTAAAGAAGACCGGGCTTTGCCAGCTAATTTCGCGTTTGATGAATTCGTAACGCGGCACCTGCGACACTGCCGCACGGTTAACCAGCTCAAGGCGCGAGAAGATCACCTGAGTGGTGGTGGTGCCGATATCGATACCGACGCTCAGTAGCTGGCGAGTCTTCACGATTGCGCCTCCACTTCGGTTTTAACCGCTGCCGGATCATCTTTTGGCACCAGCAGCATCGCTACGCCAATCGCCGTCACGCCGCCAATCAGCTTGCCGACAATCATCGGGAAGATCATGGCGTTCATGTTTGCGGCCGCGAAGCCTAAGTGGTCGCCAAGGGCGAACGCGGCGGAGACCGCAAACGCGCAGTTAATCACTTTGCCGCGGGTATCCATCTGCTTCATCATGCCGAACATCGGAATGTTGTTCGCCAGCGTCGCCACCATACCTGCCGCAGCAATGTTGTTGATTTTCAGCAGATTGCCAACGCTCATCAGCGGTTTTTCAAACCAGCGGGTCAGCAGCAGCACCATCGGATAAGCGCCGAGCAGCACACAGGAGATGGAACCGATAACTTCAATGGCGCGCATCACTTCGCCAGGTTTGTCGCCAGGGGCCATAAAGATAGGGTCAAGACCCGGGATCAGCTCCCAGCCCAGCAGGAACTTCACTACCGCCGCCGCCAGACCGATCGTTATCAGCGCCACGAGGAATTTGGCGAAGATCTGGAAACCGTTGATCATTTTTTCCGGGATAAATTTCAGCCCCAGCGCCACCAGCACCGCCACAATCAATACCGGGATCATGTTCATCAGGATCAGCGCGAAGGTGAACTCTACCGGCTGGCCGTTGACCTCAACGCCGGAGTACATGGCAATCAACCCTCCGGCGATACAGCCGACAGGGATGGTGACAATACCGGCCAGCACGCCGAGTGCCAGGTAACGACGGTCAGACGGCTCGATAATGCCAAGCGCCACCGGAATAGAGAAAACCAGCGTCGGCCCCATCATCGCGCCGAGAATCAATCCAGAGTATAGCCACGCCGCCACATCGCCGCCCGCCAGCTCTTTGGCGAGGAAGAAGCCGCCCATATCGCAGGCCAACAGCGTACCGGCGAACATCGATGGGTTGGCACCCAGCATCTCGTACAACGGAATAATCACAGGTCCCAGCACATGCGCCATCACCGGTGCCAGCGCGGTCATACCGACCATTGCCAGACCCAGCGCGCCCATTGCCATAAAACCTTCTTCAAACTGACCGCCGGACCCCTCGATACTCTTACCGAACTTACCGAGGAAGCGCTCAGAGCCGCCAAACTGCGACAGGATCCTGTCCACGGCGGCAATCAGCATAAAGAACATCATGATGTACATGATGATTTCGTTAATTCCCATAGCCTTGTCTCCATTTGCCAGGGTTTTCGTAGGCCTGATAAGCGCAGCGCCATCAGGCAATGATGCCGCGTTTTGCCGGATGGCGGCGCAAACGCCTTATCCGGCCTACGTCCTGGTATGCTTTTATTGTGCCGCCGCGTACAAATCGATAATTTCGCTCTGCGTGGCGGTTCGTGGGTTGCTGCTGATACAAATATCGTCCAGTGCGGCCTGCGCCCATGCGCTGTATTGCGAAGGCTGCGCGCCGACGTCGGCGAGCCGTTTGGTCTGGCCAACCTCGGCAATCAGTTCACTCACCGCATTAATCGCGTCGCGATCGTCTGATTTCTTATTGGTTAATGCCCGCCCGATGTGGCTGAAGCGTTCACGGCACACCATGCGGTTAAATCCCATCACCGTTGGCAACAACATGGCGTTCGCTTGTCCGTGCGGGATGTGCAGCGCAGCGCCTGGCTGATGTGCCATCGCATGACACAACCCCAGCCCCGCGCTGGAAAACGCCATTCCGGCCATACAGGAGGCGAGCAGCATGCTCTCTCGCGCGGCCAGATCGTGACCATTGCCCACCGCTTTCGGCAGTGATTTGCCGATCATCGCAATCGCGCCAATCGCCAGACTGTCGGTAAATGGCGTGGCGTTCAGCGCGCTGTATGCCTCAACCGCGTGGGTCAACGCATCGACCCCGGTCATCGCGGTTACGTGCGACGGAATACCTTCCGTCAGCGCGGCATCCAGAATCGCTACATCCGGCATCAGCGCCGCATGCACCAGCACCTGTTTACGCCCGGTGACCGCATCAATGATGACCGTCACGTTCGTCGTTTCCGACCCGGTTCCTGCCGTCGTCGGCACCGCAATCAGCGGCAACCGCGGACGCAATGCGCTTTGTGCCGTCATGTCTGCCAGCGGTTGTGTCGGGTTCGTGACCAGCAAGGCGACCGCTTTCGCCGCATCCAGCACCGAACCGCCGCCAAACGCCACCACGCCGTCGCACTTCGACTCACGCAGTTGCGCCACTGCCGCGCAAACATCCGTGATGCACGGCTCACCCACCGGGCAAGGCCAGAGCGTGATCGCCACACCTTTCATCGCCAGGCTACGCGTGAGCGCGGCCGTCATTCCGGCCTGGTGCAGAAAACTGTCGACCATCACAAACAGATGCGTCAGCCCGCGCGTTTGCGCTTCCTGCCCGCAGGCGCTAAGCGCGCCTAAACCACACAACGTGACCGGTGGAACGCTAAACGTTTTCACCCGTTGCAGATTCAGGGTGTCAAAGGCCTGAAAGAGCGCCGTTTGCAATTCAGCTTGCATGGATCCCCTCCGCTTTCTCTTTCCCGCTGTTGGCAATCGCCAGCGGCGTCATAAACAAACTGTGCTGTGGTAAATGCACCGCTAACTCTGGAAAGCGCTTGCGAAACAGGTCATGAACGCCCGGTTGCATGCACGAACCGCCCGCCAGCCATAAATCAGCGATCCCCTGTCCTTCGATATGATGGGCGACGATCTCCGCCATTTTTTCGTAGACCGGTTTCACCACAGGCCAAATTTCTGCCCCGTTGCTGCGTTTGTACTGCTCTGCATCTTCCAGTTGAATGCGGCGGTTTCCGGCAAGGGTCAGGGAAATATGGTGTCCTCCTGTCGCCTCATCGGCTGAGTAAGTCACCTTGCCCCGCTTGACGATGGCGATCCCGGTGGTTCCCCCGCCAATATCCACCACCCCGGCGTTATCCAGTTGCAGCAGATCTGCCACCGCAGTCGGTTCGTCCAGCACATGGCTCACTTCCAGACCTGCCGACTCCAGCACGTTAATCGAGATGCGTGGGTCGGTGCCCGGCGGAAACGAGGTTGCCGCATGGGTAAACCGACAACCGAGCTGTTGTTCAAGGGAATCGAGATGGCGACGAACAATGGTCACCGCGCCGAAGAAGTCCCAGACGATGCCGTCACGCACCACGTCGGCCCAATCGAGGCAGACCGCCACCGGGTTTCCGTCGCTGTCGACAACCATCGACACCACGTCGCAGGTGCCCAAATCAACGCCCAGCCACAGCGCGGAATCGCTCATTGCCGGTGTCTGATTGCACAGCGCTGCGGCTTTCTGCAAACGTGGGGTAAGCCATTGTTGTTCGTCGTGCGCCATCTCTTCTCTCCTGGTGCCTGTCCCATCAGGCGTTATTGTTGCAGGCAGTTTGGGCACGGACAGCGCGCAAGAACCGGAGCGTACACGCAGTACGTGAGGATTCTGAGCACTGCCCAGGGCCAAAATGCCAAATAAAATAGCCTGATGGGCAGGCACTTAAACGATGCGGAACGCATCCACCAACACACAGCGACGCAGACGCACAAAGGTACGCGCGCTGGTCACCCCTTCCCCGGTTGGCGTGGTAATGGTCATGGTGGTCCAGCCTTCGCCCCCCAGCCCCAGTCCGGCAATGCACGGTCCGTTCTTGACGAAAATGCTGGTATCAATGGCATTCGCCATCCGGTTCATGTTGTCGATATTGCGTGAGTGCATCGCCGCCGTATGGTGACAACCCCCTTCAAGCGTGACCGCCAGCGCGATCGCTTCGTCGACGTTCGCCACCCGTACTACCGGCAATACCGGCATCATCAGTTCGGTGACGGCGAACGGGTGAGTGGCGGGCGTTTCGACGAATAACAGGCGCGTTTGCTCTGGCACATTCAGGCCAATTGCGGCGGCAATTTTCCCTGCGTCGCGTCCCACCCAGTCACGGCTAACCGTACCTTTGCCACGCTCGTCGACGTTTTTCAGCAGCACCGGTTGAAGCTGTTCGGCCTGAGCCGTGGTCAGTTTCACCGCCTGTTCGCTTTCCATCAGACGCATCAGCTCATCGGCGACGCTATCGACAACAATCAACACCTTCTCATCGGCGCAAATGATGTTGTTATCGAAGGACGCCCCTTTGACGATGGACTGCGCGGCGCGTGCCAGGTCTGCGGTCTCATCCACCACCACCGGCGGGTTCCCCGCGCCTGCGGCAATCAGACGTTTATTGGTGTGTTTACGTGCAGCGTCCACCACCGCTTCGCCGCCGGTGACGACCAGCAGGCCAATGCCCGGGTACTTAAACAGGCGCTGAGCCGTTTCGATATCGGGGTTCGCGACGGTGACCAGCAGGTTTTCCGGACCGCCTGCCGCGACAACCGCCTGGTTGAGTAAGGTGATGGCGCGTTGAGAAACGCCTTTCGCCGCCGGATGGGGCGCGAACACCACGCTGTTACCTGCGGCAATCAGGCTGATAGCGTTATTAATCACCGTCGCCGCCGGGTTGGTTGACGGGGTGACGGATGCCACCACGCCCCACGGCGCGTTTTCAATTAAGGTCAGGCCGTTATCGCCGGTCAGCACCTGGGGTGACAGACATTCCACACCCGGCGTGCCGCGGGCCTGCGCCACGTTTTTGGCAAATTTATCTTCTACGCGTCCCATGCCGGTTTCAGAAACCGCAAGTTCCGCTAATTCTCTGGCGTGTTTTTCGCCTGCTTCACGAATAGCGTGAATCGCCAGCTGGCGCATCGCGACGCTTTTAAGCCCCTGCTGAGCCACTTTTGCGGCGGCAACCGCGTCATCCAGGGAGGCAAAGACGCCCATTTCATGAACAGCCTGGTCTGGCTGGCTGCTGTCTTTCATTTTCAGCAACACCGCTTTGACGACCTGTTCAATATCCTGTTGATTCATGATTTTCTGCCTTATTTATGGAAGATCACCTGACCACCGGCCACCACTTCATCGACGATGCCAATCACGCACAGGTCGACAGGAGACGCTTCGCTCCGATGAGCCTGGCGAGCGGAACTGCCGCTGACCAGCAACACCCACTCCCCGGTTCCCGCCCCGATGCTGTCGATAGCAACGGCACACTGTCCGTCGGGATTTCCCTGGGAATCAATCATTTCCACCATCAACAATTTGTCATGCGCCAGACCCTGATGGCGTACGGTACAAACGATTTGTCCTGTGACGACTGCCAGTTTCATACCCGCCTCCGTGGCTTTTTCAGGTAAAACCTCCCCCTGCTCTCCAAAGAGAACATTGCGAAAAGGAGAGAGAGTGACGCCAGCCTGTGACGTCACATGGGGTGATTACATGTCGTTGCTGTCGCCTTTGAAGCTGATCGGGAACACTTCTTCCAGATCGCCATGCGGACGTGGAATAACATGCACAGAAACCAGCTCACCAATACGTTGCGCTGCGGCGGCACCGGCGTCGGTCGCCGCTTTGCAGGCTGCCACATCGCCACGAACCATGGCAGTACACAGGCCGCCACCGATCTGCTTCACGCCAACCAGTTTCACGCGTGCCGCTTTAACCATTGCGTCAGAAGCCTCAATCAGTGCAACCAGGCCCCGGGTTTCGATCATTCCTAATGCTTCCATTGTGTTTTCCTCGTTTAAAGGGTCCAGAACGGGACCTTATACAACCAGTGTGTGCGAGGCGTTTTCACGGCTCACGTCAGTCTGGCGCGGCACAGCTGCCACCAACGCCAGTTCGATAATTTCTTGCACGCTACAGCCTCGGGAAAGATCGTGTAGCGGCGCGGCAAGCCCTTGAATCAATGGCCCGACGGCGCGATAACCGCCCAAACGCTGTGCAATTTTGTAACCGATGTTGCCCGCTTCCAGCGACGGGAAGACCATCACATTGGCTTTCCCCTGTAACGGGCTGGTCGGCGCTTTTTGTGCCGCGACATCCGGCACAAACGCGGCGTCAAACTGCAATTCGCCATCCACCACCAGCTGCGGCGCACGTTCACGCACGATATCCGTCGCCTGTTGCACGTTGGCGACGTTGGGGTGACGCGCACTGCCGTTGCTGGAAAATGACAGCATCGCCACGCGCGGCTCAACGCCGGTAATCGTCTGCCAGGTGTCGGCGCTGGCAATGGCGATGTCCGCCAGCTGCGCCGCCGTTGGCTGCGGTACCACGCTGCAATCGGCAAACCCTAATGGCTGTCCGGTGTACTGCGGCAGCATCAGAAAAATGGACGACAGCGTTTTACAGCCCGGCTGCAAACCAATGAGGCGCAGCCCGGCACGCAGTACGTTCGCCGTTGACGACAGGTTGCCTGCGATACAGACATCCGCCTTGCCTGCGCTGACCATGGCGGCGGCGAACATCAGCGGATCGTTGAGTTTCTCCAGCGCATCCGGCGGCGTTTTCTCACCGGCCCGCGCCAGCCACCGCTGCGCAAATTCTTCACGCATCTGCAGATTGCTTTGTGGATCAATTACGCGAAGACCGTCCATGGCAATACGGTGCGTCAGGGAAAACTGGCGCATCTCAAACGGGCTGGCCACGAGAATCGGCTGCGCCAGCCCCTGCTGTTGCAGGTAATGCGCCGCTTTCAACACGCGTACATCCAGCGCGTCCGGGAAGACCACCCGGGCAGGCGAGTTTTTTGCCAACTCACGGCAACGTTCAATGATCATTGCCACCTCCCAGTCGTTGTTGAATTTGGCTGACCGTCTGCGGATGCTTCGCTACGCTCAGGATCATCATCACGTAGACGGTACTCGAGAGACGGTTCAGCGCCTGCAGGATATCCGGTCGCAGTACGTCGAAGCCGCGGGTAATAAAGACCTGGGCCGCCACCACTTCCGTTTCACGGACTTTGGTGCGCAGCAGATTGAGCAGCGCAGCATCGCGACCGTGGCTGGCTTCCGGCACCAGGTGATCGTGGTCAAGGTAGCGCAACGGCTGATGAGAAAGCCGGTGCAGTTGTTCCTCGTTGAGTCCCACGATGGACTGCGCCGCCAGCGGCTCGTCCATCGCATCGGCGCGCATGATGTTGCCCAGACGCGAGCGAATGTCCGCAAGCCAGGGTTGCCACAGTTCCGGCAACTCAATTTGCAGCCACACCGTCAAGGCAATGGTGCTGTCCAGCGCGGCGCGAAAGCCCAGCCGTGGGTCGCTTTTGGCGACCATTTTGTCCGCCGTCAGATGGGTCAACGTGTCGGGCTTTTTCGTCACTTCCTGACGGCACAACTCACAGCTCGCCTGCGGGTGCGAGTCGCTGCTGGTCAAACTGTGTACCGGCTGCGGTTGCTGCTCCTCGTCATCGACAAACAGACTTCCTTGTTCATCCAGAAACTTAATGCGCAGGTGGCGGCTTTCCAGCAGTTCCCTGGCAGATGGCGTCAGGCGAGCATCAACGGGGAGGTGAATTTCAGCTCCTTCGCTGAGCGTGTGATTCGCTCTCAGCCATGCTTCAGTAATGAAATCCTTCATACATCCGCCTTAGCAGGACTGCCAATTCGCAGGCCAGGCCACATACAGGAATTTCACGGTCGATGGCGTACCAAATTCAATGCTGGAGCCTTTCGGGATGAACATCACATCCCCGGCTTTGGCAATCATGGTTTCGCCCTGGTGACGAACGTGGAGTTCCCCTTCCAGAATCATGTCGATTTCGTCGTAATTCAGCGTCCACGGGAAGAAGGCGTTTTCCCACTGCATAAAGCCAGCGGCCATGCTGCTACCGTCTTTGTCCGTCACTAAATCCGTTAAGCCGACACAGTGGGGTTCAGCACCGTCAAAACGGCCGAACTTCACGCTGCTGCCATCAATCACTTTCACGCCGCCTTTGCCGGTGACCGAGGTAAAGCTCGGCTGCATACCGCCTTGTTCCAGCGACTGTTTTTCCTTCATCACTTTGTCCATCAGCTGCGCGACGAGGCTTTCGGTGAACTGCCCTTCCGGCAACTGGGCGATGATGGTTTCACGAATACGCTGGCTGTCCGTTTTGCCGTCATCCACCGGAGTGGATGTCGCGGGAGCGGATGCCGCGGCGGCTACCGGGGTAGATTCGTCGCATTCGGTGATTGTGACGCCCAGTAGCTCCGCAACTTCGCGAGCCTCCGGGGTGATGATGCTGGCGCGCAGAACAACCGACAATGCCTGTTCGCCACGTGCGTGAGCCGCACGAATGTCATTAGCTGTGATAAGTTTTTTCACCTGCCCCTTCCTCCTGTTCGGTAAGTGCTGCCAGATAATCCACCAGATGCTGCACGCTGTTCGGATCATGCGTATTGAGTTCGAAAACGGGGTCCTGAAACCCTAATCCGCGCAGTAATTGTCGCGTTGCGGCGACGTCGGCATCCGGTACGTCTGTTTTGCTGATCACGGCGATGTGTCGTTTACTGGCACCGATATCCAACAGCCCGGCAGGTAAGCGACTTTCTTTGTCATTTGCTGCATGAACATAAATCAGCGTATCGACATCCTGCAGCGTGGTAATTAAGGCGTGATACCAGCGAGGATGGCTAAAATATTCCCCAGGGGTGTCGATATCGCCGTTTTCATTAAATTCCACGGCCTGCGTTTTTCTGGCGAGGGAATAATTTCCCTGTAATGCGTTAAAAAGCGTTGTTTTCCCCGCGCCGACGGTGCCGACAAACGCAATTCGTTTCATGGCCGCCTCTCATTAGCTTTTTGTCAGATCGCACAACGTGAAATTTAATAGGCGTCCCAGGCCGCTGACCGTCTGTAATAACGCCTCTTCTACCGCGCCGACAGACCCATAAATCACCAGTGCACCGCTGAACCTGTCGAGAAAACCGATATGTACATCAGCCGCTTTCATGGCTAAGTCACCGGCAATCATCGCGGTTTCTCCTGGTGTCAGCGTCATAATGCCGATGGCTCCGGCTTCGGGAACGCCGATCTTTTTCGCCAGTTCGTCACCGGGGTGTGCAATGAGATGCGCCAGCGTGACCTGTTTTCCCGGTACAAATTCCTGAATGATGCGTTCTTTATCCATGACCCGTCGCCTGTGCTGAAACTTTCCTCATCGTGGCAATTTTTCGTCAGAGTAAATAACAAAATTCGGCAAGCTGGTTTAAAAGGTGAGATGGATCACTAAGAATGGGGATATAAAAAAGCGCGGGAGAAACCCGCGCCTGAATTAATTAAAGTGAAATTACAGCGGTTGTGTTTGCGCTTCCACCACGGCCAGCGCCACCATATTCACGATACGGCGAACAGAGGCGATCGGCGTTAATACGTGAACCGGTTTAGAGACGCCCATCAACACAGGTCCCACCGTGACGCCTTCGGAGCTGGAGACGCGCAGTAAGTTGTAACTAATGCGGGCGGCTTCCATGTTCGGCATCACCAGAATATTGGCCGACCCTTTCAGCGGACTGTCAGGCATCCGGTCATTACGGATACTCTCCACCAACGCGGCGTCCCCGTGCATTTCGCCGTCGATCATCAGATCAGGCGCCCGCGCTTTGATCAGTTCCAGCGTCGTGCGCATTTTGCCAGCGGATGGACAGTTAGAGGAGCCAAAGTTGGAGTGTGACAGCAGCGCCACTTTCGGTTCGATGCCAAAACGACGCACGGTTTCTGCCGCCATCAGGGCAATTTCAGCCAACTCTTCCGGGCCTGGATCATCGTTGACATAGGTGTCTGCAATGAAGGTATTACCGCTTGGCAACAGCAAAGCGTTCATCGCGCCTGCCGTGTGTACGCCTTCGCGATAACCGAAGATATCCTTCACCACGCTGAAATGTTCGTGATAGTCGCCGATAGTCCCGCAGATCATCGCATCCGCTTCGCCACGCTGCACCATGATTGCGCCAATCACCGTCGTATTACTGATCACCGCACGCTGCGCCTGCTCCTGGGTGATCCCCCGGCGCTTCATGATCTGGTAGTACTCGCTCCAGTACTCTTTAAAGCGGGGATCGGATTCATTGTTGACGATCTCAAAGTCGACGCCGGCTTTGATCTGCAAACCCAGTTTTTGAATGCGCATTTCAATCACGCTCGGACGGCCAACAAGGATCGGTTTCGCCAGCCCCAGGGTGATCAACTCCTGCGTGGCATGCAGGACTCGCGCCTCTTCCCCTTCCGTCAGCACCACGCGTTTTGGCGCTTTGCGGGCCAGAGAGAAGATAGGCTTCATGAACAGGTTGGTTTTATAAACAAACTCGGTCAGTTTATCGATGTAGGCATCAAAATCAGCAATCGGACGCGTCGCCACGCCGGAATCCATCGCCGCTTTCGCCACCGCAGGGGCGATCTTAACGATCAGACGCGGATCGAACGGTTTTGGAATAATGTAGTCCGGGCCGAAGCTCAGATCCTGATCGCCATAGGCGGAAGCCACGACTTCGCTTTGCTCTGCATGCGCCAGTTCAGCAATGGCATGCACCGCCGCCAGTTTCATCTCTTCGTTGATCGCCGTAGCACCCACATCCAGTGCGCCACGGAAGATGAACGGGAAGCACAGAACGTTGTTTACCTGGTTTGGATAGTCAGAACGACCGGTACAGATAATGGCGTCCGAACGAACCTCTTTCGCCAGCGGCGGCAGGATTTCAGGTTCCGGGTTGGCCAGCGCCAGAATCATCGGCGCGCGGGCCATTTTTTTCACCATCTCAGGCGTGAGGACTTTTGGCCCTGAACAGCCGAGGAAAATGTCCGCGCCGTCAATCACATCATCCAGCGTACGTTTGCCGTCGTCCTCCACCGCGTAAGCCGCTTTGGTTTCCGCCATATTCGGTTCGCGGTCTTTGTAGATAACGCCTTTCGAGTCGCAGACGACAATGTTGTGCTTCTGCATCCCGAGCGCCACCAGCAGGTTCATACAGGCAATCGCCGCCGCCCCTGCGCCGGAGACCACCATACGCACGTCAGAGATGTTTTTCTCCACCACGCGCAGGCCATTCAGAATGGCGGCGGTGCTGATGATCGCAGTACCGTGCTGATCGTCGTGGAATACCGGAATATTCATGCGTTCGCGCAGTTTTTGCTCAATGTAGAAACATTCTGGCGCTTTGATATCTTCAAGGTTAATACCGCCAAACGTTGGTTCAAGCGCCGCGACGACATTGATAAATTTATCCGGGTCGAGTTCATCCACTTCAATGTCGAAGACATCAATGCCGGCAAACTTTTTAAACAGAACGCCTTTGCCTTCCATCACCGGTTTACCTGCCAGGGCGCCGATATTGCCCAGCCCAAGTACCGCCGTACCGTTGGAGATCACCGCGACCAGGTTGCCACGGGCAGTGTATTTGTAGGCCGCCAGCGGATCCTTTGCAATTTCAAGACAGGGAGCCGCCACGCCTGGCGAGTAGGCCAGTGCAAGATCGCGCTGAGTGGCGAGGGGTTTGGTCGGGGACACCTGGATTTTACCCGGCACAGGAAATTCGTGGAAATCAAGAGCGCTTTGTTTTAACTGGTCATCCATTTGTTGTTCCTTTCACGTATCGATCAAAAAAGTGGCGCGGTTCAACTGAGCCGCACATTATCGCCTTACTGGGCGGCACAAACTTTGAACGTCACCAAACTCTCACTACTCAAAGAAAGAATTTGTTATCAATTTATAACTGCCATGTTACCTGCTTAAACCAGCAATACCATGCCCGTCTGCTATGCTTTTTTGTGATATACCCCATGAATTTCTCAGAAGTGTGAATCACAGCACTCAGCTAACACTTTACTTTTCAAGGAGTATTTCTTATGAACCAGTTAGACGGTATCAAACAATTCACGACAGTCGTAGCCGACAGTGGTGATATTGAGTCTATTCGTCATTATCACCCCCAGGATGCCACCACCAACCCCTCGCTGTTGCTGAAGGCCGCCGGGCTAGCCCAGTACGGTCATCTGGTTGACGACGCGGTTGTCTGGGGCAAACACCATGGAAAAACCCAGCGCGAGCAGGTGGCCGAAGCCTGCGACAAACTGGCGGTGAATTTCGGTGCGGAAATTCTGAACAGCATTCCCGGTCGCGTGTCGACCGAAGTGGATGCGCGTCTCTCTTTCGATAAAGAAAAGAGCATTCAGAAAGCGCGCCATCTGGTCGATCTCTACCAACAACAAGGTGTCGAAAAGTCACGGATCCTTATCAAGCTGGCTTCAACCTGGGAAGGCATTCGTGCCGCAGAGCAGCTTGAAAAAGAGGGGATCAACTGCAACCTGACGCTGCTGTTTTCGTTTGCGCAAGCACGTGCCTGCGCCGAAGCGGGCGTATTTCTGATCTCGCCCTTTGTCGGTCGTATTTACGATTGGTATCAGGCGCGCAGCCCGATGGATCCGTACGTGGTCGATGAAGATCCGGGCGTGAAATCAGTACGTAACATCTACGACTACTTCAAGCAGCATCGCTATGACACCATCGTCATGGGCGCCAGCTTCCGTCGCACCGAACAAATTCTGGCGCTGACCGGCTGCGATCGCCTGACTATCGCCCCTAATCTGCTAAAAGCGCTACAGGATAGCGAGGAGCCGGTGGTCCGCAAACTGGTGCCATCCTCCCAGGCGCTCCCCCGCCCAACGCCAATGACGGAAGCGGAATTCCGCTGGGAACACAATCAGGACGCGATGGCAGTAGAAAAATTATCGGACGGCATTCGTCTGTTCGCCGTTGACCAACGCAAACTGGAAGACCTGCTTGCTGCCAAACTGTAAACCTTGCCACGGAGTGATTTATGACCCGTAAAGATCTTGCCAATGCTGTTCGTGCGCTGAGTATGGATGCCGTGCAAAAAGCCAATTCCGGGCATCCCGGTGCGCCAATGGGGATGGCCGATATCGCCGAAGTGCTGTGGAATGATTTTCTCCGCCACAATCCCGCTGACCCCGGCTGGCACGATCGTGACCGCTTTATTTTGTCCAACGGTCACGCGTCCATGCTGCTGTACAGTCTCCTGCATCTTTCCGGGTATGACCTGCCGTTAGAAGAGTTAAAGAATTTCCGCCAGCTGCACTCCAAAACGCCGGGACACCCGGAGATCGGCTATACGCCGGGTGTAGAAACCACGACGGGTCCGCTGGGTCAGGGCCTGGCCAATGCCGTCGGGATGGCGATCGCCGAGCGCACGCTGGCGGCGCAGTTTAATCAGCCCGGTCATGAGATTGTCGATCACTTCACCTATGTGTTTATGGGCGACGGTTGCCTGATGGAAGGGATCTCCCACGAGGCGTGTTCGCTGGCGGGCACGTTGGGGCTGGGCAAACTGATCGGTTTTTACGATCACAACGGCATCTCCATTGATGGCGAAACCAAAGGGTGGTTTACCGATGACACAGCAAAACGCTTTGAAGCGTACCACTGGCATGTGGTGGAGGAGATCGACGGCCATGACCCGGAAGCGGTGAAAAAAGCGATTTTGCAAGCGCAGAGCGTGAAAGATAAACCGTCGCTGATTCTTTGCCGGACGGTGATTGGCTTTGGCTCACCGAATAAAGCCGGTAAAGAAGAGGCGCACGGCGCGCCGCTTGGCCAGGAAGAAGTGGCATTATCGCGCCAGAAACTGGGCTGGCATCATCCTGCCTTTGAGATCCCTAAAGAGATTTATCAGGCCTGGGATGCCCATGAAAAAGGCGGGAAAACGCAGCAGGCGTGGCAAGAGAAGTTCGCCGCCTATGCAAAAGCTTACCCCGATTTGGCCGCAGAGTTTACCCGCAGGATGAACGGCGACCTGCCCAAATCCTGGGAAAAGACCACCCAAAAATATATCGCCGAACTCCAGTCTAATCCGGCTAAAATCGCCACCCGTAAAGCCTCGCAGAACACATTGAATGTCTACGGCCCACTGCTGCCGGAACTGCTCGGTGGGTCGGCCGATCTCGCCCCCAGCAACCTGACCATCTGGAAAGGCTCCACTTCATTGACGGAGGATCTGGCCGGAAACTATATCCACTACGGCGTACGCGAATTCGGCATGACCGCCATTGCCAACGGCATCGCCCATCACGGCGGATTCTTACCCTACACCGCCACCTTCCTGATGTTTGTTGAATACGCCCGCAACGCAGCCCGAATGGCAGCGCTAATGAAAGCCCGGCAAATCATGGTCTATACCCATGACTCTATCGGTCTGGGTGAAGACGGTCCGACGCACCAGGCGGTGGAGCAGCTAGCGAGCCTGCGACTGACGCCAAACTTCAGCACCTGGCGTCCGTGCGATCAGGTCGAAGCGGCAGTCGGCTGGAAACTGGCCGTTGAGCGTCGCAGCGGCCCGACGGCGCTGATCCTCTCCCGCCAGAACCTGGCTCAGATTGAGCGCACACCCGAGCAGGTCAAAGACATCGCCCGCGGCGGGTATGTGTTGAAAGACAGCGGAGGAAAACCGGATGTGATCCTGATAGCGACCGGTTCTGAAATGGAGATAACGCTACAGGCCGCAGAAAAGCTGACCGGAGAAGGCCGCAATGTCCGCGTTGTTTCCCTCCCTTCAACAGATATTTTCGACGCCCAGGATGACGCGTACCGGGAATCAGTTTTGCCCTCGAACGTCAGCGCACGCGTGGCTATCGAGGCGGGAATTGCCGACTACTGGTACAAATATGTCGGGCTGAAAGGGGCCATCGTCGGGATGACCAGTTACGGGGAATCTGCGCCTGCGGAAAAACTGTTCCCCCACTTTGGCTTTACGGTTGAGAACATTGTGGAGAAAGCACACAAGGTTTTGAACGCCTGATGTATGCAACGCCGGATGACGACGCTAACGCGTCTTATCCGGCCTACAGATAGCTTTTCGTAGGTCGGATAAGACGCAGTCGCCATCCGACAGAAAATTAACGCGTGATCCACAGTGTGGGCCACGCGTCTGGCCCATGCCAGTTGTCGCAACTTGGCTCCTGGGCATAGCGCACCAGACGAAAACGCTGGCCGTCAAAACGCCAGCGGGTCTGAATGCCGCAGTCGGTCAATCCCCGCCCTTTTGCCAGCGTCACCAGCTCACGCGATTTTTCGTCAAACGTGGCGTTCATCAGTTCCATGTCATTACTTTCAGCACCGGAATTAAACGGCAGGCGTAGACGCAGCGATCGGGAGGTCAGCGGTTTTTTGCGCGAAACAATCCACGCCAGATCAATGGTGTTATAAGCACCGGCCTCACAGCCTATCATCATCAGCGTTTTGTCATCCGTCAGCGCGGTGACCCGAACCTCGCGACGCATCGGGTCCAGCGAACAGCGAAAACCATTCATTCGCCAGTTAGCGTACTCCAGCAGATCGCTGCGTTCTTCATCAGACAGGGGGGTCGGCGTCGGGTTAATCACTGCCACCCCTTTTAGCGCAGGCGCAGGCGGCACGCTGAGCGGCGGATCGTCGCCTTTTTCAATCCATGCCGTTTCACTGCCCACGCGCTTTTGCTGAGAATCGATAAACAGTAAGGCGGCCTTCAATCCCTCCAGCGAAAGGATCTGCGGCCCTCCGCTCAGGGTAATCGCCCGGGATTCCTGAATGGTTTGCAAAAATGACGTAATGGTTGCCGCATCGCCCGTCATCAGATGCCACGGTGAGATCTGCCAGTTTTGCGCGTCCAGCGCCAACGGCTTTCCTTCCAGCAATAGACGCGGCGCAATATCCGCTTCGTTCGCGTCGGGGGGCGTCAATCCACCCAGATCGATGCGTAAAACGGCATCCGTGCGCGCGCCAGCGCTGCGACTCAGGGTCATGACCAGGCCATGATGCTCACCGCTGTTTCTCGCCACGCAGAAATTTTGATTATTACAGGTCACCTGCCAGTCGGAAAACGACTGTTGTGCTGGCGCCGCCCACGTAAGTCGGGTCGCGATGACGCTGAGCAGGAAAATGAAAATAACGCGATAGCGCATGGACGGTACGAACCCCAGAAGTCAAACAACCTACACAGTGAGTATCTTCGTTGGGGTTCCCATCCGGCTCAATCAGATTTATCGGATTACGTTAATAAATGTAAATATTTATAACATTTATTAATCAGTCCATTAGATGCGATGACTGTAAATAATTGAGTAATAACACCGTCTTACCGTCCCGTATTTCGCCAGATTTGATCATCTCCAGCGCCTGGGTAAAGGGCAACTCCAGTACGTCAATATCTTCATCTTCCACGCCCCCACCGGCATTGGCGCGCTGGCTATCGCTGTATTCAGCAATAAAGAAGTGGATAAGCTCCGTCACCCCGCCCGGCGACATATACAGCTCAAACAGTTTCCTCACTTCCCCCACTTCGTACCCGGTCTCTTCGATCGCTTCTTTGCGGATACAGGTTTCCGGCTCGTCGTTATCCAGCAATCCGGCACAGGTTTCAATCAATTGACCCGTTTTATTGCCATTAACCCAGGTGGCAACACGAAACTGGCGGATCAGAACGACCGTTTTTTTCTCTGCGTTGTACAGCAGAATCGTCGCGCCGTTTCCGCGATCGTACACCTCGCGTTTGTGGCGGATGACATCACCATTTTGGCGAGTCAGATCGTAGGTGATATTGCGCAGGATGAAGTAGTTATCAGAGAGGACTTTATCTTTGATGAGGGTAATTTTTTGCGACATACCGGCTCCACAGCGAGAAGTGAATCACCATACTACGCCGTGAAACCGGATTTGTCGTCAGCCCGACCTAGTGAGATTTGACTGATTTTATCCCCAACCAGTCGATCATCCCCTGCGCGGCATGCCGCCCTTCCGCCATTGCCGTGACCACCAGATCGGCGCCGCGTACCGCATCGCCTCCGGCGAAGATTTTCGGATTGGTGGTCTGATAACGGAAAGTGCTTTCGACGTTAGCCGCAATCCGTCCCCAGTCGTCTACCTTCACCCCGTGCGCTTCCAGCCACGGCATGCCGTGAGGATGAAAACCAAACGCCATAATGACCGCGTCCGCAGGCATGACAAACTCGCTGCCTGCGACAGGCACCGGACGACGTCGTCCTTGCGCATCGGGTTCACCCAGTTGAGTACGCAGGAAGCGCACGCCGCTCACGCGTCCTTCATCGTTGAGCACCAGATCAACCGGCTGTACGTTGAACTCGAAATTTGCCCCTTCTTCCCTGGCGTTTTTCACCTCTTTCTTCGAACCCGGCATGTTGACTTCATCACGGCGATAAGCACAGGTGACCTGACTGGCTCCGTGGCGCAGCGCCGTACGCACACAATCCATTGCCGTGTCGCCGCCGCCCAATACCACGACATTCAGCCCCGCGGTATCAATAAAGGGTTCATCCGGCGATTCATCAATTCCCATCACGTTTTTCGTATTGGCGATCAGGAACGGCAGCGCGTCGTAAACCCCCGGCGCATCTTCGTTAGGCAGATCGGCTTTCATGGAGCGGTAGGTTCCCACCCCCACGAAGACGGCATCGAAATCGTCCAGCAGCGCTTCAAGAGTCACCTCTTTGCCCACTTCACAATTCAGCTCAAAATGGATCCCCATTGCGCTGAAGATTTCCCGACGGCGCGCCAGCAGGGATTTATCCAGCTTGAAGGCCGGGATGCCAAATGTCAGTAAGCCGCCGATCTCCGGATGACGATCGAACACCGTCGCACTCACGCCATGACGCGCCAGCACATCGGCACAGGCCAAACCTGCCGGCCCCGCGCCGATGATGGCGACACGTTTGTCGACCTTCTGAACACCGCTCAGGTCGGGGTGCCAACCTTTACTCAACGCCCGATCGGAAATGTAGCGCTCAATGTTGCCGATAGTGATTGCACCGTGCTCGTCACGAACGGTACACGCGCCTTCACACAGCCTGTCCTGGGGGCAAACGCGCCCGGTAATTTCCGGCAGGCAGTTAGTCTGGTGGGAGAGCTCCACCGCCGCGTCGATGTTTCCGGCTTTGACGAGTTCTATCCACTGCGGAATATGGTTGTGCAATGGGCAGGTCCATTCGCAGATACTGTGTTCGCCGCACTTCAGGCAGCGCGACGCCTCACGCTGGGCCTGGGCCGTGCGAAATGGCAGATAAATTTCTTCAAAGGTGGTTTTTCGCGCCTCAATCGCCAGCTTGTCCGGCTCACCGCGCGGCGGCGTCGCCTGCATCTGCTCCACTTTGCTCATGACGTAAGGCGTCATCCCGGTGGCGTCAGCATGCCAGGGTTGACTTTCCTGACGTGCCGTACGCAAACGGCGCGCTTTAGACAAGCTGGCGAGGGACGATTCCGTCACCAGTTGCAACGCATTGGCCGGGCAGTTTTCGACGCAGGCCGGACCGCCTTCACGCTCCTGACACAAATCGCATTTGTGCGCCGTGGCTTTGACCTGATCGCGGGCGACCGGCGTTAGCACAATTTGCATGGTGCCAAACGGACAGGCGACCACGCAGGATTTGCAGCCGATGCATTTCTGCTGGTTCACCTGCACGCTGTTGTTGACGTGGCTTATCGCGCCGTTAGGACAGCTTCGGGCGCAGGGTGCATCTTCGCAATGGTGGCAGGTCACCGCGCTGCGCTGATGCTGATGTTTGATAACCGTAATCCTGGGTTGATAATGTTGTTGGCTCAGTACATGTTGCTCTGCATTGTGGGCCATCACGCAGGCGACCTCACAGGCATGGCATCCCAGGCACTGCTGGCTGTTAGCCATAATAAAACGATTCATGGCGACCTTCTGTTTTGGTTGTAAAAACCTTATTCTTTATAGGAACAATGTTATTAACCGACCCGACAAAGGTCGGCAATGTCCATTTGCCCAGGATGGGCAACTATTTCTCCAGAACCTGTGGCAGATCAATTTATTTCATGGCAGGTGAAATTGCGTTTTAGTTAATTAAGGACTTTCTCTATCATTTCATCACCTGCGCTTTACCCATTGCCTTTGTACAGAGGATTACGCGTGTGACGGTCAAACGCCCCGTCTCGGCCAGCCTGGCCCGGGCATTTTTTTACATTGTTTTGCTGTCGATACTTTCTACCGGTGTCGCGTTGCTGACGCTTGCCAGCAGTTTGCAGGATGCCGAAGCCATCAATATTTCTGGCTCACTGCGTATGCAAAGCTATCGGCTGGGCTACGACCTGCAAAGCCGCAGCCCCCAGTTGAATGCGCACCGCCAGCTGTTCCAGCAAACCCTGAACTCGCCGGTGCTGCAAAAACTGAATACCTGGTACGTTCCGGACGCGGTAAAAAGCGGCTACGCGCGACTGCATGCTAACTGGCTGGAAATGGACGCACGACTGGTCGACGGCGATTTACCGTGGTATCAAAAAAACATCAACGCGTATGTCGATCAGATAGATTTGTATGTGCTGGCGCTCCAGCGCTACGCCGAGCGGAAAATGATGCTGGTCGTCGGCATCTCACTGGCGGGCGGGATTGGGATTTTTACGCTGGTCTTCTTTACGCTGCGGCGGATTCGCCAACAGGTCGTGCGGCCGCTCAACCAACTGGTGATGGCGAGCCAGCGTATTGAACACGGGCAGTTTGACACTCCGCCGCTGGATACCGGTTTACCCAACGAACTGGGGTTGCTCGCAAAAACCTTTAATCAGATGTCGAGCGAACTGTATAAACTTTATCGTTCGCTCGAGGCCTCTGTCGAAGAGAAAACCCACGACCTGCATGAAGCCAACCGTCAACTTGAGGTGCTCTATCAGTGCTCGCAGGCGCTGAATACCAGTCAGATCGATGTGCACTGTTTCCGTCATATTCTGAAGATCGTGCGGGAAAATGACGCCGCGTATTATCTGGAGTTGACCGTCGGCGACAACTGGCGCATCAGCGAAGGGACGCTGAGCGCCTCCCTCCCGTTGCAAATCTTGCCCGTCACCATGCAGGAGACGGTCTACGGTGAGTTGCACTGGCAAAGCCCCAACGTTAATGCCTCTGCACCGCTGCTGAACAGCGTTTCAAGTATGCTGGGGCGCGGGTTGTACTTTAACCAGGCGCAGAAACACTTCCAGCAGTTGCTGTTGATGGAAGAACGCGCGACCATCGCCCGCGAACTGCACGACTCGCTGGCGCAGATGCTTTCCTATTTACGCATTCAGCTCACCTTGTTAAAACGCTCGGTGGCGGAAGAGAACGCGGTAGCACAATCGATCCTCTCCGATTTTTCCGTCGCGTTAAATGATGCCTGGCGTCAATTGCGTGAGCTGCTCACCACCTTCCGTCTGACGCTGCAGCAGGCCGATTTGCCCTCGGCATTGCACGAAATGCTCGATACCCTGCAAAATCAAACCTCCGCTAAACTGTCTCTGGACTGCCGCTTGCCCACGCTGGCGCTGGATGCGCAAATGCAGGTGCATTTATTGCAGATTATCCGGGAGGCGGTGTTAAACGCCATTAAACATGCCGACGCCACCGAGATTGCCGTCAGTTGCGTCACCGCACCGGACGGAAATCATACCGTCTACATTCGGGATAATGGCGTGGGGATCGGCGAACCAAACGAGCCACCGGGGCACTATGGTCTGAACATTATGCGTGAGCGTGCTGAAAGACTCAGCGGTACCTTACTTTTTTCACAACCTTCCGGGGGAGGTACGCTGGTGAGTATCAGTTTCCGGTCTTCAGATACTGAAGAGAGTCAACTGACGTAAAAAATGGCAAAGCGTCAGAAAACCTGAATACAGGCCAGACGCGACAGGCACAAAACGTACGCTGTAAATGGGCATGATAATTTACATTATCTCCTTTTTTTCTCCACGTTTGCCTGACGCCTTGCCGCTACAGTGATGCAAGTCATACCCATAACGATACGTAGAAACACGAGGTCCTCTTTTAATGGCGAATTTTTTCATCGATCGCCCCATTTTTGCCTGGGTGCTGGCAATACTGTTGTGCCTGACAGGAACCCTGGCCATCTTATCTTTACCCGTTGAACAATACCCCGATCTGGCGCCTCCGAACGTGCGAATCACCGCAAACTATCCGGGCGCGTCCGCACAAACGCTGGAAAATACCGTCACTCAGGTTATCGAACAGAATATGACTGGTCTCGATAATCTGATGTACATGTCGTCGCAGAGCAGCGGAACAGGGCAAGCGTCGATCACACTCAGCTTTATCGCCGGGACCGACCCGGATGAGGCTGTGCAGCAGGTACAAAACCAGCTGCAATCCGCGATGCGCAAGTTGCCGCAGGCGGTACAGGATCAGGGCGTCACCGTGCGAAAAACCGGGGATACCAACATCCTGACTATCGCGTTTGTGTCTACCGATGGCTCAATGGATAAGCAGGATATCGCCGACTATGTCGCCAGTAATATTCAGGACCCGCTGAGCCGCGTGAATGGCGTGGGGGACATTGATGCCTACGGTTCACAGTATTCAATGCGAATATGGCTGGACCCCGCCAAACTGAACAGCGTTCAGATGACCGCCAAAGACGTGACCGACGCCATTGAGTCGCAGAATGCGCAGATCGCCGTCGGGCAACTTGGCGGTACACCCTCGGTGGACAAACAGGCGCTGAACGCCACCATTAATGCGCAATCGCTGCTGCAAACGCCCGATCAATTCCGCGCCATTACGCTGCGCGTCAATCAGGACGGTTCCGAGGTGAAACTGGCGGATGTCGCCACCGTCGAAATGGGGGCGGAAAAATACGATTACATCAGCCGCTTTAACAGCAATCCTGCTTCTGGTCTCGGGGTAAAACTGGCCTCTGGCGCCAATGAAATGGCCACTGCCAGTCTGGTCCTTCACCGTCTGGATGAGCTTGCGCAGTACTTCCCGCATGGGCTGGAATACAAGGTGGCCTATGAAACGACCTCCTTCGTAAAAGCCTCTATTGAAGACGTGGTAAAAACGCTGCTGGAAGCCATCCTGCTGGTGTTCCTCGTCATGTACCTGTTCCTGCAAAACTTCCGTGCAACGCTGATCCCGACCATTGCGGTGCCCGTGGTATTGATGGGCACCTTCTCCGTGCTCTACGCGTTTGGTTACAGTGTCAATACGCTGACGATGTTCGCGATGGTGCTGGCGATCGGCCTGCTGGTCGATGACGCCATCGTGGTCGTGGAGAACGTCGAGCGAATAATGAGCGAGGAAGGGCTCTCTCCGCGCGAAGCAACACGCAAATCGATGGGGCAAATTCAGGGGGCGCTGGTCGGTATCGCGATGGTGCTTTCCGCGGTATTTGTACCGATGGCTTTCTTCGGTGGGACAACCGGGGCGATTTATCGACAGTTTTCTATCACCATTGTGGCCGCGATGGTGCTCTCCGTGCTGGTAGCGATGATCCTGACCCCTGCCCTGTGCGCCACGTTGCTGAAGCCGTTGCATAAAGGCGAACAGCACGGGCAAAAAGGATTCTTCGGCTGGTTTAACCGCAGCTTTAACCGCAATGCTGAACGTTACGAAAAAGGGGTTGCGAGAATTCTGCATCGCAGCCTGCGCTGGATACTGATCTACGTGCTGCTGCTTGGCGGTATGGTGTTCCTGTTTTTGCGCCTGCCCACCTCATTTTTGCCGCTGGAAGATCGCGGCATGTTCACGACCTCCGTCCAGTTACCCAGCGGTTCAACGCAGCAACAGACGCTGAAAGTGGTGGAGGAAGTCGAGAAATATTTCTTTACCCATGAAAAAGACAACATCATGTCTGTCTTCTCAACGGTCGGCTCAGGCCCGGGTGGAAACGGGCAGAACGTGGCCCGCATGTTTGTCCGTTTAAAAGACTGGGACGAACGAGACACCACAACCGGAACGTCGTTTGCCATCATTGAGCGCTCAACGAAAGCCTTTAACAAGATTAAAGAAGCCCGGGTGTTCGCCAGTAGCCCCCCCGCGATCAGCGGCCTTGGCAGTTCCGCTGGGTTTGATATGGAGCTTCAGGATCACGCCGGTGCCGGGCATGACGCATTAATGGCTGCCCGCGACCAACTGATTGAGCTCGCCGGGAAAGACAGTCTGTTGACCCGTGTCCGCCACAATGGTCTGGACGACAGTCCGCAGTTGCAAATTGAAATTGACCAACGTAAAGCGCAGGCGCTTGGCGTCTCTATCGATGATATCAACGATACGTTGCAAACAGCCTGGGGGTCGAGCTACGTCAACGACTTTATGGACAGAGGTCGTGTGAAGAAAGTGTACGTTCAGGCGGCGGCAAAATACCGCATGCTGCCAGGCGACATCAATCTCTGGTACGTGCGTAATAAAGAGGGCGGGATGGTGCCTTTCTCCGCCTTTGCAACCTCCCACTGGGAGACCGGTTCACCGCGTCTGGAGCGCTACAACGGCTACTCTGCGGTAGAGATTGTGGGGGAAGCTGCCCCCGGTGTCAGCACCGGCACCGCGATGGATATTATGGAGTCGCTGGTACGCGAATTGCCGACGGGCTTTGGTCTGGAGTGGACCGCAATGTCATATCAGGAACGCCTCTCTGGCGCACAAGCGCCAGCGCTGTACGCCATCTCGCTACTGGTGGTATTCCTGTGTCTGGCGGCGTTGTATGAAAGCTGGTCGGTGCCGTTCTCGGTGATGCTGGTGGTGCCATTAGGCGTTATCGGCGCCCTACTTGCCACGTGGATGCGCGGTCTGGAAAACGACGTCTATTTCCAGGTGGGGTTACTCACGGTCATTGGTCTCTCGGCGAAAAACGCCATTCTGATTGTCGAGTTCGCCAACGAGATGAATGAGAAAGGGCACGATCTGCTGGAAGCCACTTTGCACGCCTGTCGTCAGCGCTTACGACCAATTCTGATGACCTCGCTGGCGTTTATCTTCGGGGTGTTGCCGATGGCGATCAGCAATGGCGCAGGTTCCGGTGGTCAGCACGCCGTGGGAACCGGCGTGATGGGCGGAATGATCTCCGCAACGATTCTGGCGATCTACTTCGTACCGTTGTTCTTCGTGCTGGTACGTCGACGCTTTCCGCTAAAACCGCGACCAGAATAATCGCGCCATAAAAAAGGCGACCTGCCAACGGGTCGCCTTTTCTGTGTGAAACCTTCACACTATGATTATTTCACTGCTTATTTCTTCCTGAAAACTATTTACGAAGCATCACTTCGATAAAGTCTTTCCAGTTCCCCAGTTCACGTTCAATCATAACAACCTCTCTTATTATTATGGGTATTCTACAAAAACATTATCTTCAGGAGAAGATAATTTAACCGATTGGTGCAATTACATTCTTCGGAAAACGAGACTATGTCATCACTATGGTCCTATACTCATAAACTTTATGTGACCAACTGCAATATTTTGCAACAATCATACATCTTCTACTACTTTCTCAATTTTGATGTAAAAACAGTCAATTGCAACAGGTGATAATCTGAATTATCACCTCTGCGGAATATTCAAGAACATTCATGTATCATTATTCACAATACATTCAACAATGTTATATTTCACGGCCATCATTACCTGAGAAATAACAGCGATGATGACTATTCCGCGTAGTCATGCACTGCGATAATATTGCTTAATTATTCGAAATTCGCGTAAAAGGATTCAAAAATGGTTACCGTCTTCGGCATCAAAAACTGTGACACCATCAAGAAAGCGCGGCGCTGGCTGGAGGCGCACGGCATCGACTACCGTTTCCACGATTACCGTGTGGACGGATTAGATAATGAATTATTGAATAGCTTTATTGCTGAGTTAGGTTGGGAAGCGTTACTGAATACGCGTGGCACCACCTGGCGCAAACTTGATGAAGCGACGCGTAATAGCATTACCGATGCTACTGCCGCTGCCGCATTGATGACAGAAACGCCAGCAATAATAAAACGACCATTGCTCTGGACGCCCGGTAAGCCTATGCTGCTTGGCTTTAGCGAATCCAGTTATCAGCAGTTTTTTAATGAGGTGTAGTCTATGTCGTGCCCGGTCATTGAGCTGACACAGCAGCTTATTCGCCGCCCTTCCCTGAGCCCGGATGATGCGGGATGTCAGGCGTTAATGATTGAACGCCTGCGCGCTATCGGTTTTACCGTCGAGCGCATGGATTTTGGTGACACACAGAATTTCTGGGCATGGCGCGGACAAGGTGAAACCCTCGCCTTTGCCGGCCACACCGACGTGGTCCCCGTCGGAGATGTCGATCGGTGGATTAACCCGCCTTTCGAGCCAACGATCCGTGACGGTATGCTGTTCGGCCGCGGTGCGGCAGACATGAAAGGTTCCCTGGCGGCGATGGTTGTGGCGGCAGAGCGCTTCGTGGCTCAGCATCCCAATCACCGTGGGCGTCTGGCATTTCTGATCACATCAGATGAAGAAGCCAGCGCGCAGAACGGCACCGTTAAAGTGGTTGAAGCGCTGATGGCGCGTCGCGAAAGACTCGATTATTGCCTGGTGGGCGAACCTTCCAGCACTGAAATCGTCGGCGACGTGGTGAAAAATGGTCGTCGTGGTTCACTGACCTGTAATCTGACGATTCACGGCGTCCAGGGTCACGTGGCTTACCCGCATCTGGCAGATAACCCCGTTCACCGCGCAGCACCCATGCTGAATGAACTGGTGGGGATTGAGTGGGATCAGGGCAATGAATTTTTCCCTGCCACCAGCATGCAGATAGCCAACATCCAGGCGGGCACCGGCAGCAATAACGTGATCCCGGGCGAACTGTTTGTCCAGTTCAATTTCCGTTTTAGCACGGAACTGAACGACGAGATGATCAAGTCCCGCGTGCAGGCACTGCTCGACAAACATCAGTTGCGCTACACCGTCGATTGGTGGCTTTCCGGCCAACCTTTCCTGACGGCACGCGGCAAACTGGTGGATGCGGTGGTGAATGCCATTGAGCACTATAATGAGATCAAACCCCAACTGCTCACGACGGGTGGAACATCCGACGGGCGGTTTATTGCACGTATGGGAGCACAAGTGGTGGAACTTGGGCCGGTCAACGCCACCATTCATAAAATTAATGAATGTGTGAATGCGGCCGATCTGCAACTGCTTGCCCGTATGTATCAACGTATCATGGAGCAACTCGTCGCCTGATGAGTGCTCCCGAAAGAGGAAATAAGCATGGACTGGCTGGCACAATATTGGTGGGTTCTGATACTGGTTTTTCTGGTAGGCGTACTGCTGAACGTGATCAAAGATCTCAAGCGCGTCGACCATAAAAAATTCCTCGCCAATAAGCCGGATCTTCCCCCACATCGTGACTTTAACGACAAGTGGGACGATGACGACGATTGGCCGAAGAAAGATCAACCGAAGAAGTAACCCGTAGGCCCGGATAGCACGCATAGCGTTGCCATCCGGCCCTCGCGCCTGATGGCGCTACGCGTATCAGGCCTTACCTATCAGATCATCTCAATCACATCATCATCATGGGGCGTACCGCCACTGAGCGCTTCATCGAAGTAATGCTTCGGCACGGTAAAGCGCAAATGATCGAGCGCGAACTGCATACTGCGGTCATCAATGGCGTGCCCTAAACCTTCCACGATATCCAGTGTGACATCGCCCCCCGCCCGTAATAAGGCTTCCTGGGCCGCCACCGCATGCGATAACTCAATCACCCGATCTTCACCGCCGTGAATCAGATGCACGGTGGTCGCGGTTGTCGCGGTTTGTGGCAGACTGGCGTAGCGACCATTAAACGCAATCACTCTGGAGGCCAGTCCCGAATGCGCTTGCACGCTTTCGAGCGACATAATCGCGCCTTGTGAAAAGCCAATCAGCGCCGTGGCTTTCGCGCCCACCCCGCTTTGCTGTTGCCAGTAGCGGATCGTTTCAACGAATACCGGCATGATAGCGTCAACCCGCGCCTGACGATTTTCTTCCGTCACGCCCTGCACGGAAAACCACTGGCGTCCCGGTGCCGGACCACAGGGTTCTGCGCCCCCAATGCTGACAATCAGCGCGTCCGGGAACAGGGGAATAAACCAGCGCCCCAATTCCCCCATCGCGACCGGGTTGTCACCCACGCCATGAAACAGCAGCAACAACTGTTGTGCGGGTTGGGCAGGACTTTGAACAACAAAATGGTCATGTTTCATGGCAATCTCCTTAACTGATGGGTCGATTCTACGCCGCTTAATCACAATGACCATGCCAGGAAATTGAAGGAGTTAGTGAAAAAATTGCCATTGCAAAATACGATCATGTAACCGCTGCGCGCGTCCGGCATCCAGCGTTGCCAGCGCCTGCGCGACTTCCGCTCTCTGCATGGCCAGCAGCGCTTTACGCCCTGACAGAGCCAGTCTGGCGCACAATTGCACTTCACTGTCTTTGTCCCGCAGACGTCCACGTAACGCAGGAAGCGGGTGACAGCAGGTCTCCAGCAGACGACTAAGGCTGCCTAGCGACGTCAGCAGCGGACGATGGGCAAAAGCAAAACCTGCCAGCGCCTGCCAGTCATCATCATTAAGCGTAGCCTCTTTCAGCGGGATAACCGGAACCGCTTCACCGTTCCAGTGAGACAACGCCAGCGCATCTCGTCGCAGCCGGTGATGCTCACTCTCTGCCAGCTGTTTCCCCGCTTCGCTGATCGGGAAAATGGCCATCGCTGTAAAACACCCGCTACTCGCTTCCCGATGGTTCCCCATCCGGACCAGGATGAATCCACAGCGTTGCCAGAAGCGCCACAATGTCGCCGTGAAGCCAAAGCTGACGGAGAGATAATCCAGCTGAGACGCGTCGGCACTGGCCTGTGCGATCAACTGTTGACCAAGGCCTTCACGTTGCCGTGTGGGATGTACGGCAATGCGGCTCACGCGTCGCCCTGTCAGCGTTGCCGCCAGCGGAGAGCCTCCATGCGCTGCCAGTGATTGCGCAACCAGATTGCCTCGGGGTCGGCGGTAGCCCGCCCAGACCGCCTGACTCAGACGGGCGGATAATCCGCCTTCATCCACCAGCCAGACGGCGCCAGCCACACGGTCGGTCCCTGAGGCCTGAAGAAAATGCTGACCAGGGGCATCCATCATGCGGCGTAAATCCAGCGGCGATGTGCGATAGTGCGCGCCGGAGAGCAGTCGATATACCGCCAGCGGCAGTTCCGGATTTGTGCGCCAGGCGTCCTGTGCAAACGCCGAGATGCGAATATCGCCCTGCGGAGTCTGCGCGAATGTTTCGTCATCAAAAACCAGTGCGTCGCTGACTGTTTTTTCCAGCGGGCATCCTTGCGCCCAGCGAATTGGCTGGCGCAACTCAAAACGCTGCAGATGCGCAAAGTGAGCGCAAAACTTCAGTAAAAAGCCGCGGCCAGTGCCTTCGTAACCCTGAACGGTGGTGGTCAACAGCGTGCGGGGAAACCGCGCCACCAGGCGATGAAGTAGCGGAGCGGGCAGTGCGGCGGCTTCATCAACAATCAGCCAGTCTGCGGATTCAGCGCCCGCCAGCAACGCATCCGGTGCAATAAAACGAAATTTGTCACCCGCGAACTGCGCCAGCACGTCCGTTGCCGCTTTTGCCGGTGCCGTCACAATCGCCGTACCGCCGATTCGCCGGATCAACTGCCCTGCCAACGCCGATTTTCCCCGACCACGCGCGGCGGTGACAGTGGCCACGCCGGAAGGCATTTGCAACAACTGCTGCAAAATTTCGGCTTGTTCAGGCTGCGGCTCACCCGATGCGGGTTGCCAGTCGTCACGGACTGGAAAGTGCGGCCACGAGAAGGGCTGATGTTGTTGCCAGTGCAACACCTGCTCATCGCGGGCGATGCATCGCATAAAATGTTGGACAAAGTGAGGGGTGGGAATCGGTTGTGGGCAGTCGCTCCAGCGTAGCGAATCTTCGTCAGGGTGATTTTCCCAGGTAGCATAGGCAGGCGTCAGCAATACCAGCCAGCTTCCCGCCTGAAGCGTACCACTCAACGCGGCAAATGCAGCAGCGTCAAATCCCTGCCGCACATCAAACACCGCATGACGAAACTCTCGCCCCAGTAATGTTTGCAACGCCTGAGGCCGACAGTGCGGCTCAACAGGTGCTTCAGACGCGACCCACAGCCAGTCGCCCGGCAACGCGTCGCGAAGCATGAGCGCCTGTTCAGCGCACCAGCGTTCATTACCACTGAGCACCAGCAGACGACGAATGCCCTCCTTCGCCATTTGCGCAGTTAAGGTACTCAGCACATTGTTTTCCGACATCCCTGCCCCGGTCGTTTAAAAGCCTTTGCCAAAGGTATTACATTGTGCCGGGTCGCCGCTATCAAATCCGCGTTTAAACCAGCTGTAACGTTGCTCAGATGTACCGTGCGTAAAGCTGTCCGGGACAATCCGCCCCTGACCCTGCTGCTGCAGACGATCGTCGCCAATCGCCTGAGCGGCATTCAGCGCTTCTTCCAGATCACCCGATTCCAGCACGCCCTGATGTTTCATGCTGTTGCCCCAGACGCCGGCAAAACAATCCGCCTGTAATTCCATGCGCACGGAAAGCTGGTTTGCTTCTGTCTGCGTTGCGTTCTGCTGCAACTGACGCACTTTCGGCTCAATGCCCAGCAGTTTTTGCACATGGTGTCCCACTTCATGGGCAATCACATAGCCCTGAGCGAAATCGCCATCAGCGCCCAGTTTGTTCTTCATGTCATCATAGAACGAGAGATCGATGTAGACGGTACCGTCCGCCGGGCAGTAAAACGGCCCCATTACCGACTGGCCCGCACCGCACCCGGTACGCGTCGCGCCACGGTACATCACCAGCTTCGGTTGCTGGTAGGTACGCCCCATCTTTTCAAACTGTTGTCCCCAGGTGTCTTCTGTTGTTGCCAGGATCACCGAGGTAAATTTTGCCGCTTCATCATCATTTGGGCTGATGGAACGTGTCGATTGTTGTTGCGAGACCGGTTCACCGGTCATTAATCCGCTTAAATCCACACCGTAATAACCCGCTACCAGCACCACAATCAGCAGAATGATGCCGCCTTTGCCACTTGGCAAACGAAAGCCAGGACCGCCCATAGAGGGGCCACCACCGGTGCTATTGCGCCTGTCTTCCACATTGTCACTTTCACGACGCCCTTGCCAGCGCATAGTCATACCTCATCAATATATTCGTTATAGTGATGATCGTAGGCGCTCAGGGAGAGGATTACCATAGGAAACAGCTACCAGAATCGGCTGTTCGGGATGAACCGGAGAGTTTTTAACCCTCCGGTTTCAGAGAAGATGTTAGTCTAACTTTACACCCAGGCGGTGTGCGACGGCTTCATAGGCTTCGATCAGGCCGCCAAGACTCTGACGGAAACGGTCTTTATCCATTTTATCCAGCGTCTCTTTATCCCACAGACGGCTACCGTCCGGAGAGAACTCATCACCCAGTACCACTTCGCCTTTGTACAGACCGAATTCCAGTTTGAAGTCGACCAGAATCAGACCCGCATCATCAAACAGCTTTTTCAGCACATCGTTGGCTTTGTAGGTTAACTCTTTCATCCGTGCCAGATTTTCTTTGCTCACCCAACCAAAGGTTTCGCAGTAAGAATCGTTGACCATCGGGTCATGCATGGCGTCGTTTTTCAGGAACAGATCGAACAACGGCGGGTTCAGTTCAATGCCTTCCTCTACGCCTAAGCGTTTCACCAGAGAGCCTGCAGCGCGATTACGTACCACGCACTCTACCGGCACCATATCCAGCTTTTTCACCAGACACTCGGTGTCGGAAAGCAGTCGCTCCATCTGGGTCGGGATACCCGCTTCTGCCAGTTTGGTCATAATGAAATGGTTGAATTTGTTGTTCACCATCCCTTTGCGATCAAATTGTTCAATGCGCGCGCCATCCCCTGCTGACGTATCATTGCGGAATTCGAGCACCAACAGGTCCGGGTTTTCCGTGCTGTATACGGTTTTCGCTTTACCACGATACAACTCAGCTTGCTTTTGCATCTTTAACACTCCTGGGTGTGAATTAACGATAAAAATTGCGTTTTTCTGCCGACGCACACGTTTGCGTATCATATCAGAAAAAAGGGCCGGATATCTCCAGCCCTGTTTTATTACTTACTGAATGCAGCCTGGAATACGGCAACCAGGGCATCGTTTTGCGATTGCGTCAGGGTATGCCCCTTCGGATCGATAAACTGCAAGCTACTACGGTTATCTAAATCACCGACCTGCAATTTATAATCGCCGGACACCAGTCCCGGATCGCTTGCGCCCAGTTCCTGCCAGTCACTGTCAGAAAGCGGTTTGTAAGTCACGGCAAGACTGCCCTTCGAGCGCGTGCTGTCGGTCACTTTCATGCCCGCTTTTTCAAGCGCTGCCGGCAGACGCTGCCAGACGACGTTAAACGGACCACGCACCACCAGCATTGGCAGACCGGTGTCGTCGGCCGCGCTCTGTACGTCCATGCTCGCAGCAGAACGATTCTGCGCCGCATTCGCCGCGTCAGTGGCCGTCTTATCGAGGCCCGCAGAGATAACGTTCATCATCTCAGCGCTGTAACGCTGCAACGACGCCGCATCGGCAACCGGTTTACCCGCCTGTTCCAGGTTAACCAGTTTCACAGAGACAGCCTGTTGATAACCTTGCGGTTTAACAGAGATTTGATAGCGTCCGCGATACTGCTCGTCTTCGTCCAGACGGTTCCAGTCAACCCAACCGGTCGTCAGCGTCTGAGTGGCATCGTCACGTTTGTCAATCGGGTAGTTTTTAGACTGAATCAGACTAACAACCTGTGGCCACAGCGTGTTGCCACGACCATTCTCCACCAGCAGAGTTGCGGTATCGCCAGTAAACTGGGTACGCGCGCCGCTGACCAGCGCTAACGGCTGAGCTGGCGGGCGAATGTCCAGCGCTTTACCCACAGCACCGCTGCCGTTGGTCACCGGAATGTTGTAGTCGCCTGTTTGCACCGGCAGAATCATCCCTGCAGGGGCATGAAGTTCAGCAAGCGGTGCGGCATCCAGATAGGATTCATCACCGCTCACCTGGCGCTTGTAGCGCGAGTCAGAACTACAGGCAGCGAGCAGCATAACAAGCGAAACACCCGCAACCTTGGCCAGGCGCGACTTTTGTACTGAGTAAGCCATCAAATCTCCCTAAACTTTACAGCAAACCGGCATGCTTAAGCGCCGCTTTGACAATCTCACGACCATTATCCGTGATCGGCGTCATTGGCAGGCGCAGCGTATCGGTCGCCACAAGACCCAACTCCTTACATGCCCATTTCACCGGGATAGGATTGGGTTCGACAAATAGTTTGTTGTGTAACGGCATCAGACGCTGGTTGATCACACGCGCCTCGGCAAAACGCCCTTCTGCCGCCAGTTTGCACATTTCAGCCATATCGCGCGCTGCAACGTTAGTCGTTACAGAAATCACGCCATGACCACCGAGCTGCATAAAGTCCATCGAGGTCGCATCATCGCCGCTAAGCAGCGCGAAATCATCTGAAACCAGCTCTTTGATCTGGTGAACGCGACTTAAGTTCCCTGTCGCCTCTTTAATTGCGACAATATTTTTCACCTTCGACAGGCGACCAACGGTTTCCGGCAGCATATCGCAGCCAGTACGGGATGGCACATTATACAGAATTTGCGGCAGGTCGGTGTGCTCAGCGATGGCTTTGAAATGCTGGAACAGCCCTTCCTGCGTCGGACGGTTGTAGTACGGCGTCACCGTCAGGCAACCGACAATACCGCTGTCGTTGAAACGCTGAGTCAGGCTAATGGCTTCCGCAGTCGCATTGGCGCCCGTTCCGGCGATCACCGGAATACGTCCATCAGCCAGCTCCACCGTCATCATCACCACGTCGGCATGCTCATCATGACTCAGCGTGGCGGACTCGCCTGTGGTGCCAACAGAAACAATCGCCGAAGTGCCGCTAGCGACATGATAATCAATCAGTTTTTTAAGGCTTGACCGGCAGACATTACCTTTATCATCCATCGGTGTAACAAGCGCGACAATACTTCCCGTGAACATGGGCCATCCTCTGTGCAAACAAGTGTCTCAATGGTACGTTTGGTACGACAATAAAAGCAAGTGACCAGAGCCGTTCTGATTGTTGTATGCAGGTTTTTTTTATGCTTTCCTTATGATTACCTCACCTCTGAAAGGAAGAACAGGATTGACATCGTCATCGCAACATTATCTGGTCATCACTGCGCTGGGTGCCGATCGCCCGGGAATTGTGAACACTATCACCCGCCATGTCAGCAGCTGCGGCTGTAATATCGAAGACAGTCGACTGGCGATGCTGGGGGATGAGTTTACGTTTATTATGTTGTTATCGGGTTCCTGGAACGCCATCACCCTGATTGAATCGACCTTGCCGTTGAAAGGCGCAGAGCTGGATTTATTGATTGTGATGAAGCGCACGACCGCCCGTCCTCGCCCGGCAATGCCCGCCACGGTGTGGGTGCAGGTCGACGTGCCAGACTCTCCGCATTTGATTGAGCGTTTTACCGCCCTGTTCGACAACCACCAAATGAACATCGCCGAACTGGTTTCACGCACTCAACCCGCTGAAAACGAAAAGGCTGCGCAGCTTTTTATTCAAATTACCGCACATAGCCCGGCATCGCAGGTTTCGGTAAATATTGAACAAGCGTTTAAAGCACTATGTACAGAACTCAATGCGCAAGGCAGTATAAACGTTGTCAATTACTCACAACATGATGAACAGGACGGAGTTAAGTAATGAACCCACTGAAAGCCGGTGATACCGCACCGAAATTTAGCTTGCCGGATCAAGACGGAGAACAAGTAAATTTAACCGACTTCCAGGGACAGCGAGTTTTGGTTTATTTCTACCCCAAAGCCATGACGCCCGGCTGTACCGTTCAAGCCTGTGGCTTACGCGATAACATGGACGAGTTAAAAAAAGCAGGTGTTGAAGTGCTGGGGATCAGCACCGATAAACCTGAGAAGCTCTCCCGATTTGCTGAGAAAGAAGTCCTTAACTTCACGCTGCTGTCAGATGAAGATCATAAGGTTTGCGAACAATTCGGCATCTGGGGTGAAAAATCCTTTATGGGCAAAACCTACGATGGCATCCATCGCATCAGTTTCCTGGTCGATCCCGACGGGAAAATTGAGCATGTGTTCGATGACTTTAAAACCAGCAATCACCACGATGTGGTGTTGAACTGGTTAAAAGAAAACGCGTAACTCCTCTTCCCGGCGCTGGCGACAATCGTGTCGCCAGCGCCGTTTTTCTCTGCGTAACATCCCCCAATGTGACTAATATCACAGTGTTATTTTCCCTGCCGACACTAATGCCGACACACCAAATCGCGGACGGTATTGACCATCACTTTTGTTCTATTTTCGCAACAAAAACCACGTAACCAGTTGATTTTAAGATAATTAAAAAGATGGCATCCTTTGTGCATAACAGGCGTAACGTTTTGTTTTGTCTCAAGGAGCCACATGAACCGCTTTGTGATAGCCGATCCTCAGTGGTGTATTGGATGCAATACCTGTCTTGCTGCGTGTTCGGACGTACATAAAAAGCAAGGCTTGCAGCAACATCCACGACTTGCTCTGGTGCGAACCCCCACACAAACTGCGCCTGTGCTTTGTCGTCACTGCGAAGACGCCCCCTGCAAGCAGGTGTGTCCTGTCAATGCGATCACGCGCCATGATGACGCCATTCAGCTCAATGAAAGCCTTTGCATTGGCTGTAAACTTTGCGGCCTTGTCTGCCCGTTTGGCGCCATTGTCCCTTCCGGCAGTCGTCCTGTTGACGTTCCCACGCAGTTTGCCCATCAGGCGGAAGGACAACTCAATGACGTGCCGGAAAGCGCGCCGGCGCTCAGCCCCTTCTTACGCTGGGATGCCGGGGTACAAGCCATCGCCGTTAAGTGCGACCTCTGCTATTTCCTCCCCGAAGGTCCGGCGTGCGTCGCCACCTGTGTTACTCAGGCGTTGCACCTGGTCACCGATGATGTCCTGCGCCAGCAGACCAGACTGAAACAGCAGCTGGCTGTCGACGCGATGCCGGACCTCGCGCTGGATCCTCTTTCATTGACTCAGGAGCAACGTTGATGGATGCCCTGCAATTATTGATGTGGTCGCTGGCGCTCTATGTCGCCGGCGGCGTGATGTCATTGTTATTCTCAGGACGCGATCGGGCTGCCATTAATATCGCCGGTTTATCGGGGGTTTTAGGGGGACTTACCGGCATCGGCAGTGCGATAACGCAGCTGAAAACCGGCGCGACGCTCACCTGGGCTATTCAGACTCCCTTCTCATTTGCCGCGCTGACAGTTCGAATGGACAGCCTGTCCGCCTTTATGGTGCTGGTGATTTCATTGCTGGTCACCGTCTGTGCGCTTTACTCTTTGGCCTACATGCGCGAATACGTCGGCAAGGGCGCCGCCGCGATGGGGTTCTTTATGAACCTCTTTATCGCCTCGATGGTCGGTTTGCTGGTGATGGACAACGCCTTCTGGTTTATTGTGCTGTTCGAAATCATGTCGCTGGCCTCATGGTTCCTGGTGATTGCCGAACAGGATGACGAATCCGTCAGCGCAGGCATGCTCTACTTCTTCATCGCCCACGCCGGTTCAGTTCTGATCATGATCGCCTTCTTCCTGATGTGGCGACAAAGCGGCAGCCTCGACTTCGCCAGCTTCCGGGAATTGTCACTCTCGCCCGGTCTGGCTTCTGCCGTCTTCCTGCTGGCATTTTTTGGCTTTGGCGCAAAAGCGGGGATGCTACCGCTGCACAGTTGGTTACCCCGCGCTCACCCTGCCGCACCGTCACATGCTTCCGCGCTGATGTCAGGTGTGATGGTGAAGATCGGTATTTTCGGCATTCTCAAAGTCGGTATCGATCTCCTCGCGCATAGCGGCATTCCGCTGTGGTGGGGCATCGTCGTGCTGGCGTTTGGCGCCGTGTCTGCCGTGCTCGGCGTACTTTATGCCCTGGCGGAGCATGACATTAAGCGCCTGCTGGCCTGGCACACCGTTGAGAACATCGGCATTATTTTGCTCGGGGTCGGGGTCGGCATGATTGGCCTGTCGATACACCAGCCAATCCTGGCGGCGGTCGGCCTGCTGGGCGCTCTCTTTCACCTGCTCAATCACGCCTTGTTTAAAGGTCTGCTGTTTCTTGGCGCCGGGGCCATCATCTGGCGTTTGCACACCCGCGATATGGAAAAAATGGGCGCGCTGGCGAAAAGGATGCCCTGGACCGCAGGTGCGTTTCTGATTGGCTGTCTGGCCATTTCCGCAATGCCGCCGCTGAACGGTTTTATCAGTGAGTGGTACACCTACCAGTCGTTATTTGCCATGACCCGGTTTGACGATGTGGCATTGCGTCTGGCGGGTCCCATCGCCATCGTGATGCTCGCCATTACGGGTGCGCTGGCCGCCATGTGTTTCGTTAAAGTCTACGGAATCAGTTTCTGCGGCGCACCGCGCAGCGAAAAAGCGGAGCAGGCGCAGGAAGCGCCCTGGCAGATGGTGGTGGCGATGATCGTGCTCGCCGCGCTGTGCGTCTTTACCGGCATTGGCGCCAGCTGGGTCGCGCCGCAAATCATGCAGATTGTGCTCTCGTTTACGGCGGCCAGCACCGCGCCTGTGGCAGAGGGCATTTCGCTGATCCCGGGTGAAATGCATGAAACCCTGATGACTCCATCAACCGTTTTCCTGTTGCTGCTCGCCTTGCCTCTCCTGCCGGGTCTCTACTGGTGGGTCTATCGCTCCAGACGCGGCGACTTCCGCCGTGCCGGGGATGCGTGGGCCTGCGGCTACGGCTGGGAAAGTGCGATGGCGCCTTCTGCTGGCAGCTTCACTCAGCCGTTGCGGGTGATGTTCTCTACGCTCTATCGGTTACGCAAACAGCTCGATCCGTCACCACCGCTCGCCAGTGGTTTACTCCACGCCACGACCGCTGCGCGGAACACGGAACCGTTCTGGGATGAGTACATCATCGCCCCCATCGTTCGTATGACACAGCGCCTGGCGCACAAAATACAGTATCTGCAAAGCGGCGATTTCCGCCTGTATTGCCTGTATGTCGTGGCTGCGCTGGTCATTCTGTTACTGATTATCGCCGTCTGAGGAAACGACCATGACACCCACACTCTTCGACGGATATCTGGCGGGTTTTGCGTTGTTGCAGGCCGTCATTTTATTGGCACTGACGCCGTTGTTCACCGGGATCTCCCGGCAGATCCGCGCCCGTATGCACTCACGCACGGGACCGGGGATCTGGCAGGACTACCGCGACATCAACAAACTGTTAAAGCGTCAGGAAGTCGCGCCCTCTTCATCGGGTCTGATGTTTCGCGTCATGCCATGGGTATTGCTCAGCAGCATGTTGGTGGTGGCAATGGCGTTGCCACTCTTCATCCGTACGTCGCCCCTCGCGGGCGGCGGCGATTTGATCACTCTTATCTATCTCTTTGCCTTATTCCGCTTCTTTTTTGCCCTTTCCGGGTTGGATACCGGAAGTCCGTTCTCAGGGATCGGGGCCAGCCGGGAAATGACGATGGGTATCCTGGTGGAACCCATTCTAATCCTCTCTCTGCTCGTTATCGCATTAATGGCCGGCTCTACGCATATCGCCGTCATTAGCAACGTACTGGCGGCAGGTTGGGCATCGCCGGTCGCCACACTGCTGGCGTTGCTCGCCTGCGGTTTCGCCTGCTTCATTGAAATGGGAAAAATTCCTTTCGATGTTGCAGAAGCCGAGCAGGAACTTCAGGAAGGGCCGTTAACAGAGTATTCCGGTGCCGGACTGGCGCTGGTGAAGTGGGGGCTTGGGCTGAAACAGGTGGTGATGGCCGCGTTGTTCATCTCGCTGTTCCTGCCGTTTGGCAACGCAACAACCCTGACTTTCAGCAGCTTGCTGATCTCGCTGGTCGTGACACTGGGCAAAGTTCTGCTGCTCTTCGTGCTGGCGTCTTTCGTCGAAAATACTCTGGCGCGCGGCAGATTCCTGCTGACGCACCACGTTACCTGGCTCGGTTTTAGTCTCGCCGCGCTGTCGTATGTTTTCTGGTTAACCGGTCTGTAAGGAGCATCGACATACCATGGAATCTCTTGCTCTAACGACGCTGCTGCTACCGTTTATCGGCGCGCTGGTCGTTTCGCTTGCCCCACAGCGCCAGGCCGCCACATTGGGGACGCTCTTTGCCGGACTGGCGACGATCAGTATGCTGGCGCTGGAGGTCATGTTTTACCAGACCGGGAAAGTGACGGTTGTTCTTCCGCTGGCGAGCGTCAATGACATCGCGCTGTTTGGACTGGTGATCGATCGCGTCAGTACGTTGATCCTGTTTGTGGTTGTTTTTCTCGGCCTGCTGGTTTCACTCTTTTCCAACGGCTATTTGACCGAAAAAAACCGCGAACACCCGCACAACGGCAGCAACCGCTATTACGCCTTTCTGCTGATTTTTATCGGCGCAATGTCCGGGCTGGTGCTCTCTTCCACCATTCTGGGGCAACTGCTGTTTTTCGAAATCACCGGCGGCTGCTCCTGGGCGCTGATCAGCTACTACCAGACAGCAAAATCACAGCGTTCTGCGTTAAAGGCGCTGTTGATTACGCACATCGCCTCACTGGGGTTGTACCTCGCCGCCGCCACGCTGTTTTTACAGACCGGCACCTTTGCGCTCAGCGCGCTGAGTGAAGTGCAAGGTGACGCCCGCTATCTGGTTTACGGCGGCATTCTGTTCGCCGCATGGGGGAAATCGGCACAGCTGCCGCTCCAGGCCTGGTTGCCGGATGCGATGGAAGCGCCAACGCCGGTCAGTGCGTATCTGCATGCGGCCTCGATGGTCAAAGTGGGGGTCTACATTTTTGCCCGCGCGATCCTCGACGGCGGTCAGATCCCGCCTGCCATTGGCTGGACGGGCGTGGTGATGGCGCTGGTAACGCTTATCTACGGTTTCATGATGTATCTGCCGCAACACGATATGAAACGCCTGCTGGCCTGGTCGACCATTACCCAACTGGCCTATATTTTTCTCGCACTGTCACTTGCCACTTTCGGTTCTCATCTCGCTTTCGAGGGCGGTATTGCTTACATCGTCAACCACGCGTTTGCCAAAAGCCTGTTCTTCCTGGTCGCGGGTTCTCTGAGCTATAGCTGCGGAACACGTCTGCTGCCGCGTCTGCGCGGCATATTGCGCACGTTGCCGCTGGTGGGAATTGGTTTCTGCGTGGCGGCGTTGGCCATCACCGGCGTACCGCCATTCAACGGTTTCTTCAGCAAGTACCCGCTTTTCGCCGCCGGTTTCATGCTCTCCAGTCAGTACTGGTTGCTGATACCTGTCCTGGTTCTGGTGCTGATTGAATCGGTCGCCAGTTTCGGTTGGTTTATTTATTGGTTTGGTCGCGTCGTGCCGGGCAAACCGAGTGACGACGTTGCGCAGGCAGTGCCGCTGCCGCTCTCAATGCGTCTGGTGTTGATGGTACTGATTGTGATGTCGCTTGTGTCCAGCGTCATCGCCGCAACCTGGCTTCAGTAAGGAGGTGAAGGATGACGGGAACAACGCTCGTAAATAATCTGGCGGGACTGATGATGCTGACGTCACTTCTGGTGATCTGCGTCAAAGGCTATCGCCTCTCATGTATTTTTTATGCCGTCCAGTCGCTGGTTCTGGTGTCCATTTTCGTGACGCTCTCGCGGGTGTTTGCGGCAGAACAACTGATGATGTGGTCGGTCAGCGCCTTCGTCACCAAAGTGGTGATGGTGCCGCTGATTATGAGTTTTGCCGTACGCAAAATCGCCCCGGTCAGCACAGAGAAGAACTTGTTCGGCCCGGCAACCATGGCGTTACTGGCTGCACTCATTGTGCTGCTCTGCGCTTTCGTCGTACAGCCGGTGAAATTACCGATGGCGGCGGACCTGAAGCCTGCACTGGCGGTAGCGCTGGGGCATTTCCTCCTCGGACTGCTGTGCATTATCAGCCAACGCAATATTTTGCGGCAGATTTTCGGTTACTGCCTGATGGAGAACGGCTCCCATCTGGTGCTGGCGCTGATCGCCTGGCGCGCGCCGGAGCTGGTCGAAATAGGCATTGCGACCGACGCCATTTTCGCCGTTATCGTGATGGTGCTGATGGCCAGAAAAATTTGGCGGACCCATGGCACGCTGGACGTGAACAACCTGACTGCGTTGAAGGGATAATGAAATGAGTCATTCTGTCATGTTCACCTTACTGTTGCTGACGCCACTGGTTATCTCATTGCTCTGTTTTGCCTGTCGCATGACGGGCGGGTCAGCACGCAACGCGGTCACCCTGATTCATACCGTGGGGATCACATTACTGCTGATTCTGACGCTCTGGACGGTAAAAGAAGCGCTGAGCGAAGGCGAGATTTTCGCCGGGCATCGCTGGCTGCATATTGATAGCCTGAGTGGACTGTTTTTAGCCATTCTGGGTGTCATTGGTTTTCTCACGGGCCTCTATTCAATCGGTTATATGAATCATGAGGTGAAACACGGAGAAATCACCGAGCCTACGCTCTGTAACTATTACGGTTTCTTCCATTTGTTTTTGTTCACGATGCTGCTGGTGGTGACCAGCAATAACCTGATCGTGATGTGGGCGGCGATTGAAGCCACCACCCTCAGTTCCGCGTTTTTGGTGGGTATCTACGGCCAGCGCTCCTCACTGGAAGCGGCCTGGAAATACATCATCATCTGTACCGTTGGCGTCGCTTTCGGTCTGTTTGGCACCGTTCTGGTATACGCCAACGCCGCGAGCATCATGTCCGATCCTAATCTGGCGATTTTCTGGACCGACGTGTTGAAGCAGGCGACGCTGCTTGATCCGACGCTGATGCTGCTGGCGTTTGTGTTTGTGCTGATTGGTTTCGGTACCAAAACCGGTCTGTTCCCGATGCACGCCTGGCTGCCGGATGCGCATAGTGAGGCGCCAAGCCCGGTGAGCGCCCTGCTTTCTGCGGTACTGCTTAACTGTGCGCTGCTGGTGTTGATCCGTTATTACATCATTATCTGCAACGCCATCGGCAGTGATTTCCCCAATACGCTGCTGTTGATCTTCGGTCTGTTGTCCGTCGGGGTTGCCGCCTTCTTTATTCTCGTGCAGCAGGACATGAAACGTCTGCTGGCCTATTCCAGCGTGGAAAACATGGGACTGGTCGCCGTCGCGCTGGGTATCGGCGGGCCGCTGGGGATTCTGGCGGCGTTGCTGCACACGTTAAACCACAGTCTGGCGAAAACCCTGCTGTTCTGCGGTTCCGGCAACGTACTGCTGAAATATGGCACGCGAAATATTGATGTGGTCTGCGGAATGCTAAAAATCATGCCGTTTACCGCCGTCCTGTTTGCGGGTGGTGCATTGGCGCTCGCAGGCATGCCTCCGTTCAATATCTTCCTCAGTGAATTTATGACCGTCACGGCGGGTCTTGCCCGTGATCATATCGTGCTCACCATCGTGCTCTTGCTACTGCTGACGGTGGTGCTGGCGGGTCTGATCCGCATGGTCGCCCGGGTTCTGTTTGCTCGCCCGCCAGAGGCGGTGAGTCGCGGTGAACTGGGTTGGCTGACGACACTACCCATGGTGGTTCTGCTGGTCATGATGCTGGTCATGGGTACCCACATCCCGCAACCGGTAAGCCGAATTCTGGAAAATGCCTCCGCGATCGTGCTTTCAGGCTCCTCTGAACGCCCTATTCAGCTAAACGGCTGGCGTGATTTTGTTAACCCCACTACTGCATCGGTACCGGAGAGTAAAAGTGAATTATTCAGACAGCGTTAATAACCAGTCAATCCGCGGCGAAGCCTGTCTGGCCGCAGTACGAAATCAGTTTCCTGGCGCGGTGCTGGACGAAGAGCGACAAACGCCGACGCAGGTGACGATTACGGTAAAAACGAATCTGCTGCCCGACATCGTGCATTATCTTTACTACCAGCATGAAGGCTGGCTACCGGTGCTGTTTGGTAACGACGAACGAAGCCTGAACGGACACTATGCGGTTTACTATGCGCTCTCGATTGAAGGCGCGGAAAAATGCTGGATTGTGGTGAAGGCGTTGGTCGATGCCAACAGTCGTGAGTTCCCATCGGTCACGCCACGCGTCCCTGCTGCGGTCTGGGGCGAGCGAGAAATTCGCGATATGTATGGCCTTATTCCGGTCGGTTTGCCCGATCAGCGCCGACTGGTGCTGCCAGACGACTGGCCTGACGATATGCATCCGCTGCGTAAAGATGCCATGGATTATCGCCTGCGCCCAGGACCGACGACCGATAGCGAAACCTATCCGTTTATTAACGACGGTGGCGATGACGCGCGCGTGATCCCCATCGGTCCGCTGCATATTACCTCCGACGAACCCGGGCATTTCCGCCTTTTTGTTGATGGTGAGCGGATCGTCGACGCCGATTATCGCCTGTTTTACGTGCACCGCGGCATGGAAAAACTGGCGGAAACGCGGATGGGCTACAACGAAGTGACATTTTTGTCGGACAGGGTCTGCGGCATTTGTGGATTTGCCCACAGCGTGGCCTACGCCACGTCCGTCGAAAATGCGCTTGGGATCCACGTCCCGCAGCGTGCGCATACCATCCGTTCGATATTGCTGGAAGTAGAGCGCCTGCACAGCCATCTGCTTAATCTGGGTCTTTCCTGCCACTTTGTCGGCTTCGATACCGGCTTTATGCAGTTTTTCCGCGTGCGCGAAAAATCGATGACGATGGCAGAACTGCTGACGGGTTCGCGTAAAACCTATGGTCTCAACCTGATCGGCGGCGTTCGCCGCGATATTCTCAAAGAGCAGCGTCTGCAAACGCTGAAGCTGGTTCGGGAGATGCGCGCAGAGGTTTCGGATCTCGTCGAAATGTTGCTCGCGACCCCCAATATGGAACAACGCACCCAGGGCGTCGGTATTCTCGACCGACAAATTGCCCGCGACTTTAGTCCCGTAGGACCGTTGATTCGCGGCAGCGGTTTTGCCCGCGACCTGCGTTTTGACCACCCGTATTCTGACTACGCCAACATCCCGAAAACGCTGTTCAGCTTCCCTGGTGGCGATGTGTTCTCCCGCGTGATGGTACGCGTGAAAGAGACCTTCGACTCGCTGGCGATGATCGAATACGCCCTCGACATGATGCCGAATACGCCGCTGCTCACCGAAGGCTTCACCTATCGCCCGCATGCTTTTGCACTTGGCTTTGTAGAAGCACCACGCGGCGAAGATGTGCACTGGAGCATGCTCGGCGACAACCAGAAGCTGTTCCGCTGGCGCTGCCGTGCCGCGACCTATGCGAACTGGCCAGTTCTGCGCTACATGCTGCGTGGTAACACCATTTCTGATGCGCCGCTGATTATCGGCAGCCTCGATCCTTGCTATTCCTGCACTGACCGCGTGACGCTGATTGATGTGCGTAAGCGCAAGTCGAAAACCGTGCCGTATAAAGAGATCGAGCGCTACAGCATTGACCGTAGCCGTTCGCCGCTGAAGTAAGGACAGAAAAATGCTGAAATTACTCAAAACCATCATGCGGGCTGGAGAGCCCACGGTGAAATACCCTTTTGCGCCGCTGGAGGTCAGCCCTGGCTTTCGCGGCAAGCCGGAGCTGGACCCACGTCAGTGCATCGCGTGTGCGGCCTGTACGTCGGCGTGCCCCGCCAACGCCCTGACCATGGAAACCTCCGCGCAGGATAACACCCGCACCTGGCAGCTCTATTTGGGGCGCTGTATTTATTGCGGTCGTTGCGAAGAGGTGTGTCCAACCCGGGCGATACGGCTGTCTGAAAACTTCGAGCTGGCGGTCACCTGTAAGGCGGACCTGTACACCCGCGCAACGTTCCGTCTGCAACACTGCACTCAGTGTCAGCGGCCGTTTGCGCCAGAAAAGTCGATCGAGATGGCTATCGCGTTACTGGTGCAACAGCAAAATGCGCCGCAAAACCTGGAATTGCTGCGTCAGCAGGCAGGCATCTGCCCGGAGTGTAAACAACGCGCCGCGCTGTTTCATGGCGGCTGCGAAAATATATCTTTTGCCATTAAGGAGAAGCAATGACTTCGTTGACGGCAACACATCGCCACCACGTCAGTCAGCCCATTACGCTGGACGACCAGGCACAACAAATGAAGCAGCGCCTCCTGAAGGATATTCGCCGCTCAGCGTATGTTTATCGCGTTGACTGTGGCGGGTGTAATGGCTGCGAAATCGAGATCTTCTCTGCGATCACCCCGGTGTTCGACGCTGAACGATTTGGTATTAAGGTGGTGGCGTCCCCCCGACATGCCGATATTTTGTTATTTACCGGCGCCGTTACCCGTGCAATGCGCATGCCTGCGCTGCGCGCGTACCACTCCGCGCCAGACCATAAGATCTGTGTCTCCTATGGCGCCTGCGGCGTCGGTGGCGGGATTTTCCACGATCTGTACTGCGTGTGGGGAGGCAGTGACACGATTGTGCCTATCGACGTGTGGATACCGGGATGTCCACCCACGCCAGCCGCTACGATCCACGGTTTTGCCGTGGCGCTGGGATTACTGCAGCAGAAAATTCATGGTGTGGATTATGTCGATGCCGCAGCCGAACCGTCTCAACCGCTGTGGCCGCAGATCCCTTCCGCTCAGCGTATCGCCGTGGAGAGAGAGGCGCGCCGCCTGGCGGGTTATCGCCAGGGACGGGAGATCTGTGACCAGCTCTTACGGGTGCTGACTCAGGATCCTTCCGGTCAACAGGTGGCGAGCTGGTTACAAGAGGCTGACGATCCGCGTCTGACCGACATCGTACACCAGTTATTACTGACTCTCAGGGGGCAACATGGCTAATCAGCGCGGCGAAATCGTCTTCTGGACGCTGCGAAAGAAGTTTCTCGACAGTACGGTCGCCATGCCGGAAAAAAGTCGCCAGGTCATGTACTACTCACTGGCGATAGGCCATCACGTTGGTGTCATCGACTGCCTGAACGTGGCATTAACCTGCCCGCTGGCAGACTACAACCAATGGATAGCGCAAGTGGAAGATGAAGAGGCGCGCCGCAAAATGTCGGGCGTACTCCGCTTTGACGAGATTGTTATCGATGCCAGTCACGTTAACATGCTCAGCCGCGCCTTCTCCCCCCTCGCCGATGACGCCGCGGAACCGTGGCGTAATTTGAGTATCCAATTGATTCATCTGCTGGATGATATTGTTCGTGAGCCCGCCATTTATCTGATGGCGCGGAAGATCTCGTGAGACGGATAACATTACGAAGTGAAGGGATAAGGTAAAGTGTCGCGTTGCCATGATCGCTACCGAAACGCACTCGCTACACCCAATGTCTCTTCAGTAAAAAGGACCGTTGATGACAAAGTTTGACGAGGCAATTTTTGCCCCGCCTGTAGGTAAGTTGTTGGATGATGTAGTCAGTACACTTATGCACTCTCTGACTCGGCAGAATGATAAGGCCTCTATACTGCACGCCTTCGTTCCGCTCCCCCCGCCCTTCAGCCCAATACAACTTATTGAACTCCACATCCCGGAAAGCAGCTTTTATTATCGCTGCTTCGACGATGGAACCGACGAGATTGTCGAAGAACCTTACCTGCGCGACGTCAGCGACTCTTCGCTACACGCCACGCTGCTCGGCGATACGCTGATGGCGGAGTTGCGCTTCATTCGCACGGATAAAGGAACGTTTACCCGCCAGGACACCAGCTTATTCAACTGGTTAGTTCGCATTATGACGCCTGTACTGGAATCTATGCTTACCCAGTCGAGCCAGCAGGAATCCCTTCAGACCGTCTCGAAAGAACGCGATCATCATCGTGTGCTGGTCGATATAACCAACTCGGTGCTCTCCCATTTAAATCTGGAAGAGCTGATCGACGACGTTGCCAGAGAGATTAACCACTTCTTCGGTATTACTTTCGTCAGCATGGTTTTGCGGGATACCCGGCGGACAGACAAGTTCTGCGCATGGAGTACCGATTTCTCTCAGGAAGAACAGCCGGAACGCCTGCAGTTTATCCTGCAGGAACAGAGCATCATGCTGATGCAAACGCTGCGCGACAAGCACGCCTGTTTGCTGCATCTGGCAGATGATCCCGTTCTGTGGGAGCACGACCCGCTGCTGCTGGATCTGAAAAACAACAACGTCGGAAACGCCTTCTTTCTGCCACTGACCTTTGGCAGCCATACGCCGGGCGTCTTACTTCTCGCCCACCCTTCGCGATCGCAGTTCAGCGAAGAGAATTGCGAACTTCTCCAACATATTGCCGACCGCGTTGCTATCGCCGTAGATAATGCCGATGCCTGGCGCAGTATGACGGACCTGAAAGAGAGCCTGAAACAGGAAAATTTTCAGCTGAGTGAACAACTGTTCGCCAGCCAGGGCGCCGGTAATATTATCTATCAAAGCCAGGCAATGGATGATCTGCTTTCGCAGATCAACATTGTGGCGCAGAGCGACAGCACCGTATTGATCTGCGGTGAAACGGGGACGGGGAAAGAGGTGATTGCCCGCGCGATCCATCAGTTAAGTCTGCGTCGGGATAAACCGCTGGTAAAGATTAACTGCGCCGCGATCCCCGCCAGCCTGCTGGAAAGTGAACTGTTCGGACACGATAAAGGGGCCTTTACCGGCGCGATCAACACCCATCGCGGCCGCTTTGAAATTGCCGACGGCGGAACCTTATTTCTCGATGAGATCGGCGATCTTCCCCTCGAGTTACAGCCCAAATTGCTGCGTGTACTGCAGGAACGGGAGATCGAACGTCTTGGCGGAAACAAAACAATACCGGTCAACGTGCGAATGATTGCCGCCACCAACCGCGATCTCTGGCAAATGGTCGAAGACCGGCAATTCCGTAGCGATCTGTTTTATCGGTTGAACGTTTTTCCCCTTGAGATACCGCCGCTGCGCGAACGCCCGGAAGATATTCCGCTTCTGGCGAAACACTTTACGCAAAAGATGGCGAAGCGGATGAACCGGAACATTGACGTGATCCCGACGGAAGCGCTACGTCAACTGATGACCTGGGACTGGCCGGGGAACGTGCGTGAACTGGAAAACGTGATCGAACGTGCGGTATTGCTCACCCGGGGCAATAGCCTGAATTTGCATCTGAATACCCGCCAGACCCGGCTACTGCCGCCGCTGGGAAGCGACTCCCCCGTTTCCGGGCCGATGTCGGAAATGCTTAATCCCGCCACACCAGAAAATGATGAAGAGGAGCGCCAGCGTATTATTCAGGTTCTACGGGAAACAAACGGCATTGTCGCCGGACCTCGTGGCGCCGCTACGCGACTGGGCATGAAACGCACAACCTTATTATCGCGTATGCAACGGCTGGGCATTACCGCGCGTGAGGTCTTATAACGCTGCAACTCTGTGAAGGGATTCACATTTCATTCTCGTAAGAGGCTCTCACTCTGGTACGCACTGTGCATAAAGGTATGCAGTCTTTGATATCTCAGTGCTATTCAGGAGTATCTTATGAAGAACAGCGTTTCTTTAGATTTGAGAATGCCTGCAGAAATGGCAAAAGTCACCGAACAGGCAGGCGTCTATAAGGTGACAAAGAAAAAGGAATTGGCATTTTTTCTGGCAATCACTGCCGGTGTGTTCATTTCTATTGCCTTTGTCTTTTATATCACCGTAACCACTGGCGCAGGGCCAGCGACAGCGTTAACCAAACTGGTTGGCGGTCTCTGTTTTTCTCTCGGTCTTATTTTTGTCGTCGTTTGTGGTGCCGATCTATTTACGTCGACAGTAATGACGGTCATGGCCAAAGCAAGTGGGCTGATCAGCTGGCGGCAATTAATCGTCAACTGGTTTATCGTCTATTGCGGTAATTTGGTCGGCGCGCTCTTTTTTGTATGCCTGATTTGGTTTTCCGGGCAGGCGATGAACAGCAACGGTTTGTGGGGGTTAAACGTTTTACAAACCGCCGATCACAAAATGCATCACACCTTTATCGAAGCCGTTTGTCTGGGCACGCTGTGTAATTTAATGGTCTGTCTCGCGGTATGGATAAGTTATTCCGGCCATTCGCTCACCGATAAAATTGCCGCCATGTTATTACCGATCAGCATGTTTGTCGCCAGCGGTTTCGAGCACAGTATTGCTAATATGTTTCTTATCCCTCTGGCTATGCTGATTCGCAATTTTTCGCCGGACGCATTCTGGAATCTTACGCAAACCACCGCGGATAATTTTCCGGCCTTAACAATGAGCAATTTCATTACCGATAATCTGATCCCGGTGACCATCGGCAATATTATCGGTGGTGGTTTGCTGGTCAGCGTGACGTACTGGATCATTTATTTGCGTAAAGATAAACACTAAATATTAACGCAAGTACAGAGAGATGAAGGGTAGCCCAGCGCGCATATCGTCGCCGGGCTATTTTATGGGCTAAAGATTACTCTTCGAGCGTGGTCTGTCCATCTGGCCAGGCGTGAACCACCGCTTTGATTAACGTTGCCAGTGGAATGGCAAAAAAGACGCCCCAGAATCCCCACAGACCGCCAAAAATGACCACCGACAAAATAATCACTAAGGGGTGAAGATTAACGGCTTCAGAGAACAGCACCGGCACCAGCAGATTGCCGTCCAGCGCCTGAATAATCAGGTACACGGCAAAACAGCTCCAGAACTCCGTTCCTAAACCAAACTGGAACAACGCCACCCCCACCACCGGAATCGTCACCACAAATGCGCCGATATAGGGGATCAGCACTGAGAATCCGACCAGGACCGCCAGCAACAATGAGTAGTTCAGGCCAAACAGTAAAAAGCCAAGCCATGTCGCCACGCCAACGACCACCATTTCCAGCACTTTGCCGCGAATATAGTTGGTAATCTGCTGGTTCATCTCTTTCCAGACCTGGCCTGCCAGACCCCGATTTCGCGGCAAAACCCGACGCACGGCATTCAGCATCTGATCTTTATCTTTGATCAGGAAGAAAACCATCAGCGGCACCAGCACCAGATAGACCGCCAGCGTCAACAGCCCCACCAGTGACGCCAGCGAATATTTCACCACCGAATCGCCCATTGAGAGCATTCGGGTGCGCAAATTTTCCGCCATTGCATCAATGATCCCGGCATCCATCAGCGCCGGATAGCGACGCGGCAATGTCGCAGCAAAATCGGAGAGCTTATTCAGCATGCCCGGCATGTCGCGGATTAAATAGATCCCCTGCTGCCACGCCACCGGCATCACCACAAATGCCATCAACAGCAATATGCCGACGAAGAACACCAGCACAATCGAGGTCGCCCATCGCCGGGAACAGCCAATGGCCTCCAGACGCACTGTCGGCCACTCGAGCAGATAAGCCAGCACAAGCGCCACCAGCAGCGGCGCTAAAAGCCCACTAAAAAAGAACAGGATGCTAAAACCAGCCACCAGAATAACCAGCAAAGCAATCGCCTCCGGGTCGCTAAAGCGACGGCGATACCATTGCATCAACATTTCGAGCATAAAAACCCTTCCCTGAACTCAATAGCGGGATTGTGATCCCGAATTGTATCGAAATGTCTCAAAAAAGACTTCGCTTTTTATGGCTGATTCAGGAAACTGAGAAGCGTCCTGGTCCGGGTGTTCATTGACGGGTTTCGCAGTTACACTCCCAATGTCACCGAAGCGGGAACGATATTTCGCAGCATCGGTCAAATGGCTATCTCAAAGAATACAGGACAGAGGTCATGTTCAGGCAGTTTAAAAAAAACCTGGTTGCTACCCTCATCGCTGCGCTGACCCTCGGTCAGATAGCGCCCGCGTTTGCAGATCCAACGGACACACTGCCCGATATGGGGACCTCGGCAGCCAGCACGCTTTCCATCGGTCAGGAAATGCAGATGGGCGATTATTATGTTCGCCAGCTGCGAGGCAGCGCGCCGCTGATTAACGATCCGCTGCTGGTACAGTACATCAATACCCTCGGGATGCGCCTGGTCTCTCATGCCGACTCGGTGAAAACTCCCTTCCATTTCTTTTTGATTAATAACGACGAAATAAACGCCTTTGCCTTCTTCGGCGGCAACGTCGTTCTGCATTCTGCGCTTTTTCGCTATTCCGACAACGAAAGCCAACTGGCCTCCGTTATGGCGCACGAAATCTCTCACGTGACCCAGCGTCACCTGGCGCGTGCGATGGAAGATCAACAGCGTAGCGCCCCGCTCACCTGGGTTGGCGCGTTAGGCTCAATATTACTGGCGATGGCCAGCCCGCAGGCGGGTATGGCGGCGCTCACCGGGACTCTGGCAGGTACGCGCCAGGGGATGATCAGCTTCACGCAGCAAAACGAGCAGGAAGCCGATCGTATCGGTATTCAGGTTCTGCAACGTTCGGGCTTCGATCCCCAGGCGATGCCGACGTTCCTGGAAAAACTGCTCGATCAGGCACGTTACTCCACCCGACCGCCTGAAATTTTGCTCACCCACCCCTTGCCGGAAAGCCGTCTCGCGGACGCCCGTAACCGTGCGAACCAGATGCGACCAAACGTAGTGCAATCTTCAGAAGACTTTTATCTGGCGAAAGCGCGTACGCTGGGGATGTACAATTCAGGGCGCAACCAGTTAACCAGCGACCTGTTGGATGAATGGAGCAAAGGCAACGTTCGTCAGCAACGCGCTGCGCAATACGGCAAAGCGTTACAGGCGATGGAAGCCAATAAATATGACGAGGCGCGTAAAACGCTGCAGCCATTGCTGAGCGCAGAGCCGAACAATGCGTGGTATCTCGACCTGGCAACCGATATCGATCTCGGTCAGAAGAAACCCAACGACGCCATTAACCGGCTGAAAAGCGCCCGCGATCTGCGCGTTAACCCCGTCCTGCAACTCAACCTGGCCAATGCCTTGTTGCAGGGAGGACAAGCGAAAGAGGCCGCAACCATACTCAATCGCTATACCTTCAATAATAAAGATGACAGCAACGGCTGGGACCTGCTGGCGCAGGTGGAAGCGGCGATAAATAACCGCGATCAAGAACTGGCTGCGCGTGCTGAAGTGTATGCACTGTCGGGACGTCTGGATCAGGCGATCACCATGCTCAGCAACGCAAGCTCTCAGGTCAAACTGGGGAGTCAGCAGCAGGCGCGTTACGATGCCCGCATCGACCAGTTGCGCCAGCTACAGCAGCGCTTCAAGCCGTATGAAAAGATGTAAAAGGAGAACTCATGTCTGACACGGTAAAAATCTACCATAATCCTCGCTGCTCGAAGAGCCGCGAGACGCTTAGCCTGCTGAAATCAAACGGCGTCGAGCCGGAAGTGGTGCTCTATCTGGAAAGCCCCGCTGATGCCGCTACCCTGCGTGAACTGTTACGGATGTTGGGAATGTCCAGCGCACGTGAGCTCATGCGCCAGAAAGAAGATCTATATGCTTCGCTCAACCTGGCAGACAGCCAGTTGAGCGAAGCGGCGCTGATTCAGGCAATGGTAGAGAACCCGAAACTGATGGAACGCCCGATTGTGGTTGCCAACGGCCAGGCGCGTATCGGTCGCCCGCCAGAACAGGTACTGGACATCGTCCGCTAATCCTCATGCCGCAGCGCTTCAAGAAAAGCCTGCGGCGTCTTATCGCCCAATTTTTTTTGCGCCCGCCCTGCGTTATAAAAATCGCATATCTGAATCAGTAACTGACTGGCAGATTCTGTTTGCAATCGCGGAATTATCGTCATTAACGGAACAGTCACCTGCGCCCTGACGGGTGAACCTGGATTGATTTTGTGCTCAATTCCACGCAGCTTTAGCACGCTTCTCACGCTGGCGTTGTCAGCTTCAAAAAGAAAAGTCTCAATAGATTGTATATCAGCAGGACATTCACTCAGTAATTCTTCCAGCCAGTTCACCACGCGCTGCGGTGAGATCCCGGCATACAGTCTGGCAAAACACCATCCGCTTAACGGTTCACGCGCCCACAGCAAATGATGCTCGCCGCCATCGTCCATATGCAATGACAGCAGAAGGTGATGCACCTCCAGGTGATGTGGCAACAGCCCCGCTTTTAACGCTTTTTTCCCTTGTAACGGCGCGTCCCGGTGTTTAGGTGCCACCGGTTTTAAATACCGGTTCAGCGTCGCACGGGAGACCGGTATCCCCAACACGTCATTCACCAGCAACAGCAGTTCATCCAGTGGCGCGCCCGACAAATCACGCAATGCATTGACCAGAGACACCTGTTCTTGTCTCATCACTTTGTGTATCACAGCGGGCGTCGTTTTTTTGTCTAAAACCTCCTCGCGGCAACGCCAGCGCCTCACGGTAGTCACCGATATGCCAAGCTCAGCGGCGAGTTCTCTGTCACTTTTATCCGAATTCTGGAGATAACGGCGAATACGTGGTGTGGTCGTGGCATTGGCGTGTAATTTGATTTCCATCGTAAGAATTTCCGCATTTACGTAACTAATCATGTGAGATTTATAGTAATACAGCGATTACATTGTGACCTGATTCACCTTTCAGCCGCCATGCTTCACTGATAATCCGCAGACATAACACACATCACGTCACTTGATCTTGTACGGAGTTCACAATGAACAATGTTCTGGGATTTCTTGAAGCGAAACTGATGCCCATCGCAGCAAAAACGGCGCAGCAGCGTCATTTAGGTGCGATTCGCGGCGCATACGTCTCGTTCATGCCATTTATTATCGTCGGTTCTATCCTGCTGGTGATCTCGTCGTTTCCCAATGAGGGCTATCAGCATTTCATGTCCAGCACCTTTGGCGAAAACTGGGGCAACATCGTTGAGATCCCGTTTAATGCCGTTTTCTCTACCATGTCGCTGTTTATCTGTTTTCTGGTCGGCTTCCGACTGGCCGAATATTATGGTGATGACCGTCTCTCCTGCGGGATTCTGTCGCTGGTCAGTTTTCTTATCCTCACCCCGTTTATGAAAGTCGCTGAAAACGGCGGGATTACGGTAATGCCGGTTGAGTGGATCGGCAGCAAAGGGCTGTTCGTGGCCATGATTGGCTCGCTGCTCTGGACAGAGCTGTTCTGCTGGCTGAAACGTAAAAAGCTGGTGATCAAAATGCCCGATGGCGTGCCGCCAGCCGTGCAGGAGTCCTTCGCCGCGCTGATTCCGGCATTGCTGGTGATGATTCTGGTGCTCGCCATTCGTATTCTCTTCCAGAACACCCATTACCAGACAATTCATCAGTTTATTTACGAAGTCGTCGCCACCCCAGTACGCCATTTCGGCACCTCTTACATTGGCGCACTGCTGACGGTATTTAGCATTACCATTTTGTGGTCAGTGGGGATCAACTCTGGTTCGATGGTCAACGGCATCATTCGTCCGTCATGGATGGAAAATCAGACCGATAACATCGCCGCGATTCAGGCGGGCATCACGCCGCCGCACATTATCACCGAACAGTTTTTTGACATGATCTGGATGGGCGGTGCGGGCGCGACGCTGTCGCTGGTTATCGCTATGTTGATTTTCGCCCGTAGCAAAAATATGCGGGAAGTGGCCCGACTGGGCGCAGGCGCATCACTGTTCAATATCAATGAACCGATTCTGTTTGGACTTCCAGTGATCATGAACCCGATCATGCTGATTCCATTCAATCTGGTACCGCTGGTGCTGGTGACTATCCAGTATGCGGCCATGAAAATAGGCATGGTGGCAGTGACGACCGGGGTGTTTATCCCCTGGACGCTGCCACCGGTCATCAGCGGCTTTATCGTTACCGGGCATATCAGCGGCAGCATTATGCAGCTTATCAACCTGCTGATTGGCGCCATGCTGTATTTGCCTTTCCTGCGTATTCTGGACAAGCAATACCGGGCTGCAGAAATCTCGTCTCTTACGCAAACCGAAGCCACGCTGGCTAAACAGGAGTAAACCATGTGGGGAATTATCGCCACCTGGCGAATGGCGCTTGAGGGCGTCACGGAGTCTGCGTCTGCGCTGGCGGCGGGGAAACACGCGGCATCAGCCGTCGTCGACGCCGTTGCCACCGTTGAAGACTTTCCGCTTTACAAATCCGTCGGCTACGGTGGTTTGCCCACTGAAAATGGCGATGTCGAACTGGACGCCGCCTTTATGGATGGCGACACGCTGGCGTTTGGTGCGGTGGGCAATCTGATCGATATCGCCAACCCAGTGCGGGTGGCCCACGCATTAAGCCGCCAGCGCTATAACAATTTGCTGGTGGGTCAGGGAGCTCGCGAGTGGGCGCTGAATCAGGGATTTGCGAGCAAAACCATGCTGACTGACCGCGCTATGCAACATTATCGCAAGCGCTGTCGCGAAACGCTGGATAAAGGTCTGAGCCCCTATGACGGCCACGATACGGTCGGAATTATCGGGCTTGATAAACACGGTTCAATGAGCGTCGCGACCTCCACCAGCGGCCTGTTTATGAAAAAACGCGGACGTATTGGCGACTCGCCAATCATGGGTTCCGGTTTCTATTGCGACAGCGAGACAGGCGCGGCGACCGCAACAGGCGTCGGCGAAGACCTGATGAAAGGCTGCGTCAGTTATGAAATCGTGCGCCGCATGGCGCAGGGGATGACGCCGCAACACGCCGCCGATTCCGTGGTGTTCGAACTGGAAGACAAGCTGATGTCGCGCTTTGGCCGCGTAGGCGATCTCTCCGTTGTTTGTATGAACAATAAAGGTGAGTTTGGCGCCGCCACCAATATTAAAACCTTTTCATTCACGGTGGCCTCCGCCCACCATCCGCTTACCGTTTATCGCGCCGAGCGCCAACGTGAAAAGACGCATTATCAGCCTGTCGATGAAGAATGGATGCAGGCCTACGCTGCGCGAATTCGTGCCCCGATAGAGGAAGAATAATGATTACCTTTCAGTTAATTCATTCACTCACAGAGACGCAACAGGAAAGCCATCTTATTGCACGCGCATCCTGCCCGCAGCTGCCCGATACCCCGCTCATCAACGAAATGCGCCAGCAGGATAAAACGGCCGATACGTGTTTCGGTTGCGCCCCGTTCGCACGTATTACGCTACTCCCCGAAGCCTTCTGGCACGATCCGCTGACCGAAAGTTTGCTGATCGCGTTGCGTCCGGTGCTGGCAGAGCCTGTCAGTTCCCGTGTGGTCATTGATGTGACGGACATCAATGACACCGTCCTGATGCAGTTATTGCGTTTTTTGTTCAATCAGGCGCACCGGCTCAGCGATTTACAGCTCAAAAAGACCGATCAAACGTCAGTGCGAGTTTGCCATATAGATGCACTCTGTCTGCCCGCGCAGCAAAAAAGATTAGAGACGCTATTTCGCCAACAGCAGGCGATTGCCAATGGCATGCTTGCCGCTCGCCGCCTGGCAGATATTCCATCAGACCGCTGTACGCCGCAGTTCGTGGTGGCAGAAGCGCAAAGGCAGTGCTCCGCATTCCCTGCCCTTCGCTGCGAAGTACTTGATGAAAAACAAATTATTGAGCAACGTCTGGGTCTGCTGTATGCCGTGGGTAAAGGCGCGACCTGCCCGCCTCGTTTGCTTGCCATTCACTACGATGGCATCACCGAGGGTCCGGTACGCTGCTATGTGGGAAAAGGTATTACGTTTGATACCGGCGGCCTGTGGCTGAAAGAAGGCGCGGGTATGTACACCATGAAGTACGACATGTGCGGCGCAGCCAATGTGCTGGGGTTGCTGCTGACGGTTGCAGAGTTACATTTACCGGTTCGCATTATGGGCGTGCTGGCGTTGGCTGAAAACGCCATCGGCCCTGACGCCATGCAGCCGGGTAGCGTGGCGCGCGCCTGCAACGGTCTGACGGTGGAAATCAATAATACGGATGCAGAAGGAAGACTGGTGCTGGCAGACGCGATTGCCTGGGCCAGCCAGCGACATCCACAGGCCAGGTATCTTATTGATATGGCAACCTTAACCGGTGCGGTAGTGAAAGCGCTGGGCTATGAACTGAACGGACTCATGACTCAGGATGAACCTTTGCGTCAGGCGCTAAACGTAGCCGGAAAACAGTGCGGAGATGAAGTCTGGTCGCTACCGCTTGATGCGCGGTTGAAAAAACAGACCGAAAGCGCCATTGCCGATCTGTGCAATACGCCCGGCAATAACGCGGCGATCAGCGCTTCCGCCGCCTGGTTGCTACACCACTTTTGCCCGCCGACAATTCCCTGGGCGCATCTGGATATTAGCGGTACGGCGCTATGGCGGGAAAACGGGAAGAGTGTTGCCTCAGGCAGGCCGATTCCCCTGCTGGTAGAACATCTCCTGGAGGATATGCGACAGGCGTGAGTCTATGAATAGCCGGGTAAGGTAGAACCGCCGCCCGGCAAAATTACAACGTGAGGATCTCTTTTACGAAGGGGATCGTAAGTTTACGTTGTGCGGTAATAGAGGCATGATCGAGCTGATCCAGCGTATCAAAGAGCGTACGCATTTCTCGGTCCAGTCGTTTCAGCAGGAAACGCCCCACATCTTCCGGCAGTTCGAAACCACGCAATCTTGCCCGCAGCTGTAAAGCCTGAAGTTTATCTTCATCGGAGAGCGGCTGAAGTTTATAGATTTGCCCCCAGTCCAGACGAGAGGCCAGATCGGGCAGCCCAAGATTTAACTGACGCGGAGGGCGATCGCCGGTGATCAGTAAACGGGTTTTCCCCGACTCCAGGATACGGTTGTAGAGATCGAAGATCGCCATCTCCCACAGTTCGTCTCCCGCTACGCATTCAATATTATCAATGCATACCAGCGACAAATGTTCCATTCCGTCGAGCACTTCCGGCACAAACCAGGTACGTTTATCCAGCGGGACATAACCGACCGCATCGCCACGCTGCGACAACTCGGCGCACGCGGCATGCAGCAGATGGCTTCTGCCCGCACCTTCGCGCGACCAGAGATAAATATATCCGCTATGTTCCTGACGTAGCACGTTTTGCAGCGCGGCCAGTAAAGAGGCGTTATCCCCCGGCCAGAAACTTGCAAACGTTTCATCGTCAGGAAGATAAAGTGGCAGAGAGAGCTGTGCCGGTGTGTTCAGAGATACCTCAACCCAGGATTTCACAAAATCGCAGTGAGTTTACCACAGAATTCCGTCGCGATAGAACCGGGCAGCGTCGCTGCCCGGACAGAGAGTTAGTGTTGAGGACGATCCGCATCCTGCGCATCCAGTACGACTTCTTCCGGACGCAACAGCGAGATCACTTTGAAAATCAGGCTCAGGCCAATCCCGACAATGGTCGCCAGCGCCATACCTTTCAGTTCTGCCGCGCCAATGTGCACCTTCGCGCCGCTGACACCGATGATCAGAATGACCGAGGTCAGGATCAGGTTTTGCGCTTTGTTGTAATCCACTTTTGATTCGATCAATACGCGGATACCCGATGCGCCGATCACCCCGTACAGCAGCAGCGACACGCCGCCCATCACCGGCAGTGGGATGATCTGAATGGCGGCAGCCAGTTTACCTACACATGAAAGCAGAATCGCAATAATGGCTGCGCCGCCGATAACCCAGGTACTGTACACACGCGTAATCGCCATCACGCCGATGTTCTCACCGTAGGTGGTGTTTGGCGTGGAGCCAAAGAACCCGGAGATGACGGTCGACAGGCCGTTTGCAAACATTGAGCGGTGCAACCCCGGATCGCGGATCAGATCTTTCTTCACGATATTCGCCGTGACCACCAGGTGACCCACGTGTTCCGCAATAACCACCAGCGCTGCGGGCAGAATCGTCAGAATGGCGAACCACTCAAAACGCGGAGTATAAAAGGTCGGCAGCGCAAACCAGTGTGCCTGTGCAATCGGCGTGGTATCCACAACGCCCATCACAAACGACAGCGCATAGCCCGCCAGCACGCCGATCAGAATCGGGATGATCGCCATAAAGCCACGGAACAGCACTGAACCGAATACCGTTACCGCCAGGGTGACCATAGAAATGATGATGGTTTTCGAGTCCGGCGTTTGGCCTTCGGCAGGCAGTAATCCCGCCATCCCTGCAGCAACACCCGCCAGCTCCAGACCGATGACGGCAACGATTGCGCCCATCGCCGCAGGCGGGAACATCACATCCAGCCAGCCGGTCCCCGCTTTCTTCACAATCACTGATACCAGGCAGAACAGGACGCCGCACATAATAAAGCCGCCTAACGCGACTTCATATCCCAGAGGCAGCAACAGCAGAACCGGAGAGATAAAGGCAAAGCTTGAACCTAAATAGGCAGGAATTTTACCTTTACAAATAAAGAGGTACAGCAAGGTGCCAATGCCGTTAAACAGCAGGACAGTGGCCGGGTTGATATGAAACAGGACTGGCACCAGCACGGTTGCGCCAAACATGGCAAACAAATGCTGCAAACTAAGCGGGATAGTCTGTAAAAGCGGCGGTCTTTCACTCACCCCGATAGCACGGCGCGTCATAGTGTTTTCCTCTGAGTGTTGTATGTTATTGGTGTTTTATTCAAAAAAAAGCCGACTCTAAAAGTCGGCTCTTTTTATTTTTTCGTTTACTTCGTACCAAAAATCTTATCGCCGGCATCGCCGAGGCCCGGAATAATGTATCCGTGCTCGTTGAGTCCCTGGTCAATCGACGCCGTGTACAGCTCGATGTCCGGGTGCGCTTTTTCCAGCGCTGCGATACCTTCCGGCGCCGCAACCAGCACCAGCACCTTGATGCTGGAGCAGCCCGCTTTCTTCAGCAGGTCGATGGTGGCGATAACGGAACCGCCAGTTGCCAGCATCGGGTCAACGATCAGCGCCATACGCTCGTCGATGTTAGAAACCAGTTTCTGGAAGTACGGTACTGGCTCCAGCGTCTCTTCGTCACGGTACATGCCCACAACGCTGATACGCGCGCTCGGGACGTTTTCCAGTACGCCGTCCATCATGCCCAGACCTGCGCGCAGGATCGGCACAACGGTAATTTTCTTGCCTTTGATCTGGTCAATTTCTACCGGGCCGTTCCAGCCTTCGATAGTCACTTTTTCTGTTTCCAGACCCGCAGTGGCTTCATAAGTCAGCAGGCTGCCAACTTCGGAGGCGAGTTCACGGAAGCGTTTAGTGCTGATGTCATGCTCGCGCATCAGGCCCAGCTTGTGTTTGACGAGTGGGTGTTTCACTTCCACAATCTTCATTCTCTTTCTCCTTTGAATAGGGCAGCCACAAAAAAAATCGACGGATTATACCGCCATTCTTTTAGTGGGCAACATTTATTTACTTGATGTTGATCAAGCATAGGAGGGGTTGGCGTGAATAGAGCAAATATTCGACAGACGAATATCTCAGCGCTGGGCATAAACGAAAAGGGATAGCGGCCAACCAGGGCTGACCGCTATTTGCGCGGATTACAGTTTTTCACCATTAGACGCAATCACCTGCTGATACCAGGCAAATGATTTCTTTGGATGGCGTGCTAACGTCCCGCTACCGTCATTATTTTTATCGACATAGATGAAGCCGTAGCGTTTTTTCATTTCGCCCGTCCCCGCAGAAACTAAATCAATGCAGCCCCACGGGGTGTAACCCATCAGATCGACACCATCTTCTACCACCGCTTTTTTCATTTCACGGATGTGCGCGGCCATATAATCGATGCGGTATTGATCGTCTACAGAGCCGTCGGCCTGCTGGACATCAATCGCGCCAAAGCCGTTTTCGACGATAAACAGCGGTAGCTGATAGTGATCCCAGAACCAGTTGAGCGAATAGCGCAGCCCCACCGGGTCAATCTGCCAACCCCAGTCGGACTTCTGCACATACGGGTTAGAGACCAGGCTGGTGCTTTCGTCGTAGTCCAGTTGCGGGTTATCCGCCGTAGCTTTGGTGGCGAACGACATATAGTAGCTGAACCCGATATAGTCGACGCAGCCCTGCATCAGCGCCTGTTTATCGTCTTCGGTGATATCCAGCGTAAAACCACGACGCGCAAAGTAGTTCAGCAGATGCTGCGGATATTTCCCCCGCACGTGTACATCGGTGAACCAGTAGCGGCGATGCATGGCGTTCATCGCCATCATCATGTCGTTCGGCGCACAGGTCAGCGGATAGATTGGGCACATGGCGATCATGCAGCCGATTTGCAGTGACGGGTTAATTTCACGCCCCGCTTTTACCGCCAGCGCGCTGGCCACCAGTTCATAATGCGCCGCCTGAAACATCACGGGCTCGCGGTCTTCACCCGGCAGGTATTTCAGGCCGGAGTTGGTGAAGGGCGCAAAGTCTTCGTGGAAGTTGGCCTGGTTGTTGATTTCATTGAACGTCATCCAGTACTTCACTTTGTGCTGGTAGCGTTTGAAAACCACCTGCGCAAAACGGACAAAGAAGTCGATCAGTTTACGGTTGCGCCAGCCGCCGTATTCCGTCACCAGATGATACGGCATCTCGAAATGCGACAGCGTAATAACAGGTTCAATGCCGTGTTTCAGACATTCATCAAAGAGGCAGTCATAAAATTGCAGGCCTGCTTCATTCGGCTGGGATTCGTCGCCCAACGGAAAAATACGCGTCCACGCGATGGAGGTGCGGAAACATTTAAATCCCATTTCAGCAAAGAGCGAGATGTCATCTTTGTAGCGGTGATAGAAATCGATGGCTTCGTGATTGGGGTAATTCTTACCGGGAATGACGCCGGGGGTGATCTCTCTGGGAATACCATGCGCGCCGGCGGTCATGACATCCGCCACGCTGACGCCCTTTCCCCCTTCCTGCCAGCCGCCTTCTAACTGGTGAGCCGCCACTGCGCCTCCCCACATGAAATTCGCTTTAAATCCAGACATACGCTTCCCTCATTCGTCGCAATTTGCTGTCCGCAGTCTCAGGCCACACTCACAGAAACCGGTTTCATTACGATACTGTGCATTTATCAGGCGGGTTTCAAGAACGAGAATGAAACCGGGTTCATTTTCGTGGCGCAGTTCAAATAACCCGAATTTCGAGAGCGAAATGTTGAAAAAATCAGCAGTTCTATGCCGATGCAAAGCAGGCTCGCAAACGTTTGCTTTCCCTGTTAGAATTGCGCCGAATTTAATTTTCACCGCAAGTAAACGCGTGGGGACCCAAGCAGTGACCGATAAAACCTCTCTTAGCTATAAAGATGCCGGTGTTGATATCGACGCGGGTAATGCTCTGGTTGATCGAATCAAAGGCGTAGTGAAGAAAACCCGTCGTCCCGAAGTGATGGGTGGTCTGGGTGGCTTCGGCGCGCTGTGCGCATTGCCGCAAAAATATCGTGAGCCTGTACTGGTTTCCGGCACTGATGGCGTAGGGACAAAACTGCGTCTGGCAATGGATTTAAAACGTCACGACACCATTGGTATCGATCTCGTGGCGATGTGCGTTAACGATCTGGTCGTTCAGGGTGCAGAACCGCTGTTTTTCCTGGATTACTATGCCACCGGCAAACTGGATGTCGACACCGCCTCCAGTGTGATCAGCGGTATTGCCGAGGGTTGTCTGCAGTCTGGCTGCGCGTTGGTCGGCGGAGAAACCGCTGAAATGCCGGGCATGTATCACGGCGAAGATTACGACGTGGCCGGGTTCTGCGTTGGTGTGGTCGAAAAATCAGAAATTATCGACGGCTCGAAAGTGGCTGATGGCGATGTGCTGATAGCGCTGGGTTCCAGCGGCCCGCACTCCAACGGTTACTCTCTGGTGCGTAAAATCATCGACGTCAGCGGTTGCGACCCTGAAATAACAGAACTCGAAGGCAAACCGTTAGCCGATCATCTGCTGGCGCCAACGCGTATCTATGTGAAGTCAATCCTGGAGCTGATTGAACAGGTTGATGTACACGCCATCGCGCACCTGACGGGCGGCGGTTTCTGGGAGAACATCCCGCGCGTTCTGCCCGACAACACACAGGCAGTGATTGACGAATCTTCCTGGCAGTGGCCGGCCGTCTTTGAGTGGCTGAAAACCGCAGGTAATGTCAGTCAGCATGAAATGTATCGCACCTTCAACTGCGGCGTCGGGATGGTGATTGCCCTGCCGGAAGCGGAAGTCGATAACGCGCTCACGCTGCTGAAGGCCAAAGGTGAAAAGGCGTGGAAAATCGGTATCATCAAAGCCTCTGATTCCGAACAGCGTGTGGTTATTGAATGATGAATATTGTGGTGCTTATTTCCGGTAACGGAAGCAATTTGCAGGCAATTATCGACGCCTGCAAAGAGCAGAAAATTAAAGGCACCCTCAGGGCAGTATTCAGTAACAAGGCCGACGCGTTCGGCCTTGAACGTGCCCGGGAAGCAGGCATTCCAGCGCATGCGCTGACCGCCAGTCAATTTGCCAACCGTGAAGCGTTCGATCGCGAACTGATGCGGGAAATTGATGCTTATGCCCCCGATGTGGTGGTACTGGCAGGCTATATGCGAATCCTCAGTCCGGCGTTTGTCGCGCACTACGAAGGGCGTTTGCTCAATATTCACCCGTCCCTGTTGCCAAAGTACCCTGGCCTGCATACGCATCGTCAGGCGCTGGAAAACGGCGACGAAGAGCACGGCACTTCTGTGCATTTTGTTACTGATGAACTGGATGGCGGCCCGGTCATTCTCCAGGCTAAAATTCCGGTTTTTGAAGGCGATAGCGAGGATGACATCACCGCACGCGTTCAGGTGCAGGAGCATGCAATTTACCCGTTAGTGGTTAGCTGGTTTGTCGATGGGCGTCTTGAAATGCGCGAAAACGCAGCATGGCTTGACGGCATCAAACTCTCTCCTCAGGGATACGCATCAGACGAGTAACGTCTCTCTGTTCCCCGTTAGTAACCACTGACGGGGAACGGCTCCATTATCTCTCGTTCGTCTCCCCATCCTTTTCGCAAAAATGCGTCAGTTGCTCACATGCCACAGACGGTTTATTGTCATACTCTTCTGGCGCAGTTGGACATCTGACACTAATGCTCGCCATAATAACCCGGCAGTGTCCCGTGATTGAAACGGAGTAAAAGTTGTAATGGGTCAGGAAAAGCTATACATCGAGAAAGAACTGAGCTGGTTAGCGTTCAATGAACGCGTACTCCAGGAAGCAGCGGATAAATCAAACCCGCTGATTGAACGGATGCGTTTTTTAGGCATCTATTCCAATAATCTTGACGAATTCTACAAAGTCCGCTTTGCCGAATTAAAGCGTCGCATCATTATTAGTGAAGAACAGGGTTCAAATTCTCATTCTCGTCACCTGTTAGGCAAAATCCAGTCCCGCGTATTGAAAGCCGATCAAGAATTTGACGGTCTGTACAACGAATTACTGCTGGAGATGGCGCGTAATCAAATTTTCCTGATTAACGAACGCCAGCTGTCGGTAAACCAGCAAGACTGGTTGCGCCACTACTTTAAACACTATCTTCGCCAACACATTACGCCGATTTTGATCAACCGGGAGACGGATTTAGTTCAGTTTCTGAAGGACGATTACACCTATCTGGCGGTGGAGATTATTCGCGGAGATTCCATCCGCTACGCGCTACTGGAAATTCCTTCCGACAAGGTTCCTCGTTTTGTGAATCTGCCGCCGGAAGCGCCACGTCGTCGCAAACCGATGATTTTGCTGGATAACATTCTGCGCTACTGCCTCGACGATATCTTCAAAGGGTTCTTTGATTACGATGCCCTCAATGCGTATTCCATGAAGATGACCCGTGACGCCGAATACGATTTGGTGCACGAAATGGAATCCAGTCTGATGGAGTTGATGTCCTCCAGCCTGAAGCAACGTCTGACAGCAGAGCCGGTTCGTTTTGTCTATCAACGTGATATGCCTAATGCGCTGGTGGAGGTTCTGCGCGAAAAACTGACCATTTCCCGCTATGACTCGATTGTTCCCGGCGGGCGTTACCATAATTTCAAAGACTTTATTAATTTCCCCAATGTGGGCAAAGCCAACCTGGTGAATAAACCGCTACCGCGGCAGCGCCATATCTGGTTCGATAAAGAAAAGTTCCGCAATGGCTTTGACGCCATTCGTGAGCAAGATGTGCTGCTCTATTATCCATACCATACCTTTGAGCATGTGCTGGAACTGCTGCGTCAGGCCTCTTTTGATCCGAGTGTTCTGGCGATAAAAATTAATATTTATCGCGTGGCGAAAGACTCGCGCATTATTGACGCGATGATTCACGCCGCCCATAACGGTAAAAAAGTGACCGTGGTTGTGGAATTGCAGGCCCGTTTCGATGAGGAAGCCAATATTCACTGGGCTAAACGTCTGACCGAGGCTGGCGTCCATGTGATCTTCTCTGCGCCGGGGCTGAAAATCCACGCCAAGCTGTTCCTCATCTCGCGTAAAGAAGGCGATGACGTGGTGCGTTACGCACACATCGGCACCGGGAACTTCAACGAAAAAACAGCGCGTCTGTATACCGACTATTCATTACTGACTGCGGATGCGAGGATCACCAACGAAGTGCGTCGGGTGTTCAATTTTATCGAGAACCCCTATCGTCCGGTGACATTCGATTACCTGCTGGTTTCGCCGCAAAACTCCCGTCGCCTGCTGTATGAGATGATCGACCGGGAAATTTCTAATGCACAACAGGGATTACCGTCGGGCATCACACTGAAACTCAATAACCTGGTCGATAAAGGGCTGGTTGACAGACTGTATGCCGCATCCGGTTCCGGCGTGCAGATTAACCTGCTGATCCGCGGTATGTGTTCGCTGATCCCCAATCTGGAAGGTATCAGCGACAATATTCGGGTGATCAGCATCGTGGATCGCTACCTTGAGCACGACCGGGTCTATATTTTCGAGAATGGCGGCGATAAGCGGGTGTATCTCTCCTCCGCCGACTGGATGACGCGCAACATCGATTATCGAATTGAAGTTGCCACGCCGTTGCTTGACCCTCGCCTCAAACAGCGAGTCCTTGATATTATAGACATTCTGTTTAGCGACACGGTTAAAGCCCGTTATATCGATAAAGAACTGAGTAATCGCTATGTACCGCGCGGAAATCGCCGTAAAGTGCAGTCACAATTGGCGATCTATGACTACATCAAATCACTTGAGCAACCAGACTAACGCTATGCCAATACATGACAGGACACCCCGACCGCAGGAGTTTGCTGCGGTCGACCTCGGTTCAAACAGTTTCCATATGGTCATTGCGCGCGTTGTGGATGGCGCGATGCAAATTATCGGTCGGCTGAAACAGCGTGTCCATCTGGCCGATGGTCTCGGTGAAGACGGCAGGCTAAGTGAAGAATCGATGGAACGCGGTTTAAGCTGCTTATCCTTGTTTGCTGAACGCCTGCAAGGTTTCGCGCCGTCGAGCGTCTGTATTGTCGGGACCCATACGTTACGTCAGGCACTGAATGCCACTGATTTTCTAAAGCGTGCGGAAAAGGTCATCCCCTACCCGATTGAAATCATTTCCGGTAACGAAGAAGCCCGTCTGATTTTCATGGGCGTGGAACACACGCAACCGGAAAAAGGCCGCAAGCTGGTTATCGATATTGGTGGCGGTTCAACAGAACTGGTCATTGGCGAGAACTTCGAACCGAAACTGGTTGAAAGCCGTCGTATGGGTTGCGTCAGCTTTGCGCAGCTCTACTTCCGGGGCGGTGTGATTAACGAGGAGAACTTCCAGCGTGCGCGGATGGCGGCAGCGCAAAAACTGGAAACGTTGACCTGGCAGTTCCGTATCCAGGGCTGGAACGTTGCACTGGGCGCTTCCGGCACCATAAAAGCGGCACACGAAGTGCTGCTGGAAATGGGCGAGAAAGATGGTTTTATTACGCCTGAGCGTCTGGATAAGTTGAAAGCTGAAGTTCTTAAACATCGCTCATTCGATGCGCTCAGTCTTCCGGGTCTTTCGGAAGAACGCAAAGCCGTTTTTGTACCGGGTCTGGCGATCTTGTGCGGTGTATTTGACGCGCTGGCCATTCGTGAACTGCGTCTTTCCGATGGCGCGCTGCGTGAAGGTGTCTTGTATGAAATGGAAGGCCGATTCCGTCATCAGGACGTGCGCAGCCGTACCGCCAGTAGCCTGGCAAACCAGTACAATATCGACAGCGAACAGGCAAGACGGGTGCTGGACACCACGATGCAGATGTATGATCAGTGGCAGTCGCAGCAACCTAAACTGGTGAACCTGCAACTGGAAGCTTTGCTCAAATGGGCGGCGATGCTGCATGAAGTTGGGCTGAACATCAACCATAGCGGTCTGCACCGCCATTCCGCCTATATTCTTCAACACAGCGATCTGCCCGGTTTTAACCAGGAACAGCAAATGATGATGGCGACTTTAGTTCGTTACCATCGTAAAGGCGTAAAACTGGATGATTTGCCCCGGTTTACACTGTTTAAGAAGAAGCAGTTTCTGCCGCTCATCCAGCTGTTGCGCCTCGGCGTCCTGCTGAACAATCAGCGTCAGGCAACGACTACGCCACCAACGCTAACGCTGATAACCCACGACAGTCACTGGATTTTACGTTTCCCGCACGACTGGTTCAGCCAGAACGCGCTGGTTTTGCTCGATCTGGAAAGAGAACAGCAATACTGGGAAGCCGTAACCGGCTGGCGTCTGACCATTGAAGAAGAAGAAAGCTCGCCCGATATTGCGGCATGATCCTCATTCAGGCGCCGGAGGACTCCGGCGCTTGTTTCTCCAACGTATCTTCCAGTCGCTGCGGCTCCCCTATCAGATAACCCTGCAGGTAATCGATACCCAGCGAGATCACCGCGTTGCGTATCTCTTCACTTTCTACGTGCTCAGCCACCACCAACATCTTTTTCATGCGCGCCAGATGGCAAATGGAAGCCACAATCTGATAGTCGAGGCTGTTCGAGACGATATTGCGAATAAAACTGCCGTCAATTTTGAGAATATTTGCGTTCACGTTTTTCAGACGCGCATAGCTGGCATACCCGGTACCAAAATCATCAATAGCAATCTGACAGCCCAGTTGCTGTAATTGCGACAGGGTCGTTTGCGCATGCTCGGCATCGGCAAGTGCATTACTCTCCGTAACCTCAAATATCAGCTGCCAGGCTTCAACCTGATAATGAGTCAGCAGCTTACTCACCTCAATGGGGAAACGGGCACGACACACTGATGTCGGCGACAGATTGATGGCAAAACGCCGGGCAGGCATTTTTTGCCGATTCACCGCCATAAACTGCAATGTATGTTCGATAACCCAGAGATCGATACTGGAAGACAAACCAAATTCATGAGCGACAGGCAGAAAAATATCGGGATTAATCATCCCGCCGTTCTGGTCTTTAAGCCGCAGCAGAATTTCATGATAGACATCACCGCGAACGCCCTGAATAGGTTGAGCCATCAGACAAAAGCGATCGTACTCCAGCGCCCGTTGCAGAAGATTCATCATCGCCACTTTGTCTTTCAGTCCGCGCTGCAAATTCATGGCGCCGCGACGTTGTAGATTCTCCGGCGTATTTGTCACGATCGAAAGTTCGGCAACGGTACTTAATTCACCCAGTAACAGATAGATATGGTTAACAGGCGAGCGGACATAGCAGTAACTGACCCCAATCTGCGGCTGCATTGGCATTCCATCCCATGCAAATCGAAATTGCTTTATATGGTTATCCAGTGCTTCTATCCGCTGCTGGTGGGATTCGGTATTCAGACGCAGCACCAAATCGTTGCCGGACAGTTGAAACACATACTCATCTTGCGCCAGCAAGGGGGAGATCCAGTGGGATAGTTGTTGCTTGTATTGAATGCGCAACATAATCCCATAATTTTTAATGAGTAATTCCATTCCTGGCACACGCAAATAGCAGAGGGCAGACCAGGGTGCGCTTTTGAGAGCCCGATTCAGAGCGCGTAAATTGGGAAGATGCACAACAGGATCAAGGTAAGCGAGACGGCGAGCACGGCTACTGACAATCCTCTGGCGCGTCGCCAGGATCGCCATATAATTCACAATAAATGAAAAAACCAGATAGCTCGAAGAGGTAATAGCCAGTTGGGTATCGTATCCGGAATACAACGGCATATAACGGTGATAATAATTTATCGATACTATGAGTATGATCGCCCATAACGGCGAAATAAATTTATAACCGTAGCGCATTGCCCCCCATAACATAACGGGTAACAGGAGTGACAACGTATAGTTTGTGCTAAGTATTGAGCTATCTTCATTTAAAGGCATGCATAACAAAACCATCAGCATACCCAATACTATCAGCCAGATAGCTATTTCTTTTTTCGTTACTTTCGCATCAATTTGTAGTTTAAGCTGCGAAAAATAACCATATAAATAACAAGGATTTCGAATAATTCGAATGATCAAATAGCACAGCGGAACCCCGACAAGATTTCCGACCAGTAGCGCCTGATAATCAATCAATGCGTTAATATTGAAAGGCATGACTCCCATCAGATGGGGTTTGCTATCATACATTCCTACAAAGGCGGCAAATTGAAATATGACTAAAAACAGCGATGCCGGGAAAACTACCTGCCAGAACATTCGCTGAAAGACTAATCGCACATCGCCATGATAGACATGCCCACGCCGCGGGGCGAACACATGATACCCTCCCCAACTGAGCACTACCGTTACCACAAAGTGAATGATAATGGGCAGCGTCTCATACCATCCTACCTGCGAAAATTTATACCAGAAGATGGCAATTGCAATTCCGGGTAACGCCGCCCAGCCGAAAAATAGCATCAGGCTTAACATTAATGCCAAAGGCAGATAAAACAGCACGACATTACCTGTTGCAGTACTTGCAAAGGTATTGGTATTGCTCAATATGGGTAATAACAAAGAGGGCAAGACAAGAGGCAGTGCCCACCATTTATCTCTGATACGAATATATAATTTCTTAAGGCTCATAGATGCTCAGCAGAACCTCCGTTTCCTGAAGGCTTTATTCAGACAGGCATCCCACCTGACGTCAGAACAATGATGAAAAACTCATCACAATTGTGGAGCATAGATTTTAGTTATCGTCAGCGTGTAACATTTGACTTATGTCAAATAACTCACTTATCACTAATTAATTATTCCTTTATTTCTGCTGTTTTATCATTAAGTTATTATTTATTTAAATATTAAATTTATTTCTCATAACATTAAAAGATAAATTGACTGACGTAATTTTACATAATGAAGAATTGACCATCGCCCCACAGTGTGCCTTAATGTCATTATCGCCCACGCGTTGGGCCCACCCTAAGGAACCTTTTGTGAGTCAGGCAACCAGTATGCGAAAACGACATCGATTTAACACTCGCATGACACGTATCGTACTGCTTATCAGTTTTCTCTTCTTTTTTGGACGTTTCGTCTACTCTTCTATTGGCGCCTGGCATCATCATCAGGATAAAAAAGAATCACAACAATCAACCCTGACGACTGAAACGCCATCACAGTCATAATCTGTTCGCGACTAAAAACTCCCCACATCGTTGTAATTTAATATATTTTTATTCAACCCTGGCATTGGGCAGTAAAAACGGGAGTACGCAGACTCCCGTTTTGTTCAGATAAACTGACAATGCACCGTTTACAAAGTGACAATCGCAGGCTCGTCAAACGCGGTCAGTTTTGGCGCTTCGCCGGTGAATTTTTCTGCGTAGACCAGTGACGTATTACCCGCGCAGCCGTTCGCCAGTCGGGAAGTCGGAATATCCGCAGTCAGTACGTTAGCGCCGCCATTTTTACAGATCCCATTCTCCAGGTCCGGCCAGGCCCCTTCATGAATGCAGATAATCCCGGGTTTGATTCCATCACTGACGCGCGCACCCACCAGCACTTGTCCGCGACCGTTCCATACCCGAACCAAATCACCATCGGATATACCGCGAGCCTTCGCATCATCCGGGTGAATTGTCACTGGCTCACGATTAGCAATGGCGTACTCTTTACGCAGTGAAGCGTAATTCAGCTGACTGTGCAGACGATGCGCAGGATGCGCGGTCAGCAACTGCAGCTGATCCTTATCCGCTGAGCCTTTCCACTCATCTGGTTCTAGCCATGAAGCATGCGGCGGACAATCTTTGTAGTGATATCCTTCAATCGTTTTCGAGTAGAGCTCAATCTTTCCACTTGGTGTGCCAAGTGCATTCATCACCGGGTCGCTGCGGAAATCAGCATAGCGCACATACTTGTTATTCTTCTCGTTCTCGCGCATCTCGATCAATTTATTCTGTTGCCAGAAGGTATTGAACTGAGGCATCGCCACACGCTGCGTACGCGCGGCCTTTTGCGCAGCGTCGTAGAATTGCTTCAGCCACGCCATTTCATCTTTGCCTTCGGTATAGACAGCTTTACCGCCCGCTTTGAGCATCTCCGCCAAATCGGCAAACACATCAAAGTCATTGCGCGCTTCAAATTGAGGTTCAATAACCTGCTTCATTGGCACCAGATGCTGGTTACTGTAATCCCCGGTCATGGTGAGATCGTTACGTTCAAACGATGTGGTGATCGGCAGAACAATATCAGCGTGTTTGGCTGCCGCAGTCCAGTAGCACTCAGAAATGACGACCAGCTCCGGTTTCTGCCACGCTTTAATTAAGCGGTTCGTATCCTGGTGGTGCGTAAAGTTCCCACCACCTGCCCACCAGATCATTTTGATATCCGGGAAGGTTTGTTCTTTACCATTATGCTGATATTTTCCATCCGGGTTTTCGAGCGCTTCAACAATTCGTGCGACAGGAAGGCTCGTCACCGCGTCGGAGACCGCCCAGTCATTGCCTGCAGAGGAGCCGCCTTCAATCTTCGCTGAAATTGCAGGTAATACCCCACCCGTACGCGTCGGGTTACCACCGTTAGAATAATGGTAGGAGAAACCAAAGCCGCCCCCTTCCGTGCCGATTTGCCCCAACATGGCAGCCAGTGTCACCAGCATCCAGTGTTTTTGCTCGCCATACTGCTGACGCTGAATGCCCCAACCCGCCATGAGCATGGTTTTATTACCGGAGAAGATTTCCGCCAGTTTCTCGATTTGCTCTGCAGGTACACCGCATACGCCCGCGGCCCACTGCGCGGTTTTCTCTGTTTTATCGCTTTTACCCAGCAGGTACTCTTCAAACTGTGGATAACCGGTCGTGTATTTCTCCAGGAAGGCCTTATCATGCAGACCCTTTTTCACCAGCGTATGTGCAATGCCCAGCATCATCGCAACATCAGTCCCCATGTGCGGCGCAATCCAGGTGGCATTATCACCAAAAAATTCAATGGTTTCAGATCGCATTGGGTCAATAGCAATCACGCTCTTCCCGGATTTTTTGAGCAAATTAAAGTACTCAAGTCCCTGCTCGTCAGTGCTACTCCAGGCAATTTTTAATGTATTGAGCGGATTCATCCCCCACAGCACCACAACCTGGCTGTGTTCAAGAATCATCGGCCACGTTGTCTGCTGTTCGTAGACTTCCACCGATCCGACGACATAAGGCAGGATCACTTGCGCCGCACCGGTAGAATAATCACCGGAATGACCTGCGTAGCCCCCCGCCATGCTCATGTAACGTTGCAACAGGGTTTGTGCTTTGTGCAGCACACCGCTGGAACGCCAGCCATAAGAACCCGCAAACACCGAGGCAGGGCCATAGCTGCTACGGATCCGGCTGTGCTGCTCATGGATAAGTTTAAGCGCCTGCTCCCAACTCACACGGACAAAAGGATCGCTTCCCCGTTTACCATCGGCCTTTCCTGGATTTTCCAGATAGCTTTTACGCACCATCGGGTATTTTATACGCGCGCTGGTATGAACCTGATCAGGGGCTGTCTGTTGCAATGAGTTAGGAATTGTTTTTTGTAATGCCCCTTTCGAAGAGACAACCTTCCCGTCTTTGACTTCGACATAAACAGCCCCCCAGCGCGCCGCTGTCAGAACTGCGCCGCCTCCCGGTCCTGCTGCCCAGGCGGGCATCGGGATCATTGAAGAAATCGCCATAGTCCCGGTTGCCGCGCCAGCCGTTTTGATAAAGTCACGTCTTGTGAGTTTCATGATTTCTCCTGGAGTTGTCGCTTATTTATTCATGTCTTTTGCGTTGTACTGGAAATAACGACTCAGAATATCCAGCTCGTTTTCACTGATGTTGGTTCGTGCTCCCATCCCTTTTGCCACTGAAGGCCAGGCATTGAGGGTAAAGTGCTTCGCGGGGATCGGCGCATGACAACCTGCGCAATACACATTGTCGAGCTTACGCGCGTAATCCCACATCGGTTCACGACTGGCCAGGGCAGAAGCATTCCACTCCCCCTGTAGCGCGACGTCCCGCCACGCATTGCCATACTCATCTTTCTTCCAGTCAGAGAGTACGTTCAGCGCCTGTTGTCCTTTTTCACTCAGACTGGCAAGAACAAGTCGCTGGCCTGCCGCGTAATAAATGACCTGTTCACTGCCCTGCATCTGGCTACCGCGAATTTCAACATGACGCGAGGTTCCGGTGGTTTTCAGCACATGCAGTTGCGTCGCCGGATAAAGCGTCGCCAGATCGCCAAGCGCGCCAGCGCTGACAACATAGAGCTCTTTCGTTGATGCAGGAGTTGAGGCCGCCTGTGCTTCAAGCCCCTGTAACGCGGTATCGTCCATTTTTATTTCTGGAGGAAAGTGGGCGACCCCTTTGTGGCAGTCGATACAGGTTTGTTTTTCCTTAGCGCCCATCTCATGCATCTTTCGGGCGTCCGCGCTTTGCGCTTCGAGATCCATGGCATCCATACTGTGACAACTGCGGCAGGTCGCTGAGTCACTGGCTTTGAGTTCTGCCCATACTGTTTGCGCCATTTCCAGACGATGGTCTTCAAATTTTTCGGGGGTATCGATCTTTTTGGTAATGAACTGGTGATAGATATCTTTCGAAGCACGCAACTTAGCGAACAGGTAATCCACACCACCTTGCGGAAGGTGACAATCTGCGCACTCCGCACGGATCCCCTTCTGGTTCTGAAAATGTTTGGACCCCTGATATTCCTCATAAGGTGCCTGCATCGTATGACACGACAAACAAAATTCCGTGCTGGACGTTTTATGCAATGTCCATTGCGCGGCCAAAATAACAAACCCCCCAAGAATGGCCCCCAGAAGCACCATCCATATAACTATTCTATTTGTTTTTTTCATCGTATACCCTGGCAAGCCTAAATACCCTTTTATAGGTAGACATTAAATAGGCACCACAAGTGACTTATTGACATTCATCAATTGAAAAGGAAGAAGAAACAGACAAAGAAGAAACTATGAATGACGTCTCAATTCAGAAACAGCGAGAGATTAAAGCAAAAATAACACTAAAAATAGTGAGTTAAACCACCAGCGCTGGATTATTAAACTAAATAAAAAGCACTACTACGAATAAAATTTTGACAGCACCAAATATTATCATCTGCATCTGAAAAATGCACATCGTTATATAATTAAATACATAATGATTTTACACCTAAGACCAAACGCTTTATATAATTCACTTTATTTATGGTTAGAAAAAGATATTCCAATACTATATTTAAAATATCCTAAAAGCGCAAAATCATTGACCAGAGTGCTGCTTCTGAGCAATTTCCATCATCATATATAAATCATTTAAATGTTGTCATTTTATTTGATAGATTTTATAAATATATTTATCCCACATAATTTTCAACGTCTGGGAATTTATAACACACATAAAAAACCCTCTGTAAAAACAGAGGGTTGATTTCATTTTTTCCTGCGCATGAACAAAGCAGAGGGACTCGTAATTATTCCCACTCAATCGTAGCTGGCGGCTTGCCGCTGATGTCATACACCACGCGGGAGATGCCGTTCACTTCGTTGATGATGCGGTTGGAGACTCGGCCCAGGAAGTCATACGGCAGATGCGCCCAGTGCGCAGTCATGAAGTCGATGGTTTCGACAGCACGCAGGGAAACAACCCAGTCGTACTTACGGCCATCGCCCATCACGCCCACAGAACGTACCGGCAGGAAGACGGTGAACGCCTGGCTCACTTTGTTGTACAGGTCAGCTTTATGCAGCTCTTCGATGAAGATAGCATCCGCACGACGCAGCAGGTCGCAGTACTCTTTCTTCACTTCGCCCAGCACGCGAACGCCAAGACCTGGCCCCGGGAACGGGTGACGGTAGAGCATGTTGTACGGCAGGCCCAGTTCCAGACCAATTTTACGCACTTCATCTTTGAACAGCTCACGCAGCGGCTCAACCAGACCCATCTTCATCTCTTTCGGCAAGCCGCCCACGTTGTGGTGAGATTTGATGACGTGTGCTTTACCGGTCGCAGAAGCGGCAGACTCGATAACGTCCGGGTAGATGGTGCCCTGCGCCAGCCATTTCACGTCTTCCAGTTTCAGAGCTTCTTCGTCGAAGACTTCAACAAAGACGCGGCCGATAATTTTACGTTTCGCTTCCGGATCGTTTTCACCCGCCAGCGCATCGAGGAAGCGTTTTTCGCCTTCCACGTGAACGATGTTCAGACCGAAATGGTCACCAAACATGTCCATCACCTGCTCGGCTTCGTTCAGGCGCAGAAGACCGTTATCCACGAAGACGCAGGTCAGGTTTTTGCCAATAGCGCGATGCAGTAGCATTGCAGTGACAGAGGAGTCCACGCCACCGGAAAGACCGAGGATCACTTTATCGTCGCCCACCTGCTCGCGGATGCGGGCAACGGCGTCGTCGATAATTTTCGCCGGGGTCCACAGCGCTTCACACTGGCAGATGTCGCGCACAAAGCGCTCCAGCATACGCAGGCCCTGACGCGTGTGAGTCACTTCCGGGTGGAACTGCACGCCATAGAAGCGTTTTTCTTCATTGGCCATAATGGCGAACGGGCAGGTTTCGGTGCTGGCGACCGTGACAAAGTCAGCCGGAATCGCGGTCACTTTGTCGCCGTGGCTCATCCACACATCCAGCAGCGGTTTACCCTCTGCGGTCAGGGAATCTTCAATACCACGCGTCAGGGCGCTGTCGGTTTTCACTTCAACCTGCGCGTAACCGAATTCACGTTCGTTAGAGCTTTCAACATGACCGCCCAACTGCATTGCCATGGTCTGCATGCCATAGCAAACGCCGAAGACCGGAACACCCGCTTCAAACACGTACTGCGGTGCGCGTGGGCTATTGTCTTCAGTGGTACTTTCCGGACCGCCGGAAAGGATGATGCCGCTTGGATTGAATTCGCGAATTTGTGCTTCCGTAACATCCCATGCCCACAGTTCGCAGTAAACGCCAAGTTCACGCACGCGACGCGCCACCAGCTGAGTGTACTGAGAACCGAAATCCAGGATGAGAATGCGATGTTTATGAATGTTTTCCGTCATTGACGCTAATTCCGAGGCAAGTGAAACAGATTAAATAAATCGCCCGACACAAGGTCGGGCGAAGAAAATCAGGAGCCCAGACGGTAGTTCGGGGACTCTTTGGTGATCGTCACATCGTGAACGTGACTTTCCTGAATGCCCGCACCGCTGATGCGTACAAACTCTGCTTTGGTACGCAACTCGTCAATGGTACCACAACCGGTCAGCCCCATACAGGAGCGCAGGCCGCCCATCTGCTGGTGAATGATCTCTTTCAGGCGACCTTTATAGGCAACGCGACCTTCGATACCTTCCGGCACCAGTTTGTCAGCGGCGTTATCGCTCTGGAAGTAACGGTCAGAGGAACCTTTGGACATCGCGCCAAGGGAACCCATACCGCGGTAAGATTTGTAAGAACGACCCTGGTACAGTTCGATTTCGCCCGGGGATTCTTCGGTACCTGCCAGCATGGAACCGACCATCACGGCAGCCGCGCCTGCTGCGATCGCTTTCGCGATATCACCTGAGAAACGGATACCGCCGTCTGCGATAACCGGAATACCAGTACCTTCCAGCGCTTCAACCGCGTCAGATACGGCAGTGATCTGCGGAACCCCGACGCCAGTAACGATACGAGTCGTACAGATAGAACCAGGACCGATACCGACTTTCACCGCGCTCACGCCAGCGTCAGCCAGCGCACGTGCGCCAGCGCCAGTCGCCACGTTGCCACCGATGATTTGCAGATCCGGGTATTTTGCACGGGTTTCACGAATACGTTGCAGAACGCCTTCGGAATGGCCGTGAGAGGAGTCGATCAGCAGCACGTCAACACCGGCAGCCACCAGCGCATCAACGCGTTCTTCGTTGCCCGCGCCCGCGCCGACTGCAGCGCCAACGCGCAAACGGCCATGCTCATCTTTACAGGAGTTCGGTTTACGTTCCGCTTTCTGGAAGTCTTTTACGGTAATCATGCCGCGCAGATGGAAACCACTGTCAACTACCAGGGCTTTTTCAACGCGTTTTTCGTGCATTTTCGCTAACACTACGTCACGGGCTTCGCCTTCACGAACGGTGACCAGACGCTCTTTCGGCGTCATGTATACGCTCACCGGCTGGTTCAGGTCGGTCACAAAACGAACATCACGACCGGTGATAATGCCAACCAGTTCGTAATCTTCAGTGACGACCGGGTAACCGGCAAAACCATTACGTTCGGTCAGCTCTTTGACTTCACGCAGCGTGGTGGTAGGCAGGACAGTCTGTGGGTCGGTCACAACACCAGACTCATGTTTTTTCACGCGGCGAACTTCTTCAGCCTGGCGCTCAATAGACATGTTCTTGTGGATAAAACCGATGCCGCCTTCCTGCGCCAGGGCAATCGCCAGACGCGCTTCCGTCACGGTGTCCATTGCTGCAGAGAGCATAGGAATGTTCAGGCGAATGGTTTTCGTTAACTGCGTGCTGAGATCGGCAGTATTCGGCAGAACGGTAGAATGAGCGGGAACGAGGAGGACGTCGTCAAACGTCAAAGCTTCTTTAGCAATACGTAGCATGGGCAATATCTCTGACCTGGGGGTGGTTAAATATTGCCGTGGCATTATACAGAGCGGAACCGATTGCTTCCACACTTTTTTGCAAATAATACTTGCGCTCCTCTGTGGGCGGGTTACTATCGACTGAATAACCTGCTGATTTAGAATTTGATCCCGCTCACATGTTATCCGCTCAAACCACCTCAATTTTTACTGTCACCCGCCTCAACCAGACGGTTCGTTTGTTACTTGAACAGGAAATGGGGCAGGTATGGATCAGCGGCGAAATCTCAAATTTTACCCAGCCCTCTTCCGGTCACTGGTACTTCACGCTAAAAGACGACACCGCCCAGGTCCGCTGCGCCATGTTTCGCAACAGCAACCGCCGCGTCACCTTTCGTCCACAGCACGGTCAGCAAGTTCTGGTGCGCGCCAATATTACGCTTTATGAACCACGCGGCGACTATCAAATTATTGTCGAAAGCATGCAGCCCGCGGGTGAAGGGTTACTTCAGCAGAAATATGAGCAGCTAAAAGCAACGTTGCAGGCTGAAGGTCTTTTCGATCAGCAGTTAAAGAAACCACTTCCCTCCCCCGCACACTGCGTAGGGGTGATTACCTCTAAAACCGGGGCTGCGCTGCACGATATTCTCCACGTCCTGAAACGTCGCGATCCGTCACTGCCGGTGATCATTTACCCAACGGCCGTACAGGGCGATGACGCACCGGGGCAAATCGTCCGCGCCATTGAACTGGCGAACGCCCGCAACGAGTGTGACGTGTTGATTGTCGGGCGTGGCGGCGGTTCGCTGGAAGATTTATGGAGCTTCAACGACGAACGCGTTGCACGGGCCATTTTTGCAAGCCAGATTCCGGTGGTCAGCGCCGTCGGCCACGAAACCGACGTCACGATTGCTGATTTTGTTGCCGACCTGCGGGCACCGACACCTTCCGCTGCTGCGGAAATCGTCAGTCGAAATCAGCAAGAATTACTGCGCCAGGTGCAGTCTGCACAGCAGCGGCTGGAGATGGCGATGGATTATTATCTCGCCAACCGCGCCCGCCGTTTTACCCAGCTCCATCACCGCTTACAGCAGCAGCATCCACAGCTACGACTGGCGCGCCAGCAAACCACGCTGGAGCGTCTGCAAAAACGGATGCGTTTTGCCCTGGAGAACCAGCTCAAACGCGCGTCAACGCAACAGCAACGTCTTGCTCAACGCCTGAATCAGCAGAGTCCGCAACCGCGAATTCATCGTGCCCAAACGCGTATCCAGCAGCTGGAATATCGCCTGGCGGAAACGTTCCGAACGAAGCTGAGCGCCACGCGTGAACGCTTCGGTAACGCCGTGACCCACCTTGAGGCCGTCAGTCCACTTTCTACACTGGCGCGTGGTTATAGCGTGACCCGCACTGCCGATGGCGCGGTGCTGAAGCAGGTTAAGCAGGTGAAGGCAGGAGAAACAATGACCACTCGCCTGAAAGATGGCTGGGTGGAGAGCCAGATAACCGACATTAAGCCAGTGAAAGCTCCCCGAAAACGTAAGCCCGCGAGTCAGTAATCGCGTTACTCGTTATTAATGACGAACTCAACCCGTTTTTTTGAAATAAGACCGTGACCATTCTGGCAAAAATAATCCACCGCGCCACAGGCTTTTAAAACCTGCAGGGGCTGATGGCAATCCGGGCAGCGTGCTTCCAGTTTGAAATCTTTTTCACATGACGCACAGTGCGCTGTTTCGCCATTGCGTTCCAGTGCCTGGTGACAGACGGGACAAATGAGTTCCATACATCCTCCTCACATTCCTGTTGATGACACCCTCCCCGGAACGGAGAGGGTGAGCAGATTACTTACTTTTCTTGATGTGCTTGATCAGACGCTTACGCTTACGCATCTGGGTTGGGGTCAACGTATTGCGTTTGTTGGCATACGGGTTTTCCCCTTCCTTAAACTGAATGCGGATCGGCGTCCCCATGACTTCCAGCGACTTACGGAAGTAGTTCATCAGATAACGCTTGTAGGAGTCCGGTAAATCTTTCACCTGGTTACCGTGGATCACCACGATTGGCGGGTTATAACCACCGGCATGGGCATATTTCAACTTCACGCGACGACCACGCACCAGCGGCGGCTGGTGATCTTCTGCCGCCATCGTCATGATACGGGTCAGCATCGCCGTGCTCACGCGACGCGTTGAGCTGTCGTAAGCCTCACGGATAGATTCAAACAGGTTGCCTACACCGCTGCCGTGCAAGGCAGAAATAAAGTGTACGCGGGCAAAGTCGATAAAGCCCAGACGGAAGTCCAGCGTCTCTTTTACCTGCTCTCTAACTTCCTGGCTCAGGCCATCCCATTTGTTCACCACAATAACAAGTGAGCGCCCACTATTGAGGATGAAGCCCAGCAGCGACAGATCCTGATCGGAAATACCTTCGCGAGCGTCAATCACCAGCATCACCACGTTGGCGTCTTCAATCGCCTGCAACGTTTTGATAACGGAGAATTTTTCTACTGCGTCAGTGATTTTACCGCGTTTGCGAACACCCGCAGTATCAATCAGTACATACTCACGCTCATCGCGCTCCATCGGAATATAGATGCTGTCACGCGTCGTGCCCGGCATGTCATAAACGACAACACGATCTTCACCCAAAATACGGTTAGTGAGTGTAGACTTACCTACGTTCGGGCGGCCAACGATAGCCAGCTTGATCGGCAAGTCTTGCGGGTTGAAATCATCTTCCGGCTCTTCTTCACCGTTTTCTTCGGCTGCAAGCTTTGCCCAATACTCCGCGTCTTCATCGACTTCTTCCTGCGGAGCAACATCATCCATCCACGGCAGCAGCACGTGTTCCAGCAGGCTCAGTACACCACGCCCATGGGATGCAGCGATCGGGTGGATTTCACCTAAACCCAGTGAATAGAAATCGACGATCGCCTGGTCAGGATCAAGTCCGTCAGTTTTGTTGGCAACGAGGAACGTCGGTTTCTGGCGAGAGCGCAGATGCTGGGCGATGGCTTCATCGGCTGGCATCAGCCCTGCTCGCGCATCAACCATGAACAACACCACATCGGCTTCTTCAATCGCCAGCAGCGACTGTTCCGCCATACGCGTCTCGACACCGTCTTCAGTGCCATCAATACCACCGGTATCAATGCAGATAAACTCGCGGCCTTCAACTTCCGCACGACCGTACTTACGGTCACGAGTCAGACCCGGGAAATCCGCAACCAGCGCATCTCGGGTGCGAGTTAGACGGTTAAATAACGTGGATTTTCCGACGTTAGGGCGCCCGACAAGCGCGACCACAGGTACCATGTTTAAAGCCTCATTTAAAAAATCATCAGACAACGCGCACATTTTATGCCGTTGTTAAAAACAGTAAAACGGCCCCTGCACCAGGAGCCGTTTTTCAAAGCGAGCGGCCGTGACGGTTAACGCGTAATAGAATACAGCGTGCCGTCTTTTGCCTGGAGCAGCAGTTTACCATCAGCCGATACCGGTTCGGTCAGTAAACCGGAGCCGTCTACTTTTTGCTGAGCCACGAAACGACCATCTTCAACGTTGAGCCAGTGCAGATAGCCTTCGCTATCGCCGACCACTAAGTTGCCATTATACAGCGCTGGTGAGGTCAGCAGACGGTGCAGGAGATCGCTTTGTGTCCACAGGGTTACGCCACCGTCAGTGGTCAACGCCATGACACGGTCATTCTGGTCAACGAGGTAAATACGGTTGCCGTCGACGATAAAGTCATTCACCGAACCCAGCTCGCGTTTCCACATAATCTGACCGCTGCGCAGATCAAGCGCCGTCAGGTTACCATTATAAGCCAGCGCGTAAACGACGCCATTGACGATGACCGGCGTCGTATCAACGTCGCTCAGGCGGTCAATTTCAGTCGTCCCTGTAGTTTGCGAAATACGCTGCTGCCAAATCATCTGGCCCTGCTGCATCAGTACCGCACTTACACGGCCATTATCGCCACCCACAATCGCAGCGCCATAAGCGGTCGCTGGAGCAGACTCACCGCGCAGAGAGAGCGACGGCATATCAAGGTTAACGGTCCATTTGATAGCACCGTCAGCCTCGTTTAACGCCTGGAGTTGACCGTTGCTGGTATGAATCAGCACCACGCCATCACTGACCACTGGACGGGACAACGCTTCACCGGCGACTTTCGTCTGCCATGCTGGCGTACCGTCGCTGGTATTCAAGGCATACACCTGCGCTTTTTCGCTGCCGATATAAACATGGCCGCCAGAAACGGTCACACCGCCAGAGAGTTGCGCAGAGGCTCTGGAGAACCACCCGTCTTTCTCTCCCAGATTAACAGACCAGACCTCTTTGCCATCGTCTGCATTCAGTGCCTTAACAACGCCAGCACGATCGGCTGCATAGACGACGTTATCCGCCAGAGCAGGATGAAGATTGGAATAGAAATCACCAATACCGTTGCCTACAGAGGTGCTCCAGGCCGTAGACGGTTGAAACTGATTTTCAACTACAGGTAACGGGGACATCTTAACGATATCTTCTTCGCCACTAAACAGTGAACAGCCGCTCACCAGGCTCACGGAAAGCAGCCCTGGCAGAAGTAATTTACGCAATTGCATCGGGTCCCTCTCAGATGGACAAATTATTGATTTTCATCTGCATCATTTCGCTCAGCGCTGGGGTAGCGTCGCTCTTCACGCCTGCTTCCCATGCACTACGCGCGCCTTGTTTATCGCCTTTACTCAGCAATGCTTCTCCACGCAAATCGGCTACAATGGCTGCCCACCCTTCACCTTTGATGGTGTCGAGCGTTTTCAGCGCAGTATCCGCTTGCTTGAGTTGCATCTGAACGCGGGCCAGACGCAGATTGATCACCGCTTTGAGATTCTCATCGCTGGTGGCCGTCAACCCCTGTTGTAACTGGGCAGCGGCTTTCTCAAGTTCATTTTTATCAACAAACTGCTGCGCCAGTTCCATAGAGGCCAGCGCGCCGTAAGTATTTTTGTTTTCTGCAGCAAATTTCTCCGCAGCAGGAAGGCTCTCCGGTTTGCCCGCACTCACTGCGGTTACCGCATTTTGATAGGCCAGAGAAGCAGAACGTGCAGACTCCGTCTGATGGCTGGTCCAGTAGCGCCAACCTACCAGCGCACCAACCCCTAAAATAACCCCAACAACCAGCGCTTTACCGTTCTCAGCAAAGAAACGTTTGATCGCATCAATCTGATCGTTTTCGTTCTCGTAAATTTCCACGCTGTCCTTCTCCTTAACGAGTCAAAGTGCGCAAATGTGCGGCAACGCTATCCTGCGCGACTGTCGTTTGCTCACCAGAGCGCAAATCCTTCACAACCACAGTACCGTCGGCCACTTCAGTCTCACCCAGCACCAATGCAACGCTGGCGCCCCATTTGTCGGCACGGGCAAACTGTTTTTTAAAGTTGCCGCCGCCGTGGTTTGTCATCAGTTTTACGCCTGGAATTTCATCACGCAGACGTTCAGCGAAGATCATTGCAGCAGACTGCGTATCAACGCCTGAAGCGACCAGGTATATATCGACAACAGGATCGACGTTAAATTCCGGATTAACTGCCTGAACAAGCAAAACAAGTCGTTCGAGACCCATGGCAAAACCGACTGCCGGGGCTGCGCGACCGCCAAGTTGCTCCACCAGACCGTCATAACGACCACCCGCACATACGGTGCCTTGCGAGCCCAGGCTATTGGTGACCCATTCAAAGACGGTACGGTTGTAGTAATCAAGGCCGCGCACCAGACGTTGGTTGACGGTGTAGGCTATACCTGCTGCTTCAAGCAACTTGCACAGACCCGCGAAGTGTTCGCGTGAGTCGTCGTCCAGATAATCACCCAGCGCCGGGGCGTCGTTGAGCAACGCCTGCACTTCCGGATTTTTGGAATCCAGGACACGCAGAGGATTGGTGTACATACGGCGTTTGCAATCTTCGTCCAGCTTCTCTTTATGCTGTTCGAGGAAGGCAACCAGCGCATCACGATAGTTAGCGCGGGCTTCAAGTGAACCGATAGAGTTCAACTCAAGGCTGACATGTTCAGAAATACCCAGCGCACGCCACCAGCGCGCAGTGAGCAGGATCAACTCGGCATCAATGTCCGGGCCTTGCAGGCCAAACACTTCGACACCCAGCTGATGGAATTGACGATAACGTCCTTTCTGTGGACGTTCGTGGCGGAACATCGGCCCGATATACCACAGACGCTGTTCCTGATTGTACAGGAGACCATGTTCGATGCCGGCGCGTACACAGCCCGCCGTCCCTTCGGGACGCAATGTCAGGCTATCGCCGTTACGGTCCTCAAAGGTGTACATCTCTTTTTCAACCACGTCAGTAACTTCACCGATCGCGCGTTTGAATAACGGGGTCTGCTCTACAATCGGCAAGCGGATTTCACTGTAACCGTAGCTGCCGAGCACGTTTTTGAGTGTGCCTTCAATGCGCTGCCAGATGGCGGTTTCGCCAGGCAGATAATCGTTCATGCCGCGAATGGCTTGAATGTTTTTTGCCACGTTTATTCTCTTTCTGAATATAAAAATGAACCCTCAGCGCTTCCCCAAACGGTGCGGGAGCCATGCGGGTTCAATCATACACGGGAAGCACGCCGCTTCCCATCACGTTATTATTTTTCAACCTGCTGCACGTCAATTCGACGCGCTTCATCCAGGATGCTGGCTTTCGCACGAATGCGGGCTTCAAGCTGCGTGATCATATCGTCGTTGTCGAGACGGTCTTTACGCACGCCGTCTTCATAGAGGCCGCTTTTCTTGTTACCGCCCGTCACACCCAACGTAGAAACCAGCGCTTCGCCCGGTCCGTTGACAACGCAGCCGATAATCGAAACGTCCATTGGCGTAATGATATCTTCCAGACGTTGTTCCAGCGCGTTCACCGTACCGATGACGTCGAACTCCTGGCGAGAACAGGTTGGACACGCGATAAAGTTGATTCCGCGGGCACGAATACGCAGCGATTTCAGAATATCGAAACCGACTTTAATCTCTTCCAGCGGATCGGCAGCCAGCGAGACGCGCAGCGTATCGCCAATCCCTTCCGACAGCAGTAACCCCAGACCAATCGCTGATTTCACTGCGCCGCTGCGCGCGCCGCCCGCCTCGGTGATCCCGAGATGCAAGGGTTGTTCGATTTGGCGCGCCAGCAAACGATAGGATTCAACCGCCAAAAAGACATCGGAGGCTTTAACGCTGACTTTAAACTGATCAAAATTGAGACGATCGAGATGATCCACATGGCGCATTGCGGATTCCAGCAACGCTTGCGGTGTGGGTTCACCGTATTTTTCCTGGAGATCTTTCTCCAGCGATCCGGCGTTAACGCCAATGCGGATCGGGATGTTTTTGTCGCGAGCGCAATCCACCACCATGCGAATACGCTCTTCACTGCCAATATTGCCTGGGTTAATCCGCAAACAATCGACACCGTATTCCGCCACTTTTAGCGCAATGCGATAGTCAAAATGGATATCGGCAACCAGAGGTACGTTGACCTGCTGTTTGATCAGTTTAAACGCTTCGGCAGCATCCATCGTCGGTACAGAGACACGAACAATATCGGCGCCAACGCGTTCAAGCGCTTTGATTTGATTGACCGTCGCCGCCACATCTGTGGTACGCGTATTGGTCATAGATTGTACGGCGATGGGAGCACCATCGCCAATCGGCACATTCCCAACGTAAATACGTTTCGACTTTCTACGTTGAATTGGAGCCTGGTTATGCATGAAAAATCTCCCGCATTGCCCGTCTGTTACTGAGCCGGTGATTGTTCGGCATTAACGGTCAGACGTGCAACCTGGTTAGTTCTGATAAAACGGCTAAGATCGACAGGCTTTCCTTGATACTGGATCTGTACCGCGGCCGGAGCACCAATTTTAAGCTTGTAAGGCGCCTGGCCCGTTAAGTTTAAATTGCCATCTTTACGCTGCATACCGCTAAACAACTTTTTACCTGTTGCATCAGTCACTTCTAACCAGCAATCGGCAGTGAAGTTCATGACCAGCGCATTGGGATCAACCGCAGGCGTCGTTACACCAGCCTGGTCAGCTGGCAATGGCGCGCCCGGGGCGACTGGAGCAACAGCAGGAGCCGTCGCTGCGGTATCAACGTTAGCCTGGGAAGGAGCAACAACCGCATTTTGTTGCGCATCTGCCGTCGGCGCAGCGGAAGTCGCTTCCGACGTCTGCGGCGCAGTTGTCGCAGCCGTACTCGCGGCGTCCGCAGGCGCTTGTGCGTTATTCTGGCTTGCCGTCGCGCTGGTATCCAGCGGCACGCTCTGCGAGCTCTCGTTACTGGCGCTCAGTTCAGCGGTGGATTGATCGGCCATCGTGGTGATCTCTTCCTGCTGCGCCTTGTGATTTTGCCACCACCAGGCACCCGTCAGGCCAACGACCACAAACAGAATCAGCCAGGTGAAAGTCATCAACCAGCCATCGCGTTTTTTACGACGCTTGCCGAGAGAAAAACTTTGCATCGGGGCGACTTTGCCCGGTCGAATCGGCGCCTGCTTTTCCAGCCCTGGCAGCAGTTCTTCTTCAGGAATATGCACCAGACGTGCGTAAGAACGGATATACCCGCGCAGGAACGTTGAAGCGAGATCGGCTGGCGCCTTATCTTCTTCAATGTCGCGTACCGTGGAAACCTTCAGGCAAAGTCGCTCCGCGACTGCCTGCTGGCTGAGTCCGAGTTGTTCACGGGCATTGCGCAGACGAACGCCGGTGGTTTGTGCTTCATTTTGGTCGTGCGTGGCTTCAGTATTCATTCGCTACAGCTGCAGGTACGTGTAAATAAGGGTTCAGGTGCCGGCGAGCCACAATGCCCACCCGCACCGCGAAACATCAGGTCAGTTAACCTTAGTCGGACAGTATAAGACTGTCAGGTTACTCATGACAAAACAGCTAAAGCCTAAGGCTAAACTATTGTTGCACCGCTACATACTGCCCTAAAGTCGACAAAAACGCACCGTTAATATTGACCTGAGAGAGATAGCAATACCCTCAAAATAGCTTACCTTAGTGCTGCGGTAGATTAATTATACCGCAGCGTAACTAACATCAAACCGCTTTAATGTCGATTGCCTCACCCTGCATGCGCTTACGCAGAGTGCGTTTAGTACGGTCAATCACGTCACCCGCCAACTGGCCGCAGGCTGCATCAATATCATCACCGCGGGTTTTACGCACGATGGTGGTGAAGCCGTAGCCCATCAACACCTTGGAGAAACGGTCAATCCGGCTGTTTGAACTGCGTCCATACGGTGCGCCCGGGAACGGGTTCCACGGAATCAGGTTAATCTTGCACGGCGTATCTTTCAGCAATTCCGCCAGTTGATGCGCATGTTCAGTGCCGTCGTTAACATGATCGAGCATGACATACTCAATCGTGACGCGCCCCTGGTTCGCATTGGATTTCTCCAGATAGCGACGAACCGAGCTCAGGAACGTTTCGATATTGTACTTTTTGTTGATAGGAACGATTTCATCACGAATTTCATCGTTCGGCGCATGCAGTGAAATTGCCAGCGCAACGTCAATCATATCACCCAGTTTGTCCAGCGCGGGTACAACGCCGGAGGTGGACAGGGTAACGCGACGCTTTGATAAACCGAATCCGAAATCATCCAGCATGATTTCCATGGCAGGAACGACGTTGGTCAGGTTGAGTAATGGCTCGCCCATCCCCATCATCACCACATTGGTGATAGGACGTTGCCCGGTGACTTTCGCAGCACCGACGATCTTCGCCGCCCGCCACACCTGGCCGATAATTTCCGACACGCGCAGGTTACGGTTAAAGCCTTGCTGCGCAGTTGAGCAGAATTTACATTCCAGCGCACAACCCACCTGTGAAGAGACGCACAGGGTGGCGCGATCGTCTTCCGGGATGTAGACCGTTTCAACACGCTGATCGCCAACCGCGATCGCCCATTTGATGGTACCGTCAGATGAACGCTGCTCTTCAACCACCTCTGGCGCACGGATTTCCGCCACCTCTTTCAGCTTACCACGCAATACCTTGTTGATATCGGTCATATCATCAAAGTCATCGCTGCAGTAGTGGTACATCCACTTCATCACCTGGTCGGCGCGGAAGGGCTTTTCACCTAATTCTTTAAAAAACTCGCGCATCTGCTGGCGGTTGAGATCCAACAGATTAATTTTACCCTCTTTATTAGGGACTACTGGGGTGATGCTTTCAGACGTGACAATTTGTTCAGACATAATCGATTCCGGCCTCGTTATTACACGTTATGGCCCCTGGAGGGTTGAAAAAAGAAACGCCCCGGTGAGCGGTGCTCGTCCGGGGGCGCTGCATTGTACAAATTCTATCGCAAGGATGCCACGCTTGCGCGAGACATTAGCGAAAATAATGTGTAAAAGCGTGCTCGATTAGCGAGTACGCGGGCACACTTCGCCTTCGCCAAAGAAATAGGCGATTTCACGTGCGGCAGACTCAGCGGAATCAGAACCGTGGGTGCCGTTTTCAGTGAAGCTGTCAGCGTAGTCAGCGCGCAGGGTGCCTGCCAGCGCATTAGCCGGGTTGGTTGCACCCAGCAGGTCGCGATGACGCTGAACGGCATTTTCGCTTTCCAGTACGGAAACAACGATCGGGCCAGAGGTCATGAACTCTACCAGGCCATCGAAGAAAGGTTTACCGTCATGCTCTGCATAGAATCCACGCGCCTGCTCAACGGTCAGATGCAGCATTTTAGTACCGACAATTTTAAACCCTGCTGCTTCAAAGCGCGCAAAGATGTTGCCAATAACGTTTTTTGCCACCGCGTTTGGTTTGATGATGGAAAAAGTACGTTCAATAGCCATGATTACCTCTGAATATGTTCTGTTGTTGTATACCCGCCAGGGTTTATATACGCATGTACGACCTGGCGCGGATTATAATGGCCCTCCAGCCAATTGACCATTGACAGAGGTAACATTTTTTTAAAATAAAACGAGCATTAGCAACAATTCTACGCGATCTGGTCTACTGTCCGGCTATTGCAAGGTAAATCTCACTGTCGCCACCTGCCCCGCATCATCCATTACCAGAAGCTGATACTCCCCTTTTTCCGCAATGCGTAACGTGATATTCCGCCCGCGCTCTTGCAACCGTTCACCATTCAAAAACCACCAACGCGCTTCTGTTCCACCACGGGTTTGGATCGGTAAAGAGGCTTCTGGCGTTCCGGGTAAGCGCCTCAGAATCGCGCCGTCGAGAACCCCTGTCAACTGGAGGGGTAAAAGCGCCCCCTGCCCCAACGGCGGACAGGTGGTTGAAACCGGCGGAAGCCGCGATGCGCGGCGCTCGGAGGCTGGAAGCCAGGGTTCAAGCGGTAACGGCCATACAATCAGCGTTTGCTCGCGTGCCTGCGGACAATCAGCCGCGACACGTTTTCCCGAGTCGTCCAGCCAGACCGGGAAATGGATGCCGTTAATCCCTTCCTGTTCAGGTAGCAACAACGTTGGCGGCTGACTGCCCTCCAGTAGCCACGTGGCCAGTCGGCGGCGGCAGTTCGGCTCTGTGGCGGGAAGTGATTGTCCCCCAGGCCAACAAATAACGCCCTGACTGACCGATGGCGGGCGCGGATCTTCAGGCTGAACCGTTGTCCGCGCCTGCAAAATATTGTTCACCTGATTCAGTAACGGGACGGCGCTTGCGAATCCAAACTGTCCCACAACGGGCGTGCCGTCCGGCCTGCCCGTCCAGACTCCAATGATATAGCGCGCATTAAGGCCGATGGCCCAGGCATCACGATAGCCATAGCTGGTGCCGGTTTTCCGTGCCAGCGGCGCAATCCTCGGCAGCGAATTATCCGGTAAAGGCTGCGCCTCATCCGCCATAATTCGCCGGATAATCCACGCTGCGCCTGGCGACATCAGCGGGCGTTCTTGTAACGGGTCGTCAGGCTGAAGCCGCAAAGTACCGGCTTTGCCATGACGCGCAAAAGCGCTCCAGGCTGCGGTCATCTCATCCAGCTTCGCCCCTGCGCCCCCCAGAATCAGTGAAAGATTGGGGGCTGCCCCGGCAGGTAAATAGAGCGGCAACCCCGCATTGCGAAGTTTGGCGGCAAAACGTTTTGGCCCATACGCTTCCAGCACTTGTACCGCGGGTAAATTCAACGAACGCACCAACGCTTCACTCATGCTGACCGGACCATGAAAGCCACTGTCAAAATTCCCCGGACGATAATCACCGGTACGGCGCGGGACATCCTGTAAGAGTGACGCCGGGTGGATCAGTCCTTCATCCAGTGCCAGACCGTAAACAAACGGTTTGAGCAGCGATCCCGGCGATCGGATAGCATTGACCATATTGACATGACCAAAACGACTGTCGTCGTTCATGTCCACCGATCCCACCCAGCCACGCACGCTCATATCCGTGTGATCAACAACGATCATCGCCAGTGAACTGCGGGCGGGAAGCCTGCTTTTCCAGATCTGGGCAAGCTCTTCCAGTTGATACTGTAATCCCGCATCCAGCGTAGTAACGATTTTGTCGCTTTTACTTTTCCCGAGCATCATGCGCGAGAAGAGCGGCGCCAGTTGCGGCATTTTCCGGGGCGACAGCCAGACCGGTTCTTCACGGGATTCCTGCACGATTTTTGCCGACCAGATGCCCTGGGCCGCCATCCGTTCCAGCACTTTATTTCGCGCCGCTTGTGCGCGCTCCGGCCAGCGATCGGGGCGCAAACGACTGGGTGCCTGCGGTAAAACGGCCAGCAATGCTGCTTCTGAGTAGCTCAGTTGACCTGGCGGTTTGCCAAGGTAGGCCCAGCTTGCTGCGCCAATGCCTTGCAACGTTCCCCCAAAGGGCGCGCGGTTAAGATACAACGTCAAAATATCGCGTTTAGAGAGATGCCATTCAAGCTGAAGTGCGCGCCAAAGCTGACGAAATTTGCCACCGAATGTGCGCGGATGGGGATCAAGCAATCTTGCGACCTGCATGGTGAGCGTACTGCCGCCAGACACCACGCGCCCGGAGGAAAGATCCTGCCAGGCAGCGCGTAATACTGAAAACGGGTTTACCCCAGGATGCTTCCAGAACCAGCGATCTTCATAATTGATGAGCGCCTCCAGATATCGGGGCGACACCTCTTCGATCGTCACCGGATAACGCCAGATGCCGTCCGCATCGGCAAAACGCCAAAGCGGTACGCCGTCATGCGCCACCACCACCCGTGCAGGATTCACCTCTCTGAGCGGTAGCGGCCAGATCTTATCTGCCCCCCAGACCAAAAAGAGAATGAACAGGGGGGCGGCTATCAGCCCAATCCAATAGCCGCGTTTTCCTCGAAAACCCATCATTTACGGTGTGACAATCATAAGCCCTTCGGTTGTCCCGGTCGCCCGCCACTGTGGAACATACATTGATTCCACCTGCGGAACCGGCACCTGATACGTTCCCGGCGTCACCGCTCGCGCCAGGTAGACCAGCGTCACGGGCTGTCCTTCATTTACCGCGACGGCGGCAACAAAGCGGTCGTCTCTGAATTCCAGATGCTGGATGTCCGCCTGCTGCATCTGGCTCAACAGATTCTGCACCGCGCTACCGCTGTCCTGCAGGCTGGCGCTGCCGTTCGCCAGATTCTGGTTTTCCAGTTCAAGCCCGGCCGGTAATAAATCCACGACCAGAGCATCGGGTACATTCTGGCTGGCTTTCACCGTCAACGATACCAGCACCAGTTCGCCGCTGCGCAGTGACGAGAGCGATTTACGCTGCCCGTCGGTCCCCAGGATCTGGCGTTCAATTTGCAGAACCTGACTTGTCGACGCAGGGGCAGAATTCGGATAACCGCTGCTGTCCAGACGCAGCCACAGCGGTTGATCGCCACTGTTGGTGACGGCTAGAGTCGATAACTGGTCAGCATCAAGATTACGCGTTTGCGCGTTCGTGCCCACAAGCGGCTGCTCTGAAAGCGACGTCTGTGCCTGCCAGTTCCCCGGCAAATCCTGCAAGGTTCGCGCGGCAAGGAACAGGGCATTACTTTCCTGAGTGGAAAGCCAGCGCTGACCGAATGCCTGCTCAGACAAGGTGTTCAGCAAGGTATTTTGCACATCCGGTTTAAGTTTATTCTCCTCCAGCAGCGACAACATCAGCGCATTATCGCGCAGCGAACTGCCGTAATCCGCCATCCACTGCTGCGTATCACGCCGCGGTGTATTGAGTGCCAGCGTCAACGCTTGCTCACTGCGAGTGGCATCGCCCATGTTTTTCAGCGCAATACCCAATTGCAACAGGGGTAAGCCTGATGCAGCCTGAGCATGACGTTCCCAGATCTCACGCAACGCGCCCAACGGCGCTTTTTGCTGGCGTGCCAGTACCAGCGCAGCGTACGCCTGAACCGCAAATTTGCTGGCCGGAGTATCATCGCTATAGCGGATCGACATCATGCCCGGGTCCTGCAGATAACGAAGCAGGCGTTCATTGCCACGGTTAACGGCCTCCGTTGGCACGCTGTACCCTTGTTCACCAGCACGCACTATGAAGTCCATCGCATAGGCCGTCAGCCAATACTCTTCCGGACCGTTTTTATCCCACAGTGCAAAACCGCCGTTATCACGCTGCATCTGCAACAAACGAGAAATACCGATATCAACCGCCGCACGACGTTTTTCATCGCTATCGCCCGCAATGTCCAGCGCCTTCAGTTGTGCCGCATTGGTATAAAGTGAAGGGAACAGCCCGCTGGCAGTCTGCTCAAGACACCCATACGGATACGCTTTCAATTCACGAATATAACGCGCCAGATTCAGCGGCGGTTTGCCGCTCAACAGCAATTGTCCCTGTAGCGTAGCCGGAGAGAAATTCTCCAGATTCTGCGCAGGCGCACGCCAGGTTTCTCCGGGTTGCAGAGTGACGCCGCTGTTTACCGTCTGGGCAGGCCAGGCAGGGCGTACCCCAATCTTCCACTGTTTATTCTGCGCGGCAATGGTTTCACCCGGCAGGTTTACTCCATTGATCGTTGCCTGTAATTCGCCATCGCCAAAGCCCTCAAGAGCACGAACGGGAATAAACAACGTCGTCCTGACGCCCGGCGCCAGATTGACGGGATCAGGCTGTTGGCTCACCAGTTCGAGTAATCCGCTGGCGGTCAGCGCGATATTGAGCGTTTGCGGTTTGTCAGTCAGGTTTGTGACGTCCAGCGTCAGGCGTGAGGTATCGCCAGCAGCCATAAAGCGCGGGGTGTTCAGCTCCGCAATGACCGGTGCCGCAACGACCACCTTGCTTTCACTGCTGCCGAAATCTCCGGCAGTCCATGCCTGCGCCATCACCCGCAGTTCACCATTAAAATCACCAATCGGCAGAGTCACCGTGCCTTCACCCTGTTCATTGAGCGCCACCGGCAGCGCCTGCTGCGCCACAATGTTCACATGGTTGACCGGCGGTTTACCGCCGCGTTTGAGTGCATCGCCATCACCACCAAAGCGAAGCGCCGCCAGACGCCCCTGACCTTCAATCACCTGGCCGTAAATATCATAGATATCTGCGCCATAGCGTTTTTGCCCGAAGAACGCCTGCCACGGATCCGGCGTCACGTAATCCGTAATATTCAGCACCCCGCTGTCCACGGCAGACACCAGCACATTGACCTGCTTTGGCGTCTCGCCCTGCTTGACGCTGGCTTTCACTTTCACGGTCAGCGGTTGATTGGGTCGCATCTTTTCTGGTGTGTCCAGGCTCAGATCCAGACGGCGTGTTTCATCCCCTAACGGCAGATGTAATAACCCGACAGCACGTTTCGGCGTGGCTGAGCGTGATTTATCGCCAGGGCGCACCACCAGCGCGCTCAGGTATACATCGTGGCGATTCCAGGTTTTATCGATCGGAATTGCAAGTTCAAGCCCCCCGGCGGGGACATCAATTTCTTTCCACCACAGTGGACCGTCACTCGATTCCACCATCGCATACCCTTTGCCCGCAGCAGGTGCAGCGATATGTAATTTGAGGGTGTCGCCAAGGCGATAGGTCGGTTTATCCAGTTTCAGCGTTACGCGATCCGGACGCGCTGCGCCGCTGCCATCGCTGTTATCCTGCCAGCTGTATCCGGCCCAGAATCTCACGCTACTGACCACGTCGTTTGGCGCTTTCACCTCCAGACGATAGGAACCCCAGTCAACGGGGAAGCTGACTTTACCGGTTTCATCCGCATTAAGATCGAGAGACTGCTCTCCTTCCATCAAATCTTTTTGATCAAACTGTGATTCCCAGCCTTCGCTTTCTGACCAGTTCCAGTAGTAATCACGTCGCTCGCGAATCAAACGAACCTGCAATCCTGAAACCGCTTTTTTTACGCCTTGCGCATCGGCGTAGACAATGTCAAAGGCCGCATTGCTGCCTTCGTCAACAATCGGCTGATTCACCGTGGTGTCCGTGCGGTAGTCATACACAGCTTTCGCGGCGAATTGTGGGCGAATGCCGGGCAATGTCTGCGCTGGCCAAATGGCCTGTTCAACACGGCGTGTCACCGGGCGTCCCCCCGACTCCAGCAAGCTTGCCTGCAGGATCACCTGTAACGGCGAGTGCGCCTCTTGCCACTGGCTTGCCGTAGTCACCTCACCGCGACCTGTATCATCCAGCGTGAGCTGAACTTCATCGAGACTGCGGGAGAGATTCTCCTCAGCAATATTGCCAAACTGGAATCCCGGCAGCGCCGGTACCGCGTCTCGCAGCGGGCGCAAAAACAGTTGCCCTTGCAGCGCATTACCGTTTGCCGGTGCGCCATACAGGTAGTAGCCGACGACCGAGAATTTCACCTCATCGGCGGGAGCTATTGGTGTTTTTTGTGCCGTCAGGTTGAGCGCCATCCGCTCGGGCATAAAGTCTTCAACGTGGAAATCCCACATCCGCGACTGGTTATCGCCTGTGTTCGCGCGGATGTGCCACATGCCGGTCGTCGCACCACTGTCCAGCGGATACGTAAAGCGATACAAGCCGTTTTCTGGCTGGCTCACGACCGTACGCAACACCTGGCCGTCCGGTTTCACCACTTCCAGTTTGACGGGTTGATCGGGTAACGCGTTGCCGTCGCTGTCACGCAGTAATCCATTGAGGATCACCGTTTCGCCAGGACGATAGAGATCGCGGGGACCAAACATAAAGAACTGTTTGCTGTAACCGGGGGCGCCCGCAATATTAAATTCAGCCAGATCCAGCGCTGGCAATTTCAAATCCAGTAGCGTGGTTTGCCCGTCTTTTCTCGCCAGCAATAACGCCGCGTTTTTGTCCGTCTCCAGTTGGACATGTCCCTGTGCATCGCTGGTCGCTTGCGCCAGTGTTTGCCCCTTATCATTGAGTAAAGTGACCTCAATGCCTTGCTGTGCGGCGCCGTTCCCCAGGCTTTGGGTAAAAACGTCAAGACGGTTGTGATAACGGTGCGCAGAAACACCGATGTCGCTGAGCGTAAACAGCGTAGCGGCATTGCTGTAGTTATACTGACCCGCCTGATTCATCACTGCCACATAGACCCCAGCCTGCTGTAATGGCTTAATCTCGCTTAACGGCAAGAGGAGTTTTTCACGGGTATTACGGGCAGGATTCAAATCAAAGCGGCCGGTATAGACCAGATCCGCCATTTTTAGCAGATTGTCGGACTCCCAGTTAGACAGGGCGTTACGGTATTCCCACTGGCTGACGAACGCCGCCAGCGACTCGGGTTTTACACGAAAGAAATTAACATCCACATTGTTCACGTTGAGCGCCATCACCGGCAAACCTTCAACCACTTTCCCCGGCAGCAACGAACCGCGGCTGGCGAATCCAACACTCGGTTGAATATCCCGCGTCGTGATGGTTTTCTCATATTCGCTGCCAAACGTGGCTTTATTCAACGCTTTGACATCGCGTTCGACGGTCACGATCAGATCCCGATTTGGCTCAATATGCCGTAATCGCAACTCTTTCAGATTTGGCGCAAGCTCCCAGGCACCATCAATCTTGCCGCTTTTTTTATCAACCACATGTACGGTACGGGAAAAATCTTGCTCAGGATCTAACGGGATCGAGAATGTAAGCACCAGCGCCGCCGCGCCATCCACCTGGACTTCCGATGCATCCAGCAGCGTCAGCGCTTTCCCCTGACTTTGCTGAACCAGCTTCTGCAACTGCGCGGGATCTTTCACCGCTGCAGCCTGTTTCGCAGGAGCTGTATTTTTTTCCTTTGTCACCTGCGGCGCAGGAGCGGCATTTTTTGCCGCTGTCGTTGCGTTGTCGTCGCATCCAGCCAGCACCGCCAGCAGCATACAGGCTGCTGCACGTAAGTGTTTCATTGTTCATCCCTGGCCACTCAGGCCCGTTAGCCACTGTTGATAAGATATTATGCGCGAGATTTCCAGTTGTGTAAGTCTGTATCAGGGGGCTGAATTCTGATTTTTGGGTGAGAAATGTGGCTCCGCCTGATAAATCAGCCTCTTTTACTTGTTCCTTTACGGCAAACGGCCGACAATTTGCCAAAGCACTGGTAAAAATGGAGACGCCTATGACTACCCCCTGGTTTGTTGCAGCCGACTGGCTTGCCGAACATATCGATGACCCGGAAATACAAATCATTGACGCCCGTATGGCTCCCCCTGGACAAGAAGACCGTGATGTTGCGGGCGAATACCGTTCAGGGCATATTCCCGGGGCTGTTTTTTTCGATATCGAAGCGCTCTCCGACCATACCTCGCCATTGCCGCACATGATGCCGCGCCCGGAAGCTTTCGCCGTCGCGATGCGCGAACTGGGCGTCTTTCAGGATAAACATCTGGTGGTTTATGACGACGGCAACCTCTTCTCTGCACCGCGAGCGTGGTGGATGCTCCGCACCTTCGGGGTGGAAAATGTCTCTATTCTTGCCGGTGGTCTGGCAGGCTGGGAGCGTGAAGAACTGCCGTTGCAGGAAGGGGAAGCCGCCTGGTCTGAAGGGGAGTTTGAGGTTAAATTCACCCCAGAGGCCGTCGTGCGTCTAACCGATGTCCTGCTGGCCAGCCACGAAAAAACCGCCCAGATTGTCGATGCCCGCCCGGCCGCACGATTCAATGCTGAAGTCGACGAACCGCGTCCGGGCCTGAGACGTGGTCACGTTCCTGGCGCGCTAAACGTACCGTGGAGTGAACTGGTTCGTGATGGCGAGTTAAAAACGACCGACGAGCTGGATACTATTTTCTTCAGCCACGGGGTGAGTTTTGACAGACCGATCATCGCAAGTTGCGGTTCAGGCGTCACGGCGGCCGTTGTGGTTCTGGCACTGACGACGCTCGGCGTGCAGAACGTTGCACTGTATGACGGAGCATGGAGTGAATGGGGCGCTCGCGCCGATTTACCGGTAGAGCCTGCGTAATGTTTGCCATGCCGGATGGCGCTAAACGCTTATCCGGCCAACAGAATTGCACCTTACAGGCCTGATGAGCGCAGCGCCATCAGGCTTTTTCAGATAATCCGATTCTGTTTAAAATCGCGCAGGAACCCGCCCCAGCGACGCTCGTAGAACGGCGCAATGTGCTCAGTAATAAAGTGGCTGATCCCCTTCTCGCCTTTCACTACCTGGCAGATATCGATCGGTTCATCACCCAGTAACGTGTCGGTCGCTACGCTGCCCGCCGCCTGAATAATCTCCTCAATATCGCCATCCGCTTCGATACCAATCAGCAGGTTGGGCTGTGCCTCTGCGCTGTCTTTAATCGAACAGAGGAAGGCTCTTTTTACCGGTTTAATGGTTTTAAACAGCGTCGTTAGCGAATCAATCATCTGCGCGGGCGGTTCTGCCACTTCAGAGAGAATTAACGACTCTCCCCCTTCCAGTACCTCCTGGGTACTCAGCGGATTGCCTTCTTCGCCGATCAAATGGCTGATTTCACGCGGCATAAACTCTTTGCCCGTCGGCAGTTTGGCATTGAGAAAAAGCGTCTCGCCCAGCGTCATTTCAAATAAGGTACGCACTGGCATCACCACAAATGCCTGCTCCTCTTCCACAGCCTGCTGCAATGCTTCAAGCGAGGTGAAAAACGGGATTACCGTGGTGCCGTCTTCTTTTTCCCAGTGCTGCAAATCCAGCGCACTGTCTTCAACAATCGCTTCGCCTTCTGCAGCGGTGCCCGGAACCCAGACAGTAGACTCCAGTAAAGTACGGAAAAATGCCGGACGATGCGCGGGCTCGGTGGCCGCCTTCTCCAGCAGGGTTTCTAATTCATTTTTTGTTTCAGACATAGAGATCACAAATTATATATGGATTGTAGGCCTGATAAGACGCACTGCGTCGCCATCAGGCAAAATGCCGGGTGGCGCTTCGCTTACCCGGCCTACAAAAACACTTTTCAGGCAGTCAGTAGATTAGCAATCGTGCGGACACCCAGTCCTGTTGCCCCTGCGGACCACTGCTCTACAGGCGCCTTACGGTAGGTTGCGGAGCAGTCGATATGCAGCCAACCTTGCTGGTAGTTTTCCACAAAATGCGACAGGAACCCCGCCGCCGTACTCGCCCCTGCCGGGTACGCTGCACTGGCCGTATTGTTCAGTTCCGCAAAGTTTGACGGCAACTGGCTACGGTGGAACTCAGCCAGCGGCAAACGCCAGAACGGCTCGTTTTCTGCTGTCGCGCTCGCCAACAGGCGCCCCGCCAGTTGATCATCAAAGCTGAACAGCGCGTGATAATCATTACCCAGTGCCGTTTTCGCCGCCCCCGTGAGCGTCGCGGCATCAATGATCAGCTCCGGTTTTTGCGCGCAGGCATCAATCAGCCCGTCCGCCAGAACCAGACGCCCTTCTGCGTCGGTGTTCATGATTTCAACGTTTTTACCGTTGCGATAGCGAATAATATCGCCCAGTTTGAACGCATTGCCGCTGATCAGGTTATCTGCACAGCACAGGTAGAGCTTCACGCGTTTGTTCAGACCACGGGTGATAGCAAACGCCAGCGCGCCGGTCACCGTTGCCGCACCGCCCATATCGGACTTCATCGAGTCCATAAACGCGCTCTGTTTGATGCTGTAGCCACCAGAATCGAAAGTGATCCCTTTCCCCACCAGACAGGCATACACCGGAGCTTCTTTACTGCCCGTTGGATTGTAATCCAGCGCCAGCAGGACCGGCGGACGTTCGGAACCACGACCCACCGTATGCAGACCCATATAGTTCTGCTCGCGCAGATCTTCGCCTTTGGTAATGCGGTAAGAGACGTGGTCGCACGCCACGCTGCACAGCAGATCCACCGCACGCTGCGCCAGTTGCTCCGGCCCGAGCTCTTCCGCTGGCGCGTTAATGGTATCGCGCACCCAGTCGATAATGGTCAGACGGCTATTCAGCTCCTGACGCTGCGCGTCCTCCAGATCTGGCCACTCCACTTTACGGCTGCCTTTCGGCGCTTTGTAACCCTGCCAGAATGCCCAGCAGCGATCCGCATCCCAGCCTTCTCCGGTCAGCTCTACATGTTTGATACCCAGGCCGTCGATTTTACGCGCCGCACGCTGGATAACACCAAGGTCGTCTTTCCCATTGAGATGCAGGGTAATGCCTTCATTATTAATGCTGTATGTCGCTTTTTCTCCCCAGCGAGCGTCAGCAGGTTGCGTGGAAAGCGTAATTTTCATGGCTTCTGTCATTGTTATTTTCCTTATTCGCACATAATTCGCACATACAGAAAAACGGGCCACCCGTGGGCAGCCCGTTTACTTATTCAGCTTCGTCCAGCCAGATCAGCAGGATGGCTTCAAGAATTTTTTCGTTTGATGCCTGCGGGTCATCATCGAAATCTTCCAGCTCGCAGATCCATTGATGCAGGTCGGTGAAACGAACGGTTTTTGGGTCAAGGTCGGGGAAGGCATCATACAGCGCTTCGCCAATCTCGCGGCTATCAGTCCACTTCAGTCCCATACTACCCTCTGTTAATGCTCACGCGCATGGTTGATTGTGTAACGTGGGATTTCGACCACTAAATCTTCGTCAGTGACGCGCGCCTGGCAGCCTAAACGACTCTCAGGCTCCAGTCCCCAGGCCTTATCCAGCATGTCGTCTTCGTCTTCCGTGCTTTCGGCCAGGGAGTCGAAACCTTCACGCACGATGCAGTGGCAGGTGGTGCAGGCACAGGATTTTTCACAGGCGTGTTCAATCTCGATACCGTTACGCAGGGCAACATCGAGAATGGTTTCTCCGCGATCCGCTTCCAGAACTGCGCCATCGGGACAGAGATCCTGATGAGGCAGAATAACAATCTTTGGCATATTAAACCTCGTCCACGGATTGGCCTTTCAGCGCGCTACGGACCGACTGGTCCATACGGCGAGCGGCGAATTCCTGGGTTTGTTTGTCTACGTTTTTAATGGCTTGTTCAATGGCGTCAACATCATCGCCCTGTGCAACCTCGCTCAAGCGCGCGGCGGCATCGTCGATAACCTGACGCTCTGCGGCGCTGAGCAGCGCGGCATCCGCAATGAGCGCGCTGGTCAAGCTTTCCAGCACGCGTGCAGCTTCGACTTTTTGCTCTGCCAGCATACGGGCTTTTACATCCTGCTCGGCAAAGCTCATGGAGTCCTGGATCATGGAGGCGATTTCGCTGTCCGTCAGGCCGTACGAAGGCTTAACCTGAATAGACGACTCGACGCCAGTGGATTTCTCCATCGCGGTGACGCTCAGCAAACCGTCGGCATCGACCTGGAAAGTCACGCGAATATGCGCCCCACCCGCAGGCAGCGCCGGAATTCCTCGCAACGCGAAGCGTGCCAGCGAACGGCAATCCTGCACCAGTTCACGTTCACCCTGCATCACGTGGATAGACATGGCGGTCTGACCGTCTTTAAAGGTGGTGAAGTCCTGCGCACGCGCCACCGGAATCGTGGTGTTGCGAGGGATCACTTTTTCCACCAGGCCGCCCATGGTTTCAAGACCCAGCGACAGCGGGATCACATCCAGCAGCAGCATTTCGCTGTCCGGCTTGTTACCAACCAGAATATCGGCCTGGATTGCAGCGCCGATGGCGACCACTTTATCCGGGTCGATCGAGGTCAGCGGCGGACGACCAAAGAATTCGCCCACCCGTTCACGCACCAGCGGCACACGGGTGGAGCCTCCGACCATCACCACTTCCAGCACATCCTGCGCCTCAACACCGGCATCTTTCAATGCGCGACGACAGGCCAGCAGGGTACGCTTGACCAGTGCGGAAATGAGTTCGTTAAACTGTTCGCGGGTAATGTCACCCTGCCATCCCGCCACATCTACGGTGACGACATCGGCATCGCTGAGCGCGATTTTTGCCGCAATCGCCGCATCCAGCAGTTCGCGCTGTACGCGGTTATCGCTACGGTCGGCAACTCCGGCTTGTTCGCGAATGTAGTCCGCCAGCAGGTGGTCGAAGTCATCGCCGCCCAGCGCGGAATCACCACCGGTCGCCAGCACTTCGAACACACCGCGACTCAGACGTAAAATCGAAATATCAAACGTGCCACCGCCCAGGTCGTAAACCGCGATGACGTCCTCTTTACCCGAGTCCAGGCCGTAGGCAATCGCCGCCGCCGTGGGTTCGTTAAGCAGGCGCAGCACATGCAGGCCCGCCAGCCGCGCGGCGTCTTTGGTGCCCTGACGCTGTGCGTCATCGAAATACGCCGGAACCGTTATGACGACGCCGTCCAGTTCGCCTGACAGCGATTCGGTTGCCCGCGCCGCCAGCGCTTTCAGGATATCGGCAGAGACACGTATCGGATTCAACAATCCTGCCGCGGTCTCGATCATCGGCAGACCGTTTTCACTTGCCTGAAACTGATATGGCAGGTGCGGATAACGCGCACGAATGTCCGCCAGAGAACGGCCCATCATACGTTTAACCGAGCTGATGGTGTTGGCGGTATCCAGCGCGGCATTGGTGCGCGCGTCATAACCGACCGTGTGGCCCTGCTGCTGATAGTGAACCACAGACGGCAGCAGGTGACGGCCTTCGTGATCGGCCAGCGTTTCTGCTTGTCCGCTACGCACGGTCGCCACTAAAGAGTTGGTGGTGCCTAAGTCGATGCCAGCCGCCAGACGACGCTGGTGCGGCGCTGCACTCAGACCAGGCTCACTAATTTGTAATAAGGCCATATTCGCTTCCGAAAATTAAAAATCGAGCAGCTTTTCTTCGAGTTGTTCTGCTGAGCTTTGCAGTTTATCGAGAAAACGCAGTTTACGCACGGTGTCTGCCGCCCTATCCCACGTCTCACTGTCTAACTGTTCCACCATTAGTTGACGGCGGGTCTCAAACATCGTTTTCACACGCTTGATAAAACCTTCCAGCCGCACTTCGTCCTTCGTCTGTTCAATCTCATCAAGCTCTTCACGCAGTTCGAGCTGTTCCATCAGGAACGCGGTATCGCGCACGGTGTGCTGCTCGCTTGAAAGATCGAAACCGTGCAGTGACAACAGGTATTCGGCGCGCATCAAAGGATGGCGCAACGTTTGCCATGCCTGGTTAATGTTGGCGGAGTGTTGTACTGCAGCGAGTTGCTCCGCCTGCGTGCCGCTGGCGAATTTATCAGGATGATACTGACGTTGAAGATCCTGAAAACGAAGGCTCAGCGCCTGAGTATCGAGTTGATATTGCGCCGGCAAGCCAAAGAGGGTGAAGTAGTCCATAACATTCTCAGGGCAGCGATTCTCTTTCACAGAGAGTCAGGTAAAACAAACCCCACGCGCAGGCGACCACGGTGGGGTTATCGGTAAGCGCGTTACACGTGGAAGCTTTCGCCGCATCCACACTCGTCTTTTACGTTCGGGTTAGTGAATTTAAACCCTTCGTTCAGACCTTCTTTTACGAAGTCCAGTTGCGTACCGTCCAGAAATTGCAGGCTCTTGCCGTCGACCACTACTTTTACGCCTTTGTCTTCAAACACGGTGTCTTCAGCCGCCGGTTCATCGACAAATTCCAGTACATAAGCCATACCCGAGCAGCCAGAGGTTCTCACGCCCAGACGCAGACCAAACCCTTTACCACGGTTGGCCAGGAAGGTATTGACTCGCGCTGCTGCACTGTCGCTAAGTGTAATCGACATAACAAAACCTCAACTCTTTTTATTTTGCTTCACGTTTGCTTTTGTAGTCCGCAATGGCGGCTTTAATTGCGTCTTCTGCCAGGATAGAACAGTGAATTTTCACTGGCGGCAGTTCAAGCTCGTCGGCGATGTCTGTATTTTTAATTGCCTGTGCTTCGTCCAGCGATTTCCCTTTTACCCATTCGGTGACCAGGGAGCTGGAGGCAATGGCGGAACCACAGCCGTAAGTCTTGAAACGCGCGTCTTCAATGATACCTTCATTGTTGACTTTAATCTGCAACTTCATTACGTCGCCACAGGCTGGTGCACCCACCATACCGCTGCCCACGTTCTCGTCGCTGTTGTCAAAAGAACCCACGTTACGTGGATTCTCGTAATGATCGATTACTTTTTCGCTGTAAGCCATGATGAATTCCCCTTATCGGTACCGATTAATGATGTGACCATTCGATGCTGTTCAGATCCACGCCCTGCTTGAACATGTCCCACAGCGGAGAAAGTTCACGCAGACGACCAATGGATTTGCGAACCAGATCGATGGTGTAATCAATTTCTTCTTCGGTAGTAAAACGACCTAAAGAGAAACGGATAGAGCTATGTGCCAACTCGTCGGTCATCCCCAGCGCACGCAGCACATAGGATGGCTCGAGGCTTGCAGAGGTACATGCGGAACCGGAAGAGACAGCCAGATCTTTCAGCGCCATAATCAGCGATTCGCCTTCAACATAGTTGAAGCTGACGTTAAGAATGTTCGGCGCGCCTTGCTCGAGATCACCGTTCAGGTAAACCTCTTCCATATCTTTCACGCCTTCCCACAGACGGTTACGCAGACCGCGCAGACGCGCCATCTCGGTTTCCATCTCTTCTTTCGCGATGCGATAGGCTTCACCCATGCCGACAATCTGGTGTACAGGCAGCGTACCGGAACGCATACCGCGCTCGTGACCGCCGCCGTGCATCTGTGCTTCGATGCGGATACGCGGTTTACGACGCACGTACAGCGCGCCGATGCCTTTCGGGCCATAGATTTTGTGGCCGGAGAAGGACATCAGATCCACTTTCAGCTGGCTCAGATCGATAGGCAGTTTGCCCACGCTCTGGGTGGCGTCTACGTGGTAGATGATGCCGCGCGCACGGCACATTTCGCCGATCGTCGCGATATCCTGTACCACGCCGATTTCGTTGTTCACGTGCATAATAGAAACGAGGATGGTGTCATCACGCATCGCCGCTTCCAGTTCTTTCAGGTCGATAATACCGTTGCTCTGCGGCGCCAGGTAGGTCACTTCAAACCCTTCGCGCTCCAGCTGACGGCAGGTATCCAGCACGGCTTTATGTTCGGTTTTGCTGGTGATGATGTGCTTGCCTTTTTTCTGATAAAAGTTGGCTGCACCTTTGATCGCCAGGTTGTCGGATTCGGTTGCACCGGAGGTGAAAACAATTTCACGCGGGTCGGCACCTACCAGGTCAGCAATCTGATTACGGGCGATATCGACCGCCTCTTCAGCATGCCAGCCAAAACGGTGTGAACGGGAAGCTGGGTTACCAAAGTTTCCGTCCAGAGTCAGACACTGCATCATTTTCTCGGCAACACGCGGATCCACCGGCGTGGTTGCGGAGTAATCGAGATAAATCGGTAATTTCATTGCTCTTAAACTCCGTACATCACTCAATGCAAGGAGTCAGGCAACCGGCTGGATGTACGACCGCGTTAACGGGGTGCGGAACACCCCGGCCTGACTCTGAATTCTTTATAATTATTTGCCCTAAATAGTTCGTGTTGCAGCAAGGCGGCAAACTTGAGAGTCCCAGGAGCTTACATCAAGTAAGTGACTGGGGCGAGCAAGTGCGGCCAACGCAGTTGCAGCACGAAATATGACGGGCAAATTAGGCGCGCAACTTCACGTCAATTGCGTCTTGTGCGCGAGCACTGCGCGGGGTGTCATGGGTGTGCTGGCGACCAGACACATCCAGAACTTCCTGGTTATTCACCAGTTCGCCCAGAGTAATATTGTTGAGAAAACCGGTCAGACGGTCACTCAAATCACGCCACAGCGCATGCGTCAGGCATTTATCGCCGCCCTGACAACCGCCTTTGCCCTGGCAACGGGTCGCATCAACCGACTCGTCAACAGCGCTGATCACTTCACCTACTGCGATGCTGCCTGCATCTTTGCCCAGCAGATAACCACCGCCAGGTCCACGTACGCTGGAAACCAGACCGTTTTTCCGCAAACGCGAAAACAGCTGTTCCAAATAAGAAAGGGAGATTCCCTGACGTTCAGAAATATCAGCCAACGGTACCGGGCCCGCTTCAGAGTTGAGCGCAACGTCCAACATTGCGGTCACGGCATAGCGCCCTTTAGATGTCAGTCTCATGTCTTACTTAACCTCAAACTCGCCCCTGCCCGGGGTTTTTATTGTAAAATGGGGGTATTGCATAGCAGGGCCAAGTCTGACATTCCTGACTAAATTGGTCAACTATTTACTTGACTGATTTAGTCAGGTATTTAACCTTCAGTGCCATTTTCTGCAACCGGATAGCGCTACGCTTACCCGGCCTGTTGCTCGCACTTACTTTCCTTTACTCTGCTGCTCAATCGACGCCAGAATTCCGCGCAGAATATTTAATTCCTGACTTTCCGGACGCGCGCGGGTAAACAGACGGCGCAATTTGTTCATCACCTGCCCCGGATGGCCTTCACGAATAAAGCCAGTTGAAAGCAGCGTTTGCTCCAGGTGGCCATAAAAACGTTCCAGATCGTCCACCAGCGGATACGGCGTCTCTTCGTACTCCTCCGCATCGCCGGATTCCTGCGTGGCCAGCCAGGCCATACGCACTTCATAGGCAATCACCTGAACCGCCATGGCGAGGTTAAGCGAGCTGTACTCCGGGTTCGCCGCAATCGCGACATGATAATGACACTTTTGCAGTTCGTCATTGGTCAGGCCAACACGTTCACGCCCAAAAACCAACGCAACAGGCGAATTGGCTGCCTCTGAGACACTTTTTAAGCCGCATTCACGCGGGTCAAGCATCGGCCACGGCAGTGTACGAGAACGCGCACTGGTGCCTACGACCAGGCTGCATCCCGCCAGCGCTTCATCCAGCGTGTCAACGATTTGCGCATTGCCGATCACGTCGCTGGCGCCAGCTGCCAGGGCGATGGCCTGGGAATCCGGTTTTACCAACGGGTTCACCAGCCACAGATTGGTTAACCCCATGGTTTTCATTGCGCGGGCAACAGAGCCCATGTTGCCCGTGTGGGAGGTTTCCACCAGTACAATTCGAATATTTTGCAGCATTGTCTTTCTTCAGCTAAAGATTATTCGGCCATATTATCATAAATCGAAGACATATTCCGATCTCGCTGCTATACTCTGCGCCGTTTTCCCGTTCTTTAACATCCAGTGAGAGAGACCGATGCATCCGATGCTGACCATCGCCGTGCGCGCAGCGCGCAAGGCGGGTAATGTAATTGCCAAACACTACGAAACTCCAGACTCTGTAGAAACCAGCCAGAAAGGCAGCAATGATTTCGTGACTAACGTCGATAAAGCCGCCGAAGCGATTATTATCGAAACGATCCGTAAATCTTACCCTCAGCACACCATCATCACCGAAGAAAGCGGTGAACATGTTGGTGAAGATTTGGATGTTCAATGGGTTATCGATCCACTGGATGGCACCACTAACTTCGTAAAACGCCTGCCGCACTTCGCGGTATCCATCGCAGTACGCATTAAAGGCCGTACTGAAGTCGCCGTTGTTTACGATCCAATGCGTAACGAACTGTTCACCGCCACTCGCGGTCAGGGCGCACAGCTGAACGGCTACCGTCTGCGCGGCAGCACCGCTCGCGATCTGGATGGCACCATTATCGCCACCGGCTTCCCGTTCAAAGCCAAACAGCACGCCCCTTCTTATATGAAGATTCTCGGCAAAATGTATACCGAATGCGCCGACTTCCGTCGCACCGGTTCCGCTGCGCTGGATCTGGCCTATGTCGCCGCCGCTCGCGTTGACGGTTACTTCGAAATCGGCCTCAAGCCGTGGGATTTTGCCGCAGGTGAACTGATTGCCCGTGAAGCAGGCGCGCTGGTGTGCGACTTTACCGGCGGTCATAACTATATGACGACCGGTAACATCGTTGCAGGCAACCCACGCGTCGTTAAAGCGATGCTGGCGAACATGCGTGACGAACTGAGCGATGCGCTGAAGCGCTAATCTGTTGTTGTGCCGGAGACGTCTTATCCGGCCATCAATGCATACCGTTCACGTAAGCCGGATAAGGCGTCAGCCACTATCCGGCTTTTTTAAAACGGTCGTAATCCCCTTCCCACCGGCACCGCACTCACCCACATCACCACGGCAGCAACAATGAGCACCGCGCCACCGGCTAATGCCAGCGTTGTCCAACCAATCTGCCGCCATAATACCGGCGTTCTGTTACCGCTCAGCTTGACCGCCAGCGTTCGAAAACTGTGCACCAGCAAGGCCAGAGAGGTTATCGTTAATGAGGTACCTGCCGCCATCGCCAGCGCCGACGCCATTCCCCAACTAAAGACGCCAATCACTTTACTGAACAACAGCACCATGATCGCGCCGGAACAAGGGCGCATCCCCATCGACAGAATAATCATCAGCCGGGCGCGCCAGTCATCCCCGCTCTGCATCTGTTCAGGATTGGGCAAATGCTGATGTCCGCAGCCACAGTTTTCATGATGCTCATGATGCGGTGAGAAGGCGGTAAATTTCGGTCGACGCATCAGCATGCGTAATTTTTTCAACGCCCGCCAGCACAGCAAAATACCCAGCACGCCAACCAACGCATAACTCCCTTTCTCCAGCCAAAAACTGCTCATATGCAGTTGTCGCGCGGGCAGTTGCAGTACCGTTAGCACCACAACCACCAGCCCAATCGCCACCAGTCCCTGTAATAAGGAAGAGGCCAGCGTCAGGCCGATACTGGATTTCAGCTTTGAGGGATGTGTCGCCAGCCAGGTGGTGATCACCACTTTTCCATGCCCCGGCCCCAGCGCATGCAGCACGCCATAGGTAAAACTAAACAACAACAGCGACCCACCTGCCTGTGTCGGGTTCTCCACCACCGCTTTCAGCAAACCGCTTATCTGCTGGTTCACTTCTCGTTGCCAGAGAATGCTTTTCACCATGACCTGCGGCCAGTTCTGCCACAAGCAATATCCGCCGCCGATGGCCAGTAATACGAAGAGCGCCAGCGGCCACAATGCCCACCAACGTCTCGGGCGACGACGTGATGAGTACATTACTGACATGTCAGCGTCACCTTCTGTGCAAACTGTTGGCCCAAATTCATATCCTCTGGCGGGGCATCTTCTTTATCGAGCGACTGGGCAAAGCTCAGCGTCTCTTCATTGGGCGTCGGCGTGTGCATCACCATCTGGCACTGCTTGTTCAACGTCTGCGGCAGTGTCGCATCGCTGTCTTTGTCGTAGCTCATATCCACGTAGTAGCTGGGGTCGAACGTGGAAATGAGATAGGTCTGTCCGGTAAGCGGTTGCGGCTGGGCCAGAGGCAAAACGAACGTCAGCACCGCCTGGTGTTCCTCACGCTCCATACCGTATTCCGTCGGGCGATTTTTAAACTTCACCTTTTGTCCGCGATGCCAGACCTCGGTGAAGTAGTGCTGCCCAAGTACGTTGGCCATCACTTCCGCCGCCAGCTTTTTCCAGATTTCATCACCGGGTTTCGCATTGCCCGCGTCATAAAGCAGATCGGCCGAGGTGATTTCATCCATCGTCCAGCGCATTTTCAACGCCACAAACTGGTTATTTTCACTAACGATCTCTGTTTGCAGCCGAATAAAGCTGTGGGGATGCGCTCCGGCTCCAAACGACAGGACCGCGAGAAACAACGTTACGGCAATACATTTAACGCGTTGCATGAGCTCTCCACGAGAAAAATCCAGACCGCCACGGAAATGACGTCGTTGGCGAAAGTGCGGTGAGGATATCATTGAACGAAAAAATGTTGAGCACCGTTTTCCGGTCTCGATTCAGTTCTCAATTCTGAAACTTTCTTTTCTGACGGTGAAACGAAAACGGCGTCATGAACGCGTTAACTTACGTCAAATGATAATAAGTTGTTAATACGTGGTTTCATTTCAATGTTTTATTAACAATAAATTTAATCGAGTGAATACCAACGCATTAGAATTTAACTAAATAATAACAGCGGATTATCTGTGTATTTACAAAAATGGGCATAGATCACATTTACAAAATCTATGGTTCATTCCCTCTTCCCTTCGTTGTTAACCTCGCGCCGTGACATGCCCTACCCCCCTACTAAAGGTACAACGATGAAATTCAAACTCGCATTACTCAGTGCAACCCTGGTTTCTGCATGCATGTTGTCCGGCACGTCCTTTGCGGCGGAAAAATATGAGATTGCTGTGGTTGCCAAAGTCACCGGTATTCCCTGGTTTAACCGGATGGAAACCGGCGTCAATGAAGCAGCAAAAAAACTGGATGTGAACGCCTACCAGACCGGCCCTTCTACGCCGGATCCGGCGCAGCAGGTGAAAGTGATTGAAGATTTGATCGCCAAAAACGTCAATGCGATCATCGTGGTACCGAATGATGCCAAAGTCCTTGAGCCGGTACTGAAAAAAGCGCGCGAGAAAGGCATCGTCGTCCTGACGCACGAATCCCCGGACGAGCACATTGGTCAGTGGGATATCGAAACCATCGACAGTGAAAAATACGCGCAGGCCAACGTCGATGAGCTGGCGAAAAATATGGGTGGTAAAGGGGGTTATGCCATCTATGTCGGATCGCTGACGGTGCCGTTGCATAACGCGTGGGCTGACTATGCGATTAAGTATCAAAAAGAAAAATACCCAGAGATGTTCGAAGTTACCTCACGCCTGCCGGTCGCAGAGAGTATCGATAAGTCCTACTCCACGACACTTGACCTGATGAAAACCTATCCACAGATGAAGGGCATTATTGGTTTCGGTTCGCTGGGGCCAATCGGTGCAGGACAGGCTGTGCAGAAAAAACGCGCCAAAGATAAGATTGCCGTCGTCGGTATTGCCATGCCAGCACAGGCTGCACCTTACCTGATGCGCGGCGATATCAAAAAAGCGCTGCTGTGGGATCCGAAAGACGCGGGCTACGCGCTGGTCACGGTTGCTGACCAACTGTTACAGGGCAAAGACGTCAACGCCGATCTGAGCATTGATGGTTTAGGGAAAGCCGATATCGACATGGAGAAGAAAGTGATCCGCTTTAACAAGATCCTCGAAGTCACCAAAGACAACGCACAATCGCTCGGTTTCTAAGGCCTTAGCCAACACCAGGGAACCTCACGCCGACCGCCTGGTCGGCGCTATCCACAACACTAACACTCAGCGTCCACCAGGACGCTCGCAGGGGTATTGTCCATGACAGACACCACCGCATTTATCACCCTTGAGAATATCAGCAAACAATTCCCGGGCGTGCTGGCGCTGGATAACGTGAATCTGACGCTGAAAAAAGGCGAAGTTCACTGTCTGGCGGGTCAAAACGGCTGCGGCAAGAGCACCATCATTAAAGTAATCTCTGGCGTCTATCACCCTGAAAAAGGGGCGCAGATTTTACTCGATGGCAAATTGTTCCATCATCTGACGCCACAGCTTTCTTCACATTACGGCATTCAGGTTATTTACCAGGATTTGTCATTGTTTCCCAATTTTAGCGTCGCGGAAAATATTGCGGTAAACCGCTACCTGCCCGGTGGCGATATCTGGGTGCGTCGCGGTGCCATGAAGCAGCAGGCGCTGGCAGCAATGAAGCGCATCGGCGTGACAATCGATCCCGATAAAAAAGTCGAAAAACTCTCTATCGCAGACCGTCAACTGGTGGCTATTTGCCGCGCGATTGCTGCCGACGCACGTCTGGTTATCATGGATGAACCTACTGCCTCGTTAACCCGACAGGAAGTCAACGGCCTGCTGCGGGTGGTTAATGAACTAAAAGCCGCCGGAATCTGCGTGGTGTTTGTCAGCCACCGTCTTGATGAAGTCATGGAAGTAGCAGACCGCATTAGCGTCATGCGCGACGGTAAACTGGTAGGCACTTTCCCTGCCAGCGAGCTGGACAGCAACGAGCTGGCCTTCCTGATGACCGGACAGCGCTTCCACTACAGCCCGCTGCCAGAGAAACCGTCCATTGAGCAGGAGCCTCTGCTGGAACTGCGCAACCTGAGTCGTCAAGGAAAATACCAGAATATTAATCTGTCGCTGCACAGCGGCGAGATTGTCTCGATTGTCGGCCTGCTTGGCGCCGGGCGTACCGAGCTTTGCCTCAGCCTGTTTGGCATGACGCCCCCGGAAAGCGGTGAAATACGTATTAACGGTCAGCCCGTCCAGCTTCGTAATAATCACGATGCCATTAAACACGGGATCGGTTATGTCTCGGAAGATCGCCTGACGCAAGGGCTGATCATGGAACAGTCGATCTACGACAATACCATCGTGACAATATTCGACAAACTGCATACCCGAAGCGGTCTGCTCGATCACAGCAAAGCGCAACAACGTGTTGCCGACCTTATCCGCGAACTGAATATTAAAGTGTCCGATCCGCACCTGCCGGTTAAAACACTTTCCGGCGGTAATGCTCAGCGCATTGCGATTGCCAAATGGGTAGCAACCCATCCGCGCATCCTGATCCTTGACTCCCCCACCGTTGGCGTCGATATCGCCAACAAAGAAGGCATTTACCAGATTGCCCGCGATCTGGCCGAACAGGGGATGGCCGTGCTGATGATTTGCGATGAAATTCCGGAAGCGTATTACAACAGCCATCGCGTGCTGGTGATGCGTCGCGGCAAACTGGTGGCGGAATTTAATCCTCATCACTGTCGTGAAGAGGAGATTGCTGAAGTGGTCGAGGTAATCAATGAATAGTCTGCGTTTCTCCCGTTTAATTGGGCAACATGAATTCTGGCTGGGGCTGCTGGTGGTTGCCCTCGCCGTCGGCCTGAGCGTCAGCACCGATGAGTTTCTGTCACTGGGGAACCTGACGGATGTTGCCACCAGCTACGCCATACTCGGCATCCTCGCCTGCGGGCTGTTTGTGGTGCTGATTTCTGGCGGTATCGACATCTCATTTCCAGCCATGACCGCCATAGCCCAGTATGCGATGGCCAGTTGGGTTATCGGCCACGGCGGCAACTTCGCGCTGGCGCTGGTTATCGCCATTGCCGTCGGGCTGCTGCTCGGGCTTATCAATGGTTTTCTGGTCTACTGGCTACGCGTTCCGGCGATCATCATTACCATCGCCACGCTGAACGTCTACTACGGTCTGCTGGTTTACACCACCAAAGGCACCTGGCTGTACGGCTTCCCGGACTGGTTTATGAACGGCATCAACTGGTTTTCGTTCACCGCGGCGGACGGCTACGACTACGGTCTTACCCTGCCCCTGTTGTGCCTGGCAGCGGTGATTATTTTTACCGCCGTGCTGATGAACTATACCCGCCTCGGGCGCCAGGTTTACGCCATGGGCGGCAACCGCGACGCTGCATCACGACTGGGACTGAATCTGCTGAAGCTGCATTTCTATGTGTATGGCTACATGGGCATTCTGGCGGGCGTTGCCGCCGTGGTGCAGGCGCAGATAACCCAATCCGTCGCGCCCAACTCTCTGCTCGGCTTTGAGCTAACGGTGCTGGCGGCAGTGGTACTCGGTGGTACTAGCATGAGCGGTGGGCGCGGGACGCTCACCGGTACGCTGCTGGGCGTTATTCTGCTGGCCTTCTTACAAAACGGCCTGACGCTGCTGAGCGTCTCCTCTTACTGGCACACCGTTTTCAGCGGCGCCATTATTCTGGTCAGCATTAGCGCCACGGCCTGGAACGAAAAACGCAAACTGGCAAGGGAGCTTTGAGATGAAAACGTTCGCCAGATTTTTACCCGGTGATGCCATCATTCGTCTGCAATGCGTGATTATTATCGTCGTGGCGCTGGTCTTCTCGGCCCTGCTCGGCAGCCGCTTTTTCAGCGTAGCCAACTTCCAGTCCATCGGCTCGCAGTTACCGATCCTCGGTATGCTGGCTCTGGGAATGGGTATGACTATGCTGACCGGCGGCATTAACCTGTCGATTATCGCCGGGGCTAACGCCTGCTCGCTAGTGATGGCAGCGGTGATCGTCACTCATCCGGATAACCCACTTTTTCTGGCTCTCGCCCTGCTGGCGGGTGCCGCCGTGGCGGTTGCCATTGGCACGCTGAACGGCGCGCTGATCGCCTGGGTCGGCGTCTCGCCTATTCTCGCCACGCTCGGCACGATGACGCTGATCTCCGGGCTTAATATTCTGCTCTCCAACGGAACGGTCATCTCCGGGTTCCCGGCCGCGATTCAATACCTCGGTAACGCCACGATTGCCGGTATCCCTGTGGCGCTGTTGCTCTTTTTGCTGGTGGCCATCTTGCTGTGGGTTCTGCTGGAGCACACCACGCTGGGACGCAGCCTTTACCTCGTCGGCTCCAATGAACAGGCTACCCGCTATAGCGGTGTGAATACGGTTCGGGTGCAGATTTCCGTGTACGTCATTTCTGCCCTGCTCGGCTGGGTTGCCGCCATTCTGATGATGGCAAAATTCAACTCGGCAAAAGCCGGATACGGTGAATCATACCTGCTGGTTACCATCCTTGCTTCCGTACTTGGCGGCATCAACCCGGATGGCGGCTTCGGGCGCATTATCGGCCTGGTGCTGGCGCTCATTGTGCTGCAAATGCTGGAAAGCGGCCTTAACTTGCTGGGGGTCAGTAGCTATCTGACGATGGCGCTCTGGGGCGCGGTGCTGATCCTCTTTATTGCATTACAGAATCGTAAAGCCTGATTTCAGGAGAAAAAATTATGGCAAGTTACTTTATCGGTGTGGATGTAGGTACCGGGAGCGCCCGTGCTGGCGTGTTTGATCTCAACGGCAGGATGGTCGGTCAGGCCAGTCGGGCTATTGAGATTTACCGCCCGCAAGCTGATTTTGTTGAGCAGTCCTCTGATAATATCTGGCAGGCCGTGTGTAACGCGGTTCGCGATGCGATTAACCAGTCAGATATCAACCCGATTCAGGTTAAAGGTCTGGGCTTCGATGCCACCTGTTCGCTGGTGGTGCTGGATAAAGACGGTAAGCCACTGACTGTCAGCCCCTCCGGGCGCAGCGAGCAGAACATTATTGTGTGGATGGATCACCGCGCCATCACTCAGGCGGAGCGAATTAACGCGCTGCATCATCGGGTGCTGGACTACGTCGGCGGGATTATTTCGCCAGAAATGCAAACGCCAAAACTGCTGTGGCTGAAACAGCATATGCCCAACACCTGGGCGAATGCGGGCTACTATTTTGACCTGCCTGATTTCCTGACCTGGCGCGCCACCGGGGATGACACGCGCTCACTGTGCTCAACGGTGTGTAAATGGACCTATATGGGCCATGAGGACAAATGGGATGCCAGCTATTTCCGCCAGATTGGGCTGGAAGACTTGCTCGAGCACGATGCGGAAAAAATTGGCCGCTACGTAAAAACCATGGGTGAGCCGCTCGGTCATGGACTCTCCACGCGTGCCGCCAGCGAAATGGGGCTGATTCCAGGAACCGCGGTCAGCGTATCGATTATTGACGCACACGCCGGTACGCTCGGCACGCTTGGCGCCTGCGGCGTTACTGGCGAGATAGCAGATTTCGACCGCCGTGTTGCGCTGATTGGCGGTACCTCCACCGGTCATATGGCAATTTCCAAAGAACCGCGTTTTATCGGCGGCGTCTGGGGTCCTTACTACTCTGCCGTCCTGCCGGAATACTGGCTCAACGAAGGCGGGCAGTCAGCGACGGGGGCGTTAATCGACCATGTTATTCAGTCGCACCCTTGCTACGATACCCTGCTGGCACAGGCAAAATCGCAGGGACAGACCATTTACGAAGTGCTGAATGCGCTATTGCGCAAAATGGCCGGCGAGCCGGAAGATATCGCATTTCTGACCCGCGACATGCATATTCTCCCCTATTTCCACGGCAACCGCTCACCGCGTGCAAACCCGACACTCACGGGTGCCATCACCGGGCTTAAGCTGTCCCGCACGCCGGAAGATATGGCGCTACAGTATCTGGCGACCATCCAGTCCATTGCCCTGGGAACTCGTCATATCATCGAAACGATGAATCAAAGCGGTTACACCATTGATACGATTATGGCCAGCGGCGGCGGCACGAAAAACCCGATTTTCGTTCAGGAACATGCCAACGCTACCGGCTGCGCCATGCTGCTACCGGAAGAGAGTGAAGCCATGCTGCTGGGCGGCGCTATGATGGGGACTATCGCGGCGGGCGTATTCGATACCTTCCCTGAGGCGATGTCTGCCATGAGCCGAATTGGTAAAACGGTCACCCCGCAAACCAACCGAATTAAGCAGTACTACGATCGCAAATATCGGGTTTTCCACGAGATGTATCAGGACCATATGAAATATCGCCAGCTGATGCAGGAGGAGGCATGAGTGATTCATGGCCTCAGGCCACCGGCGTGTGGCATCTCTACAGCGATGCCCTCGCCGGTCTGCAGCAGCATCTGAATGAACAGATCTGGCAGTCTTTAATGGCCGAACTGCGTAGCTGCACAGGGAAAATCGTGGTGACCGGCGTGGGCACCTCCGGTATTGCGGCGCGTAAAGTGGCGCATATGCTCGCCTGCGTTGAACGTCCGGCGATTTACCTCAATGCCACTGATGCAGCGCATGGCGACCTGGGTTTTTTACGCACCGATGATCTGGTGATCATGCTTTCACGCGGGGGGAATTCGGATGAACTGACCCGTCTGTTGCCAGGGCTTACCAAAAAAAATGTGCCTATAATTAGCGTGACTGAAAACCCGAACTCAGCCATCGCCAGCGCTTCCAGACTGGTTATTTCCACGGGAGTACAGCGTGAGGCCGATCCACTGAATATGCTGGCAACCACTTCAATTATTCTGGTACTGGCGATATTTGATGCCGCCTGCGCTTGTCTGATGAGCGAGAGTGGATACTCAAAGGAAACCCTGCTGGCCGTGCATCCCGGCGGTGATGTGGGATTAACGCTGAGCCAGGAACAGAAGATATAGAAAGGGCATTTCTACTCACCTTTCCAACCCCGCCAGCAATTGGCGGTTTTTATTACCTTAAGCAAAAGATAAAACAGCGAAAAAGTGTGTTAATGCGCTGCGTTTCACTACCTGCATCTCTTCCTCACGTTAAAAATTCTGTGATGCTCTTCAGCATTCCTGGTGTAAAGCGACCTTAACCCCACTTTCACAGGCAAACTTTAGCTATTCTTATCTAACATACTAACGGGAGGCCAGACGGATGATGCCAACACTCACTACACCATCTGTATTTTCCGGTCCCCAGCGCCGCTGCCAGGTGCTACTGACGCTTTTCCAGCCGGGGCAAAATGCCACTACGGAAACCCTCAGCGCGCTAAATGGCGTTGATGATGAGATTGTTCGTGAGGATATCACCGAAACCCGCCTGGAGATCCAGCGCTATCATCAGCTCACCATCACCACTGGCCAAAACGGTCGCTACCGGATTGAAGGTTCAGCGCTCAATCAACGTCTGTGCCTGGTACAGTGGTTACGACGCGGCCTACGGCTGTGTCCGACGTTTGTTACGCAACAGTTTACGCATGCGCTGAAAACCGAGCTTAAACAGCGAGGTATTGCGCGTACGTTATATGACGACACGAATCTTCACGCACTGATTAATCTCTGCTCGCGGCGGTTGCAAAAACCGTTTGAGTGCCGTGATATCCAGTTTTTGCGGCTGTTTTTGCAGTATTGCCTGCTGCAACACCATGCAGGTATCTCCCCGGAATTTAACCCGATACAGCAACGGTGGGCGCAATCCTGCGCAGAGTATCAACTTGCTCTGGAGATTGGCCGTCACTGGCAACGCCGCGTAATGCAAAATGCGCCACTGAATGAGTCGCTGTTTATCGCCCTGCTGTTTTCCATGATTCGCATCCCTGATCCCATCCGCGACAATCATCAGCAGGATCGACAGCTACGCCTGGCCGTCGCCAGACTGGTGTTGCGCTTTAGAGAGATGGGCAACACTCGCTTCAACGACGAGCAAGGGTTGCACGATCAGCTCTACATCCATCTCGCACAGGCGTTGCACCGCAGCATGTTCGCTATCGGTATCGATAATACGTTACCTGAAGAGTTCGCAAAGCTTTATCCGCGACTGGTGCGTACCACCCGCGATGCGCTCAGTGGGCTTGAGGCGGAATACAATGTGCAGTTTTCTGAAGAAGAGGCCGGACTGGTCGCGGTGATTTTCGGCGCATGGCTGATGCAGGAAAACGATCTGCACGAAAAGCAAATTGTTCTCCTGACGGGCAATGACAAAAACCGCGAGGAAGACATCGAGCAGCAACTGCGTGAACTCACGCTTCTGCCGCTCAATATTAAACGCATGCCCATGCTGGCGTTTCAAAAAGAAGGTTCGCTGCGTGGGGTGACGCTGATTGTCACCCCCTACACCACACCGCTTCCGCTCTTTTCACCCCCGCTGATTCATGCCGAGCAGGCGTTAACGACGCATCAGCAACAGCAGATCCGCCGTATCCTCGAATCATAGCGCTGGCGAGCGCGCTGCCACTTTTGGCCGGATGGCTATCGCGGGCAGCGCAACCAGCGCCATCACCCAGAACACGCCGCTCCCCAGATGCTGATAGAGGTACCCGGCAAAGACGGTCATGATGGCAATACTCCCGCCCATTGCCACAGCGGAATAAATGGCCTGCAGGCGGATCACTTCGCTACCCTGACGCGCGGCAATGTAACGCATCGCCGCCAGGTGGCAAACGGTAAAAGTACCACAGTGCAGGATCTGCACCACAATCAGCCACGGCAACGCGGTGCTCCAGCCCATCAAACTCCAGCGTACAACCCCACAAACGGTGGAAAGTAGCAACAAATCACGGGCGCTAAAACGACGGAACAGCTTATTACTGAGCGCAAAGATGATGACTTCCGCGACCACGCCCAGCGACCATAAATAGCCGACAGCCGACGCGGAGTACCCCGCCCCCTGCCAGTAAATCGCGCTAAAGCCGTAATATGCGGCGTGCGCCCCCTGCAACAGGCTCACACAGGCCAGAAAGCGCCAGCTTTGTGTTATCAACGCACGCCAGGCTGGCCAGCCTGCGCTCTCCTGGTGACGACTTTCCCCTTGCGGTAACACGCTCGGGCGCAACAGCATTCCCAACAGCATAGAGGCCACGCCAAGACTCAGCAGTGCGAGAATGACCTGATAGTCGAATAGGCTCACCAGCTTACCGGTCAGCGCGGAACCAATCACAAACGCAATCGACCCCCACAGTCTGACCCGGCCATAGTCCATCGTTATCTGTTTTTGCCAGGTGTTTGCCAGCGCATCCGTCAACGGCACCAGAGGTGAGAAGAAGAGGTTAAAACCAACCATCACCACCATCAGCCATGCAACGTGTGTTCCTGCCCAAAACGCCAGGGCAAAGACCAGCGTCAGCAAGCCCAAAACACGCAACGCGGAAATCAGACGGGAAGGATCGCTCACACGAGGGGCAATCAGCAAGCTACCGAGGAAACGCGCCACCAGTCCTGCGCCCAGCAGAAGACCAATGGTTTCAGGCGTTAATCCCAGACCTTTGAGCCAGACGCTCCAGAAAGGTAAAAAAATACCGTAGCTAAAGAAATAGGTGAAATAAGCGAGCGCCAGCCAGCGCGTGGAGTGCAAAACCATGATTCCCTCCCGTTAGGAGGCGATAGTCTGGCGATAAACGCTGGCTGGCGCAAGTGAGTATTAACAGTGATATAACATGCGCTTTTACGCTAATCGACGATGATTTGCATAGTGAAATGACAGCTATCCCCCCGAGCCAAGACCCGCAATCCCGGTTGCCCCGGCATATTATGGGCGTTGACCGGATGCGACTGCGGCTCAAGACAAAGGAACCCGCCACCCGACATTCTGAAAAGCATCAGCCACGGAGTTTGCGCTAAAAGCGTGACGCTCATCACATCACGTTGTATAACCGCCTTCCCGCTCCAGCCGGAATATCCCACATTTAGCCAGGTATCCTCGCCGTATTGTGCATGGGCGAAATTCGCAGCCCCGGGGATTTTCGCCTGCCACGCCAACGGTAGATGCTGTGCATCTTCCGGCCAATACCCGCTGGCGGAAAACTGCACGGTGCTTTGCGCATCAAACACAAAAAACGGATGAAAACCGCAGCCGTAAAGCATCGGGCGCTGCGTCAGGAACAATAGATGTCAGAACTGGCACCGAGACATTAAAAGCAAAAAGGCCGCTTTCGCGGCCTTTGTTATTTCTGAGAGCAGAATTACGCGTAAACAGGGAAACGTGCGCAGATATCCAGCACTTTACCTTTAATACGTTCGATAACTGCTTCGTCGTTGATGTTGTCCAGCACGTCACACATCCAACCCGCCAGCTCTTTCGCTTCCGCTTCTTTAAAGCCGCGACGTGTTACAGCCGGAGAACCGATACGGATACCTGAAGTCACAAACGGGCTCTTCGGATCGTTTGGTACGCTGTTTTTGTTGACGGTGATGTTGGCGCGACCCAGGGCTGCGTCAGCTTCTTTACCGGTCAGATTTTTGTCGACCAGATCCAGCAGGAACAGGTGGTTCTCAGTACCGCCAGATACCACTTTGTAGCCACGGTTCAGGAACACTTCTACCATCGCTTTGGCGTTTTTCGCTACCTGCTGCTGGTAGGTTTTGAACTCAGGCTCCATCGCCTCTTTCAGCGCCACGGCTTTCGCCGCGATAACGTGCATCAGCGGGCCGCCCTGAGCGCTTGGGAAGACTGCGGAGTTCAGTTTTTTGTACAGCTCTTCGCTGCCGTCTTTCGCCAGGATCAGGCCACCGCGCGGGCCAGCCAGCGTTTTGTGGGTGGTGGTGGTGACAACGTGAGCGTGTGGAACCGGGTTCGGGTAAACGCCAGCGGCAATCAGACCCGCGACGTGTGCCATGTCGACGAACAGGTACGCGCCAACGCTGTCGGCGATTTCACGCATTTTTGCCCAGTCAACGATACCGGAGTAGGCAGAGAAGCCGCCGATAATCATTTTTGGTTTGTGGGCCTGAGCCTGCTTCGCCATGTCGGCGTAGTCAATTTTACCGGACTCATCGATGCCGTAAGGCACGATGTTATACAGTTTACCGGAGAAGTTAACCGGAGAACCGTGAGTCAGGTGACCGCCCTGCGCCAGGTTCATCCCCAGCACGGTATCGCCCGGCTGCAGCAGCGCGGTGTAGACCGCGAAGTTCGCCTGAGAGCCAGAGTGCGGCTGGACGTTAGCGTAATCAGCGCCAAACAGTTCTTTCGCGCGATCGATCGCCAGTTGCTCGACGACATCCACATATTCGCAACCGCCGTAGTAGCGTTTGCCCGGATATCCTTCAGCATACTTGTTGGTCAGCTGAGAACCCTGCGCTTGCATGACGCGCGGACTGGTGTAGTTTTCGGAGGCGATCAGTTCGATATGCTCTTCCTGACGTACTTTTTCCTGCTCCATAGCCTGCCACAGTTCGGCATCATAATCGGCAATGTTCATTTCACGCTTTAACATCCGCATCTCCTGACTCAGCTAACGATAAAATTTGGCCTTAAAAGGCAGTCCCGTTGGACAACGACCAACAGTATAACTGAATCATCCGTTGATAACAGGTCTTGACAAAGGATTTTACGCAAACGATTACCTTCAAGCAGCACAAGGCTTTGCCGAATTAAGGTCTTACGGATTTTAGCGGAATTCTTTTCAGGTTTGTGATGCATACTTTTCATTTTGTAACGTTACAAACGCAAAATCACAAAGAACCATTTACAATGCAGGGGTATTTTTATAAGATGCATTTGATATACATCATTAAAGATTTAATTAAAAGGAAGCCCGCATGCTTGACGCTCAAACTATCGCCACTGTAAAAGCCACCATTCCCCTGCTGGTTGAAACGGGTCCTAAACTGACCGCCCATTTCTACGATCGCATGTTTACGCATAATCCTGAACTCAAAGAAATTTTTAACATGAGTAATCAACGCAATGGCGATCAACGTGAAGCGTTGTTTAATGCGATTGCCGCGTATGCCAGCAATATCGAAAACCTGCCGGCCCTGCTGCCTGCGGTCGAGAAAATTGCGCAGAAGCACACCAGTTTTCAGATCAAACCCGAGCAATACAACATCGTGGGCGCCCATCTGCTGGCGACGCTGGATGAGATGTTCAGCCCGGGTCAGGAAGTGCTGGATGCGTGGGGAAAAGCCTACGGTGTACTGGCTAATGTCTTTATCAATCGTGAAGCGCAAATTTACAGCGAGAACGCAGGCAAAACCGGCGGCTGGGAAGGGACGCGTCCGTTCCGTATCGTGAATAAAACGCCGCGTAGTGCGCTGATTACCAGTTTTGAGTTCGAGCCTGTCGATGGCGGCGCCGTCGCAGAGTACCATCCTGGACAATATCTGGGAGTCTGGCTGAAGCCGGAAGGTTTCCCGCATCAGGAGATTCGTCAGTATTCACTGACCCGCAAGCCGGACGGCAAAGGCTATCGTATTGCCGTTAAGCGCGAAGATGGCGGTCAGGTTTCAACGTGGCTGCACAACCATGCAAACGTGGGCGACGTGGTGCATTTAGCGGCCCCGGCGGGGGATTTCTTTATGGCCGTTGCCAACGATACCCCTGTTTCTCTGATTTCCGCAGGCGTCGGACAAACGCCAATGCTGGCGATGCTGGACACGCTGGCGAAAACGCATCACACCGCGCAGGTGAACTGGTTCCACGCGGCGGAAAATGGCGACGTACATGCCTTTGCCGATGAAGTAAACGAACTGGGCAAAACGCTGCCGCGCTTTACCGCACATACCTGGTATCGTGAGCCGAGCGCAGACGATCGCGCCAAAGGCGGGTTTGACAGCGTGGGTCTGATGGATTTAAACAAACTGGAAGGCGCAATCAGCGATCCGGCAATGCAGTTTTATCTCTGCGGTCCGGTCGGCTTTATGCAATTTGCCGCGAAGCAGCTGGTGAATCTCGGTGTGAAAAACGAAAACATTCATTACGAATGTTTTGGCCCGCATAAGGTGCTGTAACAATAAGATGCCCTCTCGTCAGAGAGGGCATTGAAATTAAATCGCCGCGTCGTCTTCTTCGCCAGTGCGAATACGGATCACGCGAGCCACGTCAAAGACGAAGATCTTACCGTCGCCGATTTTACCCGTCTGTGCAGTACGAATAATGGTGTCGACGCAGGTGTCCACGATGTCGTCGGTCACCACAATTTCAATTTTCACCTTCGGCAGAAAATCCACCATATATTCCGCGCCACGGTACAGCTCGGTATGGCCTTTCTGGCGGCCAAAACCTTTCACTTCCGTAACCGTCATACCGGTGATACCCACCTCTGCCAACGCCTCACGGACGTCGTCCAGCTTGAAGGGTTTAATAATCGCATCAATCTTTTTCATGCTATTCCTTGAAAAGGTCGCCTGTCTTTTAATCGAGTTACCGTACCACAATTCACGCTACTTTACGGCATGGAAACTACTCTTTGAAGTCGTTTGCATCCAGCTCGTGACGGGAGAGTAATTTATAAAATTCGGTCCGGTTGCGCCCGGCCATTCTCGCTGCATGGGTCACATTGCCTTTGGTGATTTGCAGCAGTTTTCGCAAATAGTTCAGCTCAAACTGGTTGCGCGCTTCAACGAAGGTTGGCAGCGCAGTATTCTCCCCTTCCAGCGCCTGTTCCACCAGCGCATCACTGATCACCGGCGAAGAGGTGAGCGCCACGCATTGTTCGATAACGTTCACCAGTTGACGGACGTTCCCCGGCCAGCCAGCTGTCATCAGCCGCTTCATGGCATCCGTTGAAAAAGCGCGTACGAACGGTTTATGCCGCTCTGCCGACTGACGCAGCAGATAATTCGCCAGCAGTGGAATATCCTCCGCACGCTCGGCCAGAGCAGGAATTTTCAGGCTCACCACGTTCAGGCGATAGTATAAATCTTCACGGAATTCGCCCCGCGTCATCGCTTTGGGCAGGTCACGGTGGGTGGCAGAAATGATCCGCACATCAATGTCGATATCGCGATTGCTGCCGAGCGGCCTGACTTTGCGCTCCTGTAGGACACGCAGCAGTTTGACCTGTAGCGGTGCGGGCATGTCGCCAATCTCATCCAGAAACAGCGTGCCGCCTTCTGCCGCCTGAAACAGCCCTTCGCGATTGCTTACCGCGCCGGTAAATGCTCCGCGCGCGTGACCAAACAATTCAGACTCCAGCAACTGCTCCGGCAATGCACCGCAGTTAATCGCGATAAACGGTTTGCTGCTGCGCGGACTGGCGTTATGGATAGCCTGCGCGAAGATCTCTTTCCCGGTGCCGCTTTGTCCGTTAATCAGGACGCTGACGTCCGACTGCGCCACCATGCGCGCCTGCTCCAGCACGCGCAGCATTAAGGGGCTACGGGTGACGATAGATTCACGCCAGCGATCATCTGTCGCGGGAGCCGACTGCTCCAGCGCTTCGTCGATCGCCTTATACAGCGCGTCTTTGTCTACCGGCTTGGTCAGAAAGCTGAAAACACCTTGCTGGGTTGCCGCTACCGCATCGGGAATCGAACCGTGCGCGGTCAAAATAATGACCGGCATACCCGGCTGCACTTTCTGGATCTCAATAAACAGCTGCATGCCGTCCATTTCGTCCATACGCAGGTCGCTTATCACCAAATCTACTTTTTCACGATTCAGTACGCGCAGCCCTTCCTGGCCGCTTTCTGCCGTTACGACACTGTAACCTTCACTGGTCAGTCGCATCCCGAGCAGTTTTAGCAAGCCCGGATCGTCATCCACGAGCAGTAAATGCGCCGGTTTGCGGCTGATCATGGCGTTACCTCATCTTGTGATGGCGCTGGTGTTGTTTCGTCAGGTTTGTCGCTGCCGCGCGTCGCGTCAGGATTGTAGTTACCGGCGGGTTTACGCGTGGAAAGCTGGCGCTCAATATCGGTCAAATTCTCCAGCTTGCGGGTAGTGAGATCGAGCTGAGCCTGTAAATGCTGATGCTGCTGACGCAACGTATCGAGATCGCTGTCCGTCGTTTGCTGAAGCTTGCTGTAACGCTGCCGTTCTTCGGCAAGCTGTAATTGCAGCATCTGCCCATCGCGCCAAAGTTGATAAAGAGGGCGAACCTGGGCGGGGATCTGTGAACTCAGGGCATCCAGTTGGGTAACCGCAACGCGTCGCTCAATGGGCGAGATTTTGGCATCCGCCAGTAAAATCCCACGCTTAAAGGCACTCTGCCAGGTATCATCCTCAAGCGCACGCGCCTCGTTACGCGACTGAATCGGCAGCAGACGATCGGCACAGTCAACCGCCCGCAGCCAGTAAAGCGGGTTGCTCTCCGTGGACTTCCCTTGTAATGACCAGATGTCAGCACACTCGGTAGAAAGGTAATCCGCCAGTTGATAAGGCGGGATTTTTTCCTGAGACGGATCGCCGACGAGATGTTTAGCCGCGTGCGGGGCACACCCCATCAGCGCCAGACACGGCACGCTCGCGAATAACATCCGTCGGGAAAAAAGTCGTTTAAACACTCGAACAAAAACGTGTGGCATACTCACCAGACTTAGCTTCATTTTTAATGGTTTTTCGATGCAGATAGCGGCAGCTCTATGCGGAAACACACCTCTTGCGCATTCTCATCGACCAGATAAAGTTCTCCCTGCATACGACGGATACAGTCCCTGGCGATGCTTAATCCCAGCCCGCTGCCCTTCACAGCCCCTTTTCTCTGATGGCTCCCCTGGAAAAACGGCTCGAAAATCATGGCTCTTTCTGTTTCTGGAATCGGGGTACCGGTATTTGTGACATCAATATGTACCGTGGCGCCATGCAGACGGCTACTGATACAAATGTTACCGGATTCAGCACCATAGTGCACCGCATTGGAGTAAAGATTGTCCAGCACGCTCATCAATAGCATCGGCTCCGCCAGGCACGTATTCGCATCCAGTCTGACGTCGGTATGCATCATTTTAGCGCGGGCTGGCAAACTGTGAGCGGAAACCACCATATCGACCAGCGGTTCAATCTCAACGCTTTCCAGTTCAATGGCGCTATCTGCCAGTTTTCTGTTGTAATCAAGCAGTTGCTCAATCAACTTCTGTAAGTTACGGCTGCTGTTGTCGAGAATGCCGACCACCTCTTTTTGCTCAGGCGTCAGCGGCCCCACAACCTGATCGGCCAACAGCTCTGTGCCCTCACGCATACTGGCCAGTGGCGTTTTCAGTTCATGTGAGAGATGGCGTAAAAATTGGTGACGTTGTGATTCAAGCCAGGACAAACGCTCGCTCAACCAGATAATACGTTGGCCCACTGAGCGTAGTTCACGGGGACCGGTAAACGAAACGGCATTCCCCAGCGAACGCCCTTCCCCCAGTCGATTGATCATCCGCTCAATCCCCTTTACCGGCCCAATGATCATACGGGTAAAGAGCAGCACCATGGCCAGGCTGACCAGAAACAGCACCAGCGCCTGCCAGCCAAAGAACTGTCCGCGCTCGGCAATTTCCTGCTGAAGCTGTTGGCCGCGGGAGAAAATAACGGTTCTCGTCGCCTGCACCATCTCGGTGTTGGCGTGAGCAAAGGCTTCCAGGCTCGCCGCCGCCGCCGCATCCGGACCGCTGTTTGTACAGCGTAGTTGGGTGAGCGCATTCAGATCCTGACGCAATGCCTGATAAAGTTTGTCATCCGGCAATACGCCGGCATGCGCGTCCAGCATTTCACTGTAGCGCTTTCGTTGGCCGTGATAGACCTTCGCAAGCGTAGGATCGTCCAGCACACAGTACTGACGATAACTGCGCTCCATCCCGAGCGCCGCATTGGTCATCGCCTCGCTGCGACGGGCATCAATCAGAGTTGTGCGGTTGGTTAACGCCGCCTGCGCACTCAGGGCGTTGAGACTTTGCCATGCCTGCCATGCCAGCACCAATAAAGGAAGCAGGATCAGCAGGAATGCCAGCATAACCAATTGACGTAATGACCGGGGAAATACAGACCAGCGCTTCAAAGCGTTACTCTCATCGGAGACGAATAGAAGGATGCTAACTGAGGGAAACCTCAGATACAACAAAGCCGGGCTTAACCCGGCTCTGTTATGGAATAAGGCGGTGCCTAACTCGACGTTTCGCCCGATGGTTGATAAAGCAGCGCTATTATCAGATGTTGGACGGCAGGCACCTTGTTGTGCGTCATTCGAAGTTTATGTAGCACGTCCCGAAGGGGCTGACATAAGAAGGTGAATGAGCCACTGCTTAGTATTATGCAGAAACCATGCCAATAGTTAAAGCATTATATTAACATCATGATTTTATTTAACTTTACGACAAAAAAGCAGCAAAGCCAAAGTGAGTAAGATTTCGCCATTGTGTCGTCAAAAAGAGACACCCAATCTCAAACTCAGCACACTCTATAAAAATCAATCAATTAAACGTCTCCTTTTGGAGACACTGCAAACTACCCTTTGTCGTGATTCCCCGACAAAAAGCGTCCACGGTTGGCTATTTCGTTTTATCCGGCCTGCCGTTTAGCTGGCCCGGTAAGCATCAGGCTACCGGGCCTTTCGCAGGTGTTGATTAACCTAACTGCTTACGCGCGTTACGGAAGATGCGCATCCACGGGCTGTCCTCGCCCCAGTTTTCCGGATGCCAGGAGTTGCTTACCGTGCGGAAAACGCGCTCCGGGTGCGGCATCATGATGGTCACGCGGCCATTTTCAGTAGTCACCGCCGTAATCCCGTTCGGCGAGCCGTTCGGGTTCGCCGGGTAGGTTTCGGTCACTTTGCCGAAGTTATCGACATAGCGCAGCGCCACCAGACCTTTGCTCTCAAGCTGAGCCAAATGCGCACCATCACGCACTTCCACACGCCCTTCCCCATGAGAAACCGCAATCGGCATCTGTGAGCCCACCATTCCCTGCAGTAACAGGGATGGGCTTTGGGTCACTTCCACCAGACTAAAGCGCGCTTCAAAACGGTCGGAATGGTTACGCACAAAGCGCGGCCACAGATCGCTGCCCGGGATCAGCTCACGCAGATTGGACATCATCTGGCAGCCATTACACACGCCAAGCGCCAGCGTTTGCGGACGGTGGAAGAAGGTTTCGAACGCATCGCGCACGCGGTTGTTAAAGAGGATCGATTTCGCCCAACCTTCACCCGCCCCCAGCACGTCGCCGTAAGAGAAGCCGCCACACGCCACCAGCGCCTGGAAGTCATCAAGACCAGTGCGCCCCGCCAGCAAGTCACTCATGTGTACATCGATTGCATCAAAGCCCGCACGGTGGAAAGCAGCTGCCATTTCCACATGCGAGTTGACGCCCTGTTCGCGCAGCACCGCGACTTTTGGACGTGCGCCGGTCGCGATGTATGGCGCAGCGATATCTTCGCTGATATCAAACGACAGCTTCACATTAAGACCAGGATCGGCATCGTTGGTTTTCGCCTGATGTTCCTGATCGGCACATTCAGGGTTGTCTCGCAGACGCTGCATTTGCCACGTGGTTTCAGCCCACCAGGTGCGTAAGGTGGTACGGCTTTCACTGAAGACAACCTGACCGTCCGCTTCGATAACAAAACGGTCACCGGAAACGGCCTGACCTAACGCGTGAACGCAGTCGCCAAGACCATGTTGCGCCAACAGGGTTTCGACGGCCTGACGATCCGCCGCACGAACCTGAATGACGGCCCCAAGCTCTTCGTTAAACAGCGCCGCCAGACGATCGTCGCCCAGAGCAGCGATATCCGCCTGAATGCCACAGTGACCGGTAAAGGCCATCTCAGCCAGCGTCACCAGCAAACCGCCATCAGAACGGTCGTGGTAAGCCAGCAGTTTACGCTGCGCCACCAGCGCCTGCATCGCATCATAGAAGCCTTTCAGCTGTGCGACGTCACGCACGTCTGCCGGTTTGTCGCCAAGCTGACGGTAAACCTGCGCCAGCGCAGTTGCCCCCAGCGCGTTGTGGCCCTTGCCCAGGTCAATCAGCAGCAGGGCGTTATCTTCCGTGGAGAGCTGCGGCGTGATGGTGTGACGGACGTCTTCCACGCGGGCAAACGCGGTGATCACCAGCGATAATGGCGAGGTCATTTCACGCTGCTCATTGCCTTCCTGCCAGCGGGTTTTCATCGACATCGAGTCTTTGCCCACCGGAATGGTCAGACCCAATGCCGGACAGAGTTCTTCACCCACCGCTTTTACAGCTTCATACAAGCCGGCATCTTCACCCGGGTGGCCTGCTGCCGCCATCCAGTTTGCAGACAGTTTGATACGTTTGATATCACCAATCTGCGTCGCCGCAATGTTGGTGAGCGCTTCCCCAACCGCCAGACGGGCGGACGCGGAGAAATCCAGCAATGCGACCGGCGCACGCTCGCCCAACGACATGGCTTCGCCGTAGTAGCTGTCAAGGCTTGCGGTGGTAACCGCACAGTTCGCCACCGGAACCTGCCACGGGCCAACCATCTGATCGCGCGCCACCATGCCGGTGACGGTGCGGTCGCCGATGGTGACGAGGAACGTTTTTTCCGCCACGGCAGGTAAATGCAGTACGCGGTTGACCGCATCGGCAACGGTAATATCACGACGATCCAGCGCGTCGCCTTTTGCTTGCAGGCGCTGCACATCACGGGTCATTTTCGGCGTTTTGCCCAACAGAACATCCAGCGGCAGATCGATAGGCTGATTATCGAAATGACGGTCATTCATCGAAAGATGCTGTTCTTCGGTTGCTTCACCGATCACGGCGTACGGTGCGCGCTCGCGCTTGCAGAGCGCATCAAACAGCGGCAACTGGTCAGCGGCAACCGCCAGAACATAACGTTCCTGCGATTCGTTACACCAGATTTCCAGCGGGCTCATACCCGGCTCGTCGCTGAGGATGTCACGCAGTTCAAATTTGCCGCCGCGCCCGCCGTCGCTCACCAGTTCCGGCATCGCGTTAGAGAGACCGCCCGCGCCCACGTCGTGGATAAACAGGATTGGGTTAGCATCGCCCAACTGCCAGCAACGGTCGATAACCTCCTGGCAGCGACGTTCCATTTCCGGGTTGTCGCGCTGTACGGAGGCGAAATCCAGATCGGCATCGGACTGGCCGGACGCCATAGAAGACGCCGCGCCGCCACCAAGACCGATGTTCATCGCCGGGCCGCCGAGCACGATCAGCTTCGCGCCAACGACGATCTCGCCTTTCTGTACGTGATCGGCGCGGATGTTGCCGATCCCGCCCGCCAGCATGATCGGTTTGTGATAGCCGCGTAGCTCTTCGCCGTTGTGGCTATTCACTTTCTCTTCATACGTACGGAAGTAACCGTTCAGCGCCGGACGACCAAATTCGTTGTTAAATGCGGCGCCGCCCAGCGGGCCTTCGGTCATGATGTCCAGCGCGGTAACAATGCGCTCCGGCTTACCGAAATCTTCTTCCCACGGCTGTTCAAAGCCCGGAATACGCAGGTTAGAAACAGAGAAACCAACCAGACCGGCTTTCGGCTTCGCGCCACGCCCAGTCGCGCCTTCGTCACGAATCTCGCCACCGGAACCGGTCGCAGCACCTGGCCAAGGCGAAATTGCGGTCGGGTGGTTATGGGTTTCTACTTTCATCAGGATGTGTGTAGGTTCCTGATGGAAGTCGTAACGACCCGTTTCATGGTCGGCAAAGTAGCGCCCCACTTCAGAACCTTCCATTACCGCCGCGTTATCTTTATAGGCAGAAAGCACGTGGTCCGGCGTGGTCTCGAAGGTGTTTTTAATCATTTTGAACAGCGATTTCGGCTGTTGTTTGCCATCAATGACCCAGTCGGCGTTGAAAATCTTGTGACGGCAGTGTTCGGAGTTCGCCTGGGCGAACATATAAAGCTCAATGTCGTTTGGATTGCGGCCCAGGTTGCTGAAGGCAGTATGCAGATAATCAATTTCGTCATCCGCCAGCGCCAGGCCCAGACGCAGGTTTGCGTTAATCAGTGCCTGACGACCTTCGCCCAGCACATCAACGCTGGCAACCGGTGCCGGTTGGTGGTGAACAAACAGTTTTTCTGCGTCGTTCAACGAGGAGAAAATCGTCTCCATCATGCGGTCGTGCAGTTCAGCAGCAACGCTTTGCCACTGCTCAGCGGTGAGTGGCTCAGCGTCAACGTACCAGGCAATGCCACGTTCCAGACGGCTCACCTGTTGCAGGCCGCAGTTGTGTGCAATATCCGTTGCTTTGGAAGACCAGGGAGAGATGGTGCCAGGACGAGGGGTAACCAACAGCAGTTTTCCCTCCGGGGTATGGCTGCGTAAGCTCGGGCCATACTTCAGCAAACGGGCAAGCTGCGCGTGTTCATCATCGTTCAGCGGCGCATTCAGGCAGGCAAAATGGACATACTCAGCGTAAATATTGTTGACCTGGAGGTTGGCAGCCTGAAAACGCGCCAGCAGTTTGTTAATACGGAATGCAGACAGTGCAGGCGAACCACGCAGAATTTCCATCATAAGTCTCTCGTCTTCTAAGCTTTCGGTGTGCCCAAGTGGGGAAACGGGCGCCATTATAAAGAATCTGGCGCGCTGACGAAACCGTTTGCGTCGAAATAAAATCACCGCCGTTTCTTATCATCCGATGCGCCACTGATTCCGAATTAGTTGCCAACTGGCGTATTGTTGCGCAAAATGCCGCACATCAATGACTCACACTGGCTTTAATCACTACATTTTCAGGCTGAGAAACCGCACGATCCAGAGAATTAACTAATTGAAAAAATTAAAGATTAATTATCTGTTCATCGGCATACTGACGCTGCTGTTGGCAGCGGCCCTCTGGCCATCAATCCCCTGGTTCGGTAAAGCCGATAATCGTATCGCCGCCATTCAGGCGCGGGGAGAGCTGCGCGTCAGTACCATTGACTCACCGCTAACCTACTCAACCCTCAATGGAAAAAAGTACGGTCTGGATTATGAGCTGGCGCAGCTGTTCGCCAACTACTTAGGCGTAAAGCTGAAGGTCACCGTACGTCAGAACATCAGCCAGTTGTTTGACGATCTGGACAATGGCAAGGCCGACCTGCTGGCCGCAGGTCTGGTCTATAACAGCGAACGCGTGAAAAACTACCAATCGGGTCCAACGTACTATTCTGTTTCTCAGCAAGTGGTCTATCGGGTCGGACAATATCGCCCGCGAACGCTTGCCACCGTGAATGAAAACCAACTCACCATTGCGCCAAGTCATGTGGTCCTGAATGACCTACGCACCCTGAAAGAGACAAAGTTCCCCGAACTCAGCTGGAAAGTCGATGACAAAAAGGGCACGACGGAACTGATGGAAGCGGTGATCAGCGGCGAACTGGAGTACACCATCGCAGACTCGGTGGCCATCAGCTTGTTCCAGCGCGTACACCCTGAGCTGGCCGTTGCGCTGGATGTCACCGATGAGCAGCCGGTCACCTGGTTCAGCCAACTGGATGATGACAACACGCTCTCGGCAGCCCTGCTCGATTTTTTTAACACCATTAATGAAGACGGTTCTCTGGCGCGACTGGAAGAAAAATATTTGGGTCACGGCGGCGACTTTGATTACGTTGATACCCGCACCTTCTTACGCGCTGTAGATAACGTGCTGCCAGAGCTGAAACCGCTATTTCAGAAGTATGCGCAGGAGATTGACTGGCGTTTACTGGCGGCTATCGCGTATCAGGAATCGCACTGGGATGCGCAGGCCACCTCGCCAACCGGCGTCCGCGGCATGATGATGCTCACCAGAAATACCGCTCAGAGTCTGGGGTTGACTGACAGGACCGACGCCGAACAGAGCATCAGCGGCGGCGCGCGTTATCTACAGGACATGATGAGCAAAGTCCCTGATACCGTTCCCGAAGAAGAGCGTATCTGGTTTGCGCTCATCGCTTACAATATGGGTTATGCGCACATGCTTGACGCCCGGGCGTTAACGGTAAAAACCAAAGGGAATCCGGACAGTTGGACCGATGTAAAACAGCGCTTGCCGCTGCTCAGCCAGAAACCGTATTACAGTAAGTTGACCTACGGCTATGCGCGCGGGCATGAGGCTTACGCCTATGTGGAAAATATTCGAAAGTATCAGATAAGCCTGGTCGGCTATCTGCAGGAGAAAGAGAAACAGGCCGCAGAAACACTGAAACTGGCGCAGGACTACCCGGCGGTGTCTGCGGAGGACTTTGGTAAAGAGAGGCTCTCCCTCTCCTCGTTTTTGTCGCAGTCGTCCTCGGCCTACCTGACGCCTTCGCCAACGTTACTGTTACCGCCAAAGGAAAAAGAGGAAGAGTAACGCGACGTTTATTCAGGCGTCGCCGATGACTTTTTCAGTGCTTTGATCTCCTGACGACGCATGCGGAAAAAATCGCTCAGCAGCGTCGCGCATTCATCACGCAAGATGCCCTCGGTGATTTCCACCCGGTGATTCATACCCGGGTGATGCAAGACATCCATCAGCGAGCCTGCCGCGCCCGTTTTTGCATCACGTGCGCCAAAAACAACCCGACCAATCCGACTGTGGACCATCGCGCCTGCACACATGACGCACGGTTCCAGCGTGACGTACAGCGTGGTGTCCAGCAAACGGTAGTTTTGCAGCACCATCCCCCCTTGTCGTAACGCCATAATTTCCGCATGCGCAGTAGGATCGTGATGACCGATTGGCCGATTCCACCCTTCACCGATGACGCGATCATTGTGCACCAATACCGCACCCACCGGCACTTCACGTTCGTCCCAGGCGCGTTTCGCCAGCGTCAACGCATGACGCATCCAGTATTCGTGGCTAAATTCAACTTCAGACAAAGGGAAACTCCAGTAATAAAAGCGGGCGCATTATACACAGACGCTCTGCTTTGCACTATTCCAGTTGCTGGAGCTCACCGCGTGGCGTGACGCGCCAGCGATGCTGGCAAAAGTAGAGTAATGGGTTGTCCTGCTTGCTGTCGCTGTATCCGCTATACAGACGCAGCGGCGTGCCAATCTGCCGCTCAAGTTGCGCGACTTTTTCGTGCCCCAGGCAACGCAGAGTCAACACCCAGCCACCGTAGCCTCGCTGGATCTGACTGGCGATCAGGTTAACGCGCGGCAGCCACGGGGTATCAAAATAGACCTGCTCGACCAGCGATTGCGGCGAGCCGGTGATAAGCCAGATATCGGCATCAGAACTCAACAAATAGGTGGTGAGTCGTTCCTGCACAATCGGAAACGCGGTGACGTTATCCCGAAACCAACGCACAAACTCAGCCTGACGCGCTTTCAGACGCGCTTCGCTGTGACCAAATGTACATCCCCACAACAAGAGACTCACGGGCCAGCGAGCGGCGCGCCCTTTTATCATCAACGCAATCGCAATGATCGGCAGTAAAGGCAGCACGAGCAGCACATTCAGCGGCTGGCGACGCAACAGATAACGCAGGAAACTGCCAAACATATCCTGTTGGTGCAACGTACCATCCAAATCAAAAAATACGACACGACGCTCGTGGCTGGTCAAACCCTGCACCTCTGGAAAGTTGAACTCTGAAGCCTGGTCAACGAGAACCTGGCGCTAACTGCTATTAAATAGCCTAACAGATAGAACATCACTTTTCCGGCAACAATCGTTAATGCGCATAGTCGCGTCACATCAATGATAAACGGCTTACTCCCCCGTCGCCGTATGCTCGTCTGTTTAGTTTTCTAATGCCGCCCGTAAAAATCCCTGGTGAGCCGACAGTTTTTCTCTGGCGGCTGCCGCATCCAGCCCGGAGAGCGCCATCAGAATGGCGGGTTTGACGTCAAAATCGGTTTGTTTCAGTAGCGCCTCAGCGTCTTCGCGCGTAATTCCTGTCGCTTCCACCACCATGCGACACGCTCTGTCGATCAGTTTGACGTTGGTGGCCTTCATATCCACCATCAGGTTTTGATAGACCTTGCCAAATTTCACCATCGCACCAGTGGAGATCATATTGAGCACCAGCTTTTGCGCAGTACCTGATTTCAGTCGCGTTGACCCCGTCAGCGCCTCGGGGCCGACCACCGGCGAAATCGCTATGTCCGCCTCACGCGCGATCGGTGAGTCAGGATTACAGGAAATAGCGACCGTGGTGCATCCAGCCAGGTTGGCATACTTCAAGCCGCCAATCACGTAGGGCGTGCGACCTGATGCCGCCAGTCCAACCACCAGATCCTGCGCGGTCAGATTGAGCGCCTTTAAATCCTCTTCCCCTAACTGCAGACTATCTTCGGCACCTTCAACCGCCTTCAACAACGCGCCCGGGCCCCCTGCTATCAATCCCACGACCAGCCCATGCGGCACGCCAAAAGTTGGCGGGCATTCAGACGCATCAAGCACTCCCAGCCGTCCACTGGTGCCAGCACCCATATAAATAATGCGCCCTCCTGCCTTTAACGCATTTGCAGCGGCATCGACTGCACGCGCAACCTCCGGCAGCGTCTCTTTTACTGCGAGCGCTACCTGCGTATCCTGTTGATTAAAACGATGAACCAGCTCAAGCGTGGATAAAGCATCGAGGTCCATAGTCTGTGGATTACGGGTTTCTGAAACTAACGCGCCGAGATTCATTTTTTCTCCTCAGGAATTTTTAATTCATACTAATTGCCTATAATGGAATATTATATTCATTCAGGCGAGTGAAATTTGTGTCGCTGTCGCCATCACGTTTTCGCCAGGAGAACCCATGAACTGTTTGAGCCGTATTCGTCAACGTTATCCCCATCTCGCCCAAAGCGACAAGAGGCTTGCGGATTATCTTCTTTCGCAACCGGATAACGCACGGCATCTCAGTTCGCAGCAGCTTGCCGCCGAAGTGGGCATCAGTCAGTCCAGCGTGGTGAAATTCGCGCAAAAAATGGGATTTAAAGGATTTCCGGCACTGAAACTGGCGATCAGCGAAGCGCTGGTGAGCAATCCGAATCCTCAGTCAGTTCCCGTCCACAATCTGATCCGTGGCGATGATCCTATGCGTCTGGTGGGCGAAAAGCTGATTAAAGAAAATGTGGCGGCGATGCACGCTACGCTCGACGTCAACAGCGAAGAAAAGCTGATCGAGAGCGCGACGATGCTACGTCGCGCCCGGCGGATTGTCCTGACCGGGATTGGCGCTTCAGGCCTGGTTGCGCAAAACTTTGCCTGGAAGCTCATGAAAATAGGCTTTAATGCTGTCGTCGAGCGCGATATGCACGCCCTGCTGGCGACGGTTCAGGCGCTCTCTTCAGAGGATCTGCTGCTGGCCATCTCCTACACGGGTGAACGCAGAGAGCTTAATCTGGCGGCAGATGAAACATTGTTGGTGGGAGGGAAAATCCTGGCCATCACCGGATTTACGCCTAACGCATTGCAGCAGCGCGCCACACATTGCCTGTATACCATTGCAGAGGAGCAGGCCACCCGTAGTGGGGCTATTTCATCCACGCATGCTCAAATGATGCTCACTGATGTGCTTTTTATGGCGTTGGTACAACAGGATTTGGAACACGCTCCGGGACGTATCAGACACAGCGAGGCGCTGGTAAAAAAACTGGTCTGAGCAAAGAATGCGCGTATAATGCCCGCCCGATTTGTGATGTTTTGAGAGTATCCTGATGGCGCTGTTAATCACCAAAAAATGCATCAATTGCGATATGTGCGAACCGGAATGCCCAAACGAGGCCATTTCCATGGGCGATGCTATCTATGAGATTAACAGCGACAAGTGTACTGAATGCGTTGGTCATTACGACACGCCAACCTGTCAGAAAGTATGCCCGATCCCGAATACAATTCTGAAAGATCCGGCACACGTCGAAACGCAGGAGCAGTTGTGGGATAAGTTTGTCCTGATGCACCACGCGGACAAACTCTAAAACGGCCCTTGCTTAACTCTCGATAATCACCGTGGCGCAGGCGTAGTGTCGTTCATCGGCCAGCGTGACGTGCATACTGGCAACACCGAGGGTTTCCGCCAGCTTCAACGCCTCCCCCCACAACCGCAAACGCGGCTTGCCGAGTTCATCGTTAAACACTTCAAACTGGTTAAACGCCAGACCGTTGCGAATTCCGGTGCCGAAGGCTTTTGCCGCCGCCTCTTTTACCGCGAAACGTTTGGCGAGAAAACGCACCGGTTGTTGGTGCGTTTCCCAAATGGCCCATTCATTGTCGCTGAGCACTCTTCTTGCAAGACGATCGCCTGACCGAGAGATAACCGCCTCAATACGAGCAATCTCTACAATATCCGTGCCCAAACCCAGGATCGCCATTAGCCACGCGCTTCCAGCATCAGACGCTTCATTTCAGCAATCGCCTCTTTCAGGCCGCTCATCACCGCACGTCCGATAATGGCATGGCCGATATTCAGCTCGTGCATTTCCGGCAACGCCGCGATGGCTTTCACGTTGTGATACGTCAGACCATGACCCGCATTCACTTTCAGCCCCAGACCGGCCGCAAAGGTCGCCGCCCTGGCTATACGCGCCAGCTCCTGCGCCTGTTGAGCGTCGGTTTTGGCATCCGCATAGCAGCCGGTATGAATTTCAATGTAGGGTGCCCCAACCTCTGCGGCGGCTTTGATCTGAGCTTCATCGGCATCAATGAACAATGATACGAGGATCCCTGCATCTGCCAGACGTTTACAGGCATCGCGCATTTTGTCGCGCTGACCTGCCACATCCAGACCGCCCTCAGTAGTGACTTCCTGGCGTTTTTCCGGCACCAGACAGCAAAAATGCGGCTTCGTCTCAACGGCAATCGCCAGCATCTCTTCCGTCACCGCCATCTCCAGGTTCATGCGAGTATCCAGCGTCTGGCGCAGAATACGCACGTCACGGTCAGTGATATGGCGGCGATCTTCACGCAGGTGCACGGTAATACCGTCGGCACCCGCCTGTTCGGCAATAAATGCAGCCTGTACCGGGTCCGGGTATGCGGTGCCACGCGCATTACGCAGAGTAGCAATGTGGTCAATGTTGACGCCTAACAGTAATTCAGCCATGACAATCCTCGTTAATCGTTATTCGTTTTCACTGCGCGTTTTGGCATAAATTGCCGGAACAGCTCCCGGCTTTTTAACGGCTTACCTCCAAGATACGGCTTTAGCGCCATACGGGTAAAGCGTTTCGCTGCGCGCAATGTATCAACATCAGGAAATTCTCTTGCTTCAAGCGCCTTCAGATGTCGTCCGGTGAAGGTGTTGTTATCAATCACGACGCTGGCAATGAACCCTTTCTCTTCGCGATAGCGATACGTCATGGTGTCATCCACCAACTCACCGCTGCCAGCACAATGCGTGAAGTCCACCCCATAACCCAGGTGACCGAGCAACGCGAGCTCAAAGCGACGCAGAGCGGGTTCGGGAGTCCCCGTAGCACCTGCCAGTGTTTGTATGCAGTTCAGATAATCAAAAAAGAGTTCAGAAAAGCGCGTCTCGTACTCAAGTACACGAGAAACCAGTTCGTTGATGTAGAGACCACTGTAAAGCGTGATACCGCTGAGAGGAAGCGCCAGGGAGACGGCTTCTGCGCTGCGTAAGGTTTTCACCTCACCGCGACCGCCAAAGCGAAGCAGGAGCGGCGTGAAAGGCTGTAAAGCGCCTTTCAGATTAGAACGTTTGGAACGTGCGCCTTTGGCGACCAGACGCACGCGACCTGACTCTTCCGTGAAGACGTCCAGCATCAGGCTGGTTTCGCTCCACGGACGGCTGTGCAATACGAATGCGCGCTGCCAGCCTTCCATCATACTCGTCGCCTTTCAAGTTGCAGGTGCGTTGGCCGCGTCCGTTCACCCCAGTCACTTACTTGAGTAAGCTCCTGGGAATTCACGGCCTTGCCGCCTTCCTGCACCTCGAAAGTCATAGAGTATGCAATATTAGAGATCGTCGCCATAGCCGAGACTGCGCAGCGCGCGCTCGTCGTCGGCCCAGCCAGATTTCACTTTCACCCACAGTTCCAGGTGTACTGGCGCTTCAAACATGTCCTGCATATCTTTACGCGCTTCAATACCGATGGTTTTGATTTTGGCCCCTTTGTTGCCAATGACCATCTTCTTCTGCCCTTCACGCTCAACGAGGATCAGCCCATTGATGTCGTAGCCGCCGCGTTCGTTAGTAATGAAACGTTCAATCTCAACGGTAACGGAGTACGGCAGCTCAGCACCCAGAAAACGCATCAGTTTTTCACGGATGATTTCCGAAGCCATAAAGCGCTGGGAACGATCGGTGATGTAATCTTCCGGGAAGTGATGGATGGCCTCCGGCAGGTGTTTACGCACGATGCCCGCAACCGTATCCACGTTCATACCGGTTTCCGCAGACATCGGCACAATATCGAGGAAATTCATCTGGCTCGCCAGGAATTGCAGGTGCGGCAGTAAATCCGCTTTTTCCTGCACGTTATCCACTTTGTTGACTGCCAGGATAACCGGAGCTTTACCGTCGCGCAGTTTGTTCAGCACCATCTCATCGTCTGGCGTCCAGCGGGTGCCTTCTACAACGAAAATGATCAGTTCAACGTCGCCAATAGAGCTACTCGCCGCTTTGTTCATCAGGCGGTTAATGGCGCGTTTTTCTTCCATGTGCAAACCCGGGGTATCGACATAAATAGCCTGATACGCCCCTTCGGTATGGATACCGACAATGCGGTGACGTGTGGTTTGCGCCTTACGGGAAGTAATTGAAATCTTCTGCCCAAGCAGATTATTCAACAGGGTAGATTTGCCTACATTCGGGCGACCGACGATGGCAATAAATCCGCAATAGGTTGTATCGATGCTCATTCCAACTCCAGTTTTTTCAACGCCTGTTCGGCGGCAGCCTGCTCAGCCTTACGACGGCTTGAACCTGTGCCTACCACCGGTTCACTCAGGCCGCTGACCTGGCAGTGGATAGTAAATTCCTGATCATGCGCTTCACCACGCACCTGTACCACCAGATAAGACGGTAACGGCAGATGACGACCTTGCAAATATTCCTGCAAACGCGTTTTCGGATCTTTTTGTTTATCGCCCGGGCTAATTTCATCCAGACGGCTTTGATACCAGTTAAGGATCAGTTTCTCGACGGTCTGAATATCGCTGTCGAGGAATACGCCACCAATTAACGCTTCTACGGTATCGGCCAGAATAGATTCACGACGGAAGCCGCCGCTTTTCAATTCACCCGGCCCCAAACGCAAGCATTCACCCAGATCAAACTCACGGGCTAATTCCGCAAGTGTGTTACCACGCACCAGCGTGGCGCGCATACGGCTCATATCCCCTTCGTCCACACGTGGGAAACGGTGATATAGCGCATTAGCGATGACAAAGCTCAAAATAGAGTCGCCTAAAAACTCTAAACGCTCGTTATGTTTGCTGCTGGCACTACGATGGGTTAATGCCTGCTGCAACAGCTCCTGATGAGTAAAAGTGTAGCCCAGCTTCCGTTGAAGCCGATTAATTACGATGGGGTTCATGCGATACCAATAAATGAATGCGTCAACAATCCAGCACACGAAACAGACCTGTATTTGAAACCAATGCTGTTTCGTGTGCCGTGGCGACCAGACGGCGCCAACCTTAAACTTCGGGGGAATATTCTATACACAACGACAAAGGATGTCGTTAGTCTGGGGGAATTTATCCAATAAATAATTCATGTTGTCGCCATTACGACGACAACATGAACATTTATCAGGAATTAATGAATACCGCCGATACGGCTTAAACGCACGCCGGTAGGCCATTCACCTTCTTGTTTATCAAAACTCATCCAGATCGCCGTCGCTTTACCGACCAGGTTTGCTTCCGGTACAAATCCCCAGTAACGGCTGTCCGCGCTGTTATCACGGTTATCACCCATCATGAAGTATTGTCCCGGCGGCACAATCCAAGTAGCCAGTTGCTGACCTGGCTGCTGGTAATACATCCCGACCTGATCCTGTGCGATTGGCACGGTCAGGATCCGGTGTGTTACCTCACCCAGCGTCTCTTTGCGCTCAGTCAGACGAATACCGTTATCTTTGGTTTCGTTCAACGGCACTTCAAAGAATCCACTGCTGGCTTCGCCTGCGTTACGACGGGCAAACGTCTGAACGAAATCGCTCGGCTGAACATTGGAATAGGTTACCGCCAGCGCATTTTCACATGCCTGGCCTGAACTGCACCCTGGCTGAATGGTGACTTCTTTCGCTACCGGATCGTACGAGACTTTATCACCCGGTAAACCGACAGCGCGTTTGATGTAATCCAGACGCGGATCTTCCGGGTATTTAAAGACCACGATATCGCCACGTTTAGGATGACCGGTTTCAATCAAGGTTTTCTGGTAAATCGGGTCTTTAATTCCATAGGCGAATTTTTCCACCAGAATAAAGTCACCGATTAACAGTGTCGGCATCATCGAACCTGACGGGATCTGGAAGGGTTCATAGATAAATGAACGCACAACCAGCACAATCGCCAGCACCGGAAACACCGACGCGCCGGTTTCCAGCCAGCCGGGCTTAGGTGCCACTTTTTTTAGCGTGGCTTTGTCCAGCGACTCATTGACAGCGGCCTGTGCCGCTGCCTGACGCTCCCGACGTTTTGGCGCGAAGATAAACTTATCCACGCACCATAAAATGCCCGTCACCAGTGTGGCAATCACCAGAATCAGGGCAAACATATTCGCCATGCCAACTCCTTAGGGTTATTTGCTGTCTTTACCGACATGCAGAATGGCGAGAAACGCTTCCTGAGGCAGCTCTACGTTACCGATCTGCTTCATTCGTTTTTTACCTTCTTTCTGCTTCTGCAGCAGTTTTTTCTTACGGCTGATATCACCGCCATAGCACTTCGCCAACACGTTCTTACGCAGCTGCTTCACCGTCGAGCGCGCAATAATGTGCGTCCCAATCGCGGCCTGGATAGCGATGTCAAACTGCTGGCGCGGGATGAGCTCTTTCATCTTCTCAACCAAATCACGGCCACGGCTTTGCGAATTGCCACGGTGAGTGATCAACGCCAGCGCATCAACACGCTCGTTGTTAATCAACACGTCAACACGAACCATGTCCGATGCCTGGAAGCGTTTAAAGTTATAGTCTAGCGAAGCGTAGCCACGAGACGTTGACTTCAGACGGTCGAAGAAGTCGAGCACCACTTCCGCCATCGGGATTTCGTAGGTCAGCGCAACCTGGTTACCGTGGTATACCATGTTGGTCTGTACGCCACGCTTCTCGATACACAGCGTGATAACGTTGCCCAGGTAAGCCTGCGGCAGCAGCATGTGACATTCTGCGATCGGCTCGCGCAACTCATAAATGTTGTTCAGCGGCGGCAGTTTGGATGGGCTGTCGACATAGATAGTTTCTTTGCTGGTCGTTTCGACTTCGTAAACAACGGTCGGCGCGGTGGTGATCAGATCCAGATCGTATTCACGTTCCAGACGTTCCTGAATGATCTCCATGTGCAACAGCCCCAGGAAGCCACAGCGGAAGCCGAAGCCCAGCGCCGTTGAGCTTTCCGGCTCGTAGAACAGAGAAGCGTCGTTCAGGCTCAGTTTACCGAGCGCATCGCGGAAGTTTTCGTAATCGTCTGAACTGACCGGGAACAGACCCGCATAAACCTGCGGTTTAACCTTTTTAAACCCTGGCAGCGCTTTATCCGCCGGGTTACGCGCCTGCGTCAGCGTATCGCCAACCGGTGCGCCGAGGATGTCTTTAATCGCACAAACCAGCCAACCTACCTCGCCGCATTTCAGCTCAGTGCGGTCAACCTGCTTCGGCGTAAAGATGCCCAGACGGTCTGCGTTGTAGACCTGCCCGGTGCTCATCACTTTAATCTTGTCGCCTTTACGCATGGTGCCGTTTTTAATACGCACCAGCGAAACAACGCCAAGATAGTTATCGAACCAGGAGTCGATGATCAGCGCCTGCAGCGGGCCTTCCGGATCGCCTTCCGGCGGCGGAATATCACGCACCAGACGTTCCAGAACGTCGGTCACGCCCACGCCGGTTTTCGCCGAGCAGCGCACGGCGTCAGTGGCGTCGATGCCGACAATATCTTCAATCTCTTCTGCCACACGTTCAGGATCGGCGGCAGGTAAGTCAATTTTGTTAAGGACCGGAACCACTTCCAGATCCATTTCCATGGCGGTATAGCAGTTCGCCAGGGTTTGTGCTTCTACACCCTGTCCGGCGTCAACCACCAGCAATGCACCTTCACACGCCGCCAGTGAACGGGAAACTTCATAAGAGAAGTCAACGTGGCCAGGGGTGTCGATAAAGTTAAGCTGATAGGTTTCACCATCAGATGCTTTGAAATCGAGCGTCACGCTCTGCGCTTTGATCGTAATACCGCGCTCACGCTCAAGATCCATCGAGTCGAGAACCTGCGCTTCCATTTCACGGTCAGACAGGCCACCGCAGATCTGGATAATACGGTCAGACAGCGTCGATTTACCGTGGTCGATGTGAGCTATGATTGAAAAGTTACGTATGTTCTTCATATAGTGTAATTATTGTGCCTTACGCCTGGTTCGACAGGCTTTGAGAAGTCGCTGTTCTGAGCTTAACGTCTGTTTAAGTGAAACGCCGCATTCTACACTACAACGCTGAGGCGAGGAAATGTTCATAGAGCAAGGATAGCGGGAACTGGAAACAACATCGCTTTTGCAATGCAAAATACAACAAAGCCAGTGAAATCACTGGCTCGTTTCGGCTGGAGGGGTCTCGACGCGGAGCATTCCCGGCGGTAAGGCAACGTTCAGAATCACCGGTTGCCAGGCTTCTCGCTTTGCCAGTTTGCGGGAGAAACCACGCGCAATCAAAAATCCCCCGACCCCGCCTAATATCGCACCGCTCAATGAAGCCATATCTGAGCCGAACAAGACCTGAAACAGGGAAGCAAACAGAAAAAGTCCAGCCAGCGGCGACAGGTATACCAACATCGCTGACCCCAGCAGGCTACCTTCGGCAATACCCAGTTCGACTTTCTGCCCTGGGACCAACGGTTCAGCACTCGGTACCACAATCGTATGCGTCGTTTGTGGTCCCAGTTTATTCAACACCCGAGTGCCGCATCCCGCACGGGAAGCGCAGCTACTGCAGGATGCCTTAACATCACAACTCACCCTCGCCTGACCATCCTGCCAGGAGACAACCGTTGCCCACTCTTTGATCATTTCGCAGCCCTGAACTTAATGTTGTCTGCAATGCGTTTGGCGGTTTGCGGCGGAAGTTCACCCACAACGGTGATTTCTGCGTTGTCACGCACGCTGGTGCTTACCGTTCTACGCCCGGTACGCAGCAGTTGATCGGTGCTGGCTTGCGTCGCACGGTTAACGTTCACCGAGAAACTGAACAACCCATCGGAGTACAGACGGGACTCAATTGGCATTTCCATAGTCGGAATCGGGCGTCGGCTACTGGATATTTCGCTGAACCCTTGCGGAAGCCAGGATGGGCTCCAGTTGAAGTTAGTCTTTTCCCCCGCCGGAACAGAAAGCAGAGGCGGCAGATTAGCTTTTGCCAGGGCCTGCATCGTATTACCGATATCATTATTCACGTTAAAGGCGATCACGCGGAATTGTTCCAGCGTTTCGCCATCGCGATCCAGGAGATCAACCCTCATCGGTAATCGGGTCTCTGCGTCCATCCAGACGATGTAGCTATAGCGAGTACCATCACGCGCAACAACACGGATCACTTCGCACAAACGGTCAGCGATACGCGTTTTTCCGACAGAGATAAAATCATAAAAGGGAGCGAGTCGCTTAAAGTCGGTATAGACCAGAGAAGGCAGGGAATCAACGATGTAGTCACCGTTTAAGGTGAACGGCTCGAGCCCAGGTTCGAAATAGCTGATTTCGTTTCCACGCTGGACGACTTCCCGGCGCGGGCCATCCAGTTGCAACAATTGTGCAAGCGGACGGTTATCGAGGCGCGCATGCCGATAACGCAGAGACTCAACGCCTTGTTTATTGATGCTGACGAATGACAGCTCGTAGGTGAGTGACTGGCTGGCCAGATTCATCTGCTGCAACAACGCCCCGGACGCAGGGTTGGCCGAGGCGTTAGCAGAAAAGAACAGGCTACCTGTCACAAGTGACATGGCAAACCAAAGTTGCTTCATTACTGCGATTGCGTTCCTAAAGTTTGAATTCCTGGCACCTGCACAGCGGCTTGCTGTGTTTGCGCCTGCTCAAACTGAAGCTGTTCGGAGTGCAGTCGACGTTGCAGTTCGTAATCCTGCAGCATGGCATTGATACGACGACGCTGCTCCTGTACCTGCTGTTGCTGGCCACCGCTGGCCGTTGCATCAGAAGGTACCCCCAGACTCACCGGGCTCGCCTTACCCATCATTGGTAAGGTATTGAATACCGGCGTTTCAGGCTGCTGGGACGTTTCAGATTGTCCGTTATAGTGCTGGACGCCAACAATAACTGCAAGCGATACGCATGCCGCTACGCCCATTTGGGTGAGTTGCGCCGCCCACGGACGCATTTTCTTCCAGAAAGGCATTTTTTGCCACTGGTGCGGTGCGGGTTGGGCTTCAGGGATCAACGGCGTCGCCTGGCGTACGGGCTCGCTTTCAATCGCGGCCATAACGCGCGCGGAAATATCGAAATGGAGAACATCAGCTGTGTCTCCGCGCATGGAATCGCGGATCAGGTGATAACTCTCCCATGTTTTCTGCATTTCCGGGTCATGAGTCAGCGCTTTAAGCAGCTCATTATCCAGCGTTTCGCCATCCATTAAAGCGGAAAGTTTCTCTTTCTGCATGCCTAATACCTTTTCCAGTATCCCGCTATCGTCAACGCCTGATAAGCGGTTGAACTTTATTATCAATAGCTTCCCGCGCTCGGAAGATACGAGAACGCACCGTACCCACCGGACAATCCATGATAGCGGCTATCTCTTCATAGCTTAGGCCATCTAGCTCCCGCAAGGTAATTGCCATGCGTAAATCTTCCGGGAGGGACTCAATAGTTCGGAAAACTATCTGTCTCAGCTCTTCTGACAACATTAAGTTCTCAGGGTTCGAAATTTCTTTCAGCGCACCGCCACTTTCGAAGTTTTCTGCTTCAATCGCATCCACATCACTGGATGGCGGGCGGCGCCCCTGAGCGACCAGGTAATTCTTAGCTGTATTGACTGCAATTCGATATAGCCAGGTATAAAAAGCACTATCTCCCCGGAAAGAATCCAGCGCGCGATAGGCCTTAATAAATGACTCTTGCACCACATCGGGAACATCGCCCGACGGCACATAGCGGGAAACCAGACTCGCCACTTTATGCTGGTAGCGTACCACCAGTAAATTAAAGGCTTTCTGATCTCCCTTCTGGACCCGTTCAACCAGGACCTGGTCCGTTAACTGCTCGCTCATCCGAGGTAAAGTCTCCCCAAACCAAATTTCCACGCGCTCTCGAAACGCCACTCCATCAGCTGCACTATGAGCAAGCAATGGGTTAGAGTGTCAGAGTTTCGTAAAGTTCCGTTACGCATTTGTTTTTGTTTGTCATGTTGTAGACAGGTCATTATCTCTCATTATAAGTCTACAGAGTCTGAACAACGCACTATCTGTTTAGAAATGCCCATTTAGTCGCTTGCAGAGTAACCCAACAGCGCCTTTATTTCATCACATAATCTGGCGCTAACGACCTGCTTCGCAAAATATTTTCCCTATTCTACCGCTCACTGTCTTATCCTTTCATGTTTAGTGGTTGCAACGAATTTAAAATAAAACGTGCTGTAAAGCGCAGTGTGGTGCTATGCTGACCAAACACTGTTTAGTAAATTAAACAAACGCAATGAATACGATTCCTGAACTTTCCTGTGACGTGTTGATTATTGGCAGCGGTGCTGCCGGACTCTCTCTGGCACTACGCCTGGCTGAAAAGCATCAGGTCATTGTCCTGAGTAAAGGACCGGTCAGCGAAGGCTCGACATTTTATGCGCAAGGCGGTATTGCCGCCGTTTTCGATGAGACCGACAGTATTGACTCCCACGTCGAAGATACGTTGGTTGCAGGCGCCGGTATTTGCGATCGCCACGCGGTGGAGTTCGTCGCCAGCAATGCCCGCCCATGCGTTCAATGGCTGATTGATCAGGGCGTCCTGTTTGACACCCACGTTCAGGCTAATGGGGAAGAAAGCTATCACCTGACCCGTGAAGGTGGACATAGCCATCGCCGCATTCTGCATGCTGCCGATGCCACCGGCAAAGAAGTCGAAACCACGCTGGTCAGCAAGGCGCAAAACCATCCTAATATCCGTGTTCTGGAACGCAGCAATGCCGTTGATTTAATTATCTCCGACAAAATCGGCTTGCCGGGAACCCGGCGAGTGGTTGGCGCATGGATCTGGAATCGTAATAAAGAAGCCGTCGAAACCTGCCACGCCAAGTCGGTTGTACTGGCAACGGGCGGGGCATCAAAGGTGTATCAATACACCACCAACCCGGATATCTCCTCGGGTGATGGTATTGCTATGGCCTGGCGCGCCGGATGTCGCGTCGCCAACCTCGAGTTTAATCAGTTTCACCCCACGGCGCTGTATCACCCACAGGCGCGAAATTTCCTGCTCACCGAAGCGCTGCGCGGCGAAGGGGCGCACCTTAAACGACCTGACGGCACACGATTTATGCCGGACTTTGATGCGCGTGGCGAACTGGCCCCACGCGATATTGTCGCCCGAGCCATCGATCATGAAATGAAGCGTCTTGGCGCAGATTGTATGTTCCTCGACATCAGTCATAAACCCGCTGAGTTTGTCCGTCAGCACTTCCCGATGATTTACGAAAAGCTGTTAGGCCTGGGGATTGATCTCACCAAAGAGCCCGTGCCCATCGTTCCTGCCGCGCACTACACCTGCGGCGGCGTCATGGTGGACGATTTTGGTCGCACCGATGTCGATGGTCTGTATGCGATCGGAGAAGTGAGCTATACCGGTCTGCACGGCGCAAACCGCATGGCCTCTAATTCACTGCTGGAATGCCTGGTCTACGGCTGGTCAGCGGCTGAAGATATTGACCGCCGCATGCCCTATGCCCGTGGCGTTAATCAACTCCCGGCTTGGGATGAAAGTCGCGTTGAGAATCCGGATGAATTGGTGGTCATTCAGCATAACTGGCACGAATTGCGCCTGTTTATGTGGGACTATGTCGGTATTGTCCGCACCACAAAACGTCTGGAGCGCGCCCTGCGCCGCATCACCATGCTGCAACAAGAGATCGACGAGTATTACGCCAATTTCCGCGTGTCGAACAATTTACTGGAACTGCGTAACCTGGTGCAGGTGGCTGAACTTATCGTCCGCTGTGCGATGCAACGTAAAGAGAGCCGGGGTTTGCATTACACGCTGGATTATCCCGCCTTGTTGCCTGAATCCGGCCCGTCGGTGCTCTCTCCATTAAGCACTCACATAAACAGATAAAAAGCCTGGGTCAGTGCCGTGTAACTTTCAGAGTAACGCTGGTCTGACCCACGGATCACCATCCGGTCGCTAAAACACTCTCCGGCCTGCGGAGAGAACGCCAACAGCACCCGATGCGGCAAGCGAGCTTCCGTTTCCGCAACGTCGGTCCGCAGTCGCAAATGCCAGCCCATGCTTAACGCCTGTTGCGTGAATGTGTTGCCAATGTGTTCTGGCAGCACAACGCAAAAGAATCCCTCTTCCGTGATGCACTCCGTGGCATTGGCCAGCAACGTCTGGTGATCCAGCGTCGTGGTATAACGCGCCTGTTCACGCTGAGGTGTGGCGCATTCCACCCCCTGCTCATAATAAGGAGGATTACTGATGATCAGATCGAAACGAACGGTCTGACGAGGAACCCATTGCACAACGTCTTCGCAGTGTACCGTCACGCGATGCGCCCACGGTGACTGTAAAATATTTTCCTGCGCTTGTTCGGCGGCGGCGGCGTCCAGTTCTACAGCATCAATGATGACGCTTTCGTCAGTACGCTGCGCTAACATTAGCGCCAGCAGCCCACTACCCGTACCAATATCAAGGACTCGCTTTACACCCGCGACTGGCGCCCAGGCACCTAAGAGAATGCCGTCAGTTCCCACTTTCATCGCGCAACGGTCGTGCGCCACAAAAAACTGCTTAAAAGTAAATCCATTACGACGGACGACGGATGTAGACTGGGGCATGAAAACACAACCTTGCAGGAAAAACGGCAATAGCACCGAGTGAAAACAATACCTGAGAAGCGATATCCATACAAACAGATGAAGATTGCAGCCGTAACGTCTATAATCAGCGCCCCACACAGAGGTAGAACATGACTGTAACGACTTTTTCCGAACTTGAACTCGATGAAAGCCTGCTGGAAGCACTCCAGGATAAAGGTTTCACTCGCCCGACCGCCATTCAGGCTGCCGCCATTCCGCCTGCGCTCGATGGCCGTGATGTCCTCGGTTCTGCGCCAACAGGCACCGGTAAAACGGCGGCATATCTGCTGCCAGCGTTGCAGCACCTGCTCGACTTCCCGCGCAAAAAATCCGGTCCGCCGCGAATTTTGATTCTGACGCCGACCCGCGAACTGGCGATGCAGGTTGCCGATCACGCCCGTGAACTGGCGAAAAACACCCATCTGGATATCGCAACCATCACCGGGGGCGTGGCATACATGAACCACGCAGAAGTGTTTAGCGAAAACCAGGACATCGTGGTCGCCACCACCGGTCGCCTGTTGCAGTATATTAAAGAAGAAAACTTCGACTGCCGCGCCGTCGAAACCCTGATCCTCGACGAAGCCGATCGTATGGTGGACATGGGTTTTGCTCAGGATATTGAACATATCGCTGGGGAAACACGCTGGCGTAATCAGACGATGCTGTTCTCCGCTACGCTTGAAGGCGAAGCCATTAAAGATTTTGCTGAGCGCCTGCTGAAAGAACCGGTTGAAGTCTCTGCCACGCCTTCCACTCGCGAGCGTAAAAAGATCCATCAATGGTACTACCGCGCCGATAATTTAGAGCATAAAGTCGAACTGCTGAAGCACCTGCTAAAACAAGACGATGCCACACGTACTATCGTGTTTGTGCGTAAGCGCGAGCGCGTACACGAACTTGCCGGGATGCTGCGCACCGCAGGGATCAACAACTGCTATCTCGAAGGCGAGATGCCGCAGATCAAACGTAACGAAGGCATTAAGCGACTCACCGACGGTCGCGTAAACGTACTGGTTGCCACCGACGTTGCCGCGCGCGGTATCGATATTCCTGACGTGAGTCACGTCATTAACTTTGATATGCCGCGCAGTGGTGATACCTATCTGCACCGTATCGGTCGTACAGGCCGCGCCGGTCGCAAAGGTACCGCCATTTCTCTGGTCGAAACCCACGATCACCTGCTGCTGTTAAAGATTGGTCGCTACATTGAAGAACCGCTGAAAGCGCGTGTCATTGATGAACTTCGCCCGACAACGCGTGCGCCGAGTGAGAAACTGACCGGCAAACCGTCTAAAAAAGTGCTGGCTAAACGCGCTGAGAAGAAAAAAGAGAAAGACAAAGAGAAGCCACGCGTGAAGAAACGTCACCGTGATGCTAAAAATATCGGTAAGCGTCGCAAGCCTGCCAACGCGGGTACGCCACCGCAGAAGAACGAAGAGTAAAAGAATCGCCGGGTTATTTAGCCCGGCATTTTTTTATCTCCAGCTGAAAAACACGCCTCAACACACTCCATAAAAATCTGCATCGCCGGGCTGACGGCTTTCCCCGCATGGTGCGCGCACAACGCCATGATTGAAGGCGGTGTCGTGTCGAATGGCAGTTCTTTAATGCTGTTGGCCTACTACGCAGTGCGGATTTTTTACTGATGGAATGCAAAAAGCGGAAGATGCGCTTGCATCCTCCGCTTTTGATTATCGGATTACTGGGGGATTCCCCCGTGAGCCTTACAGGCTCTCAGTAAAGGTACGAGCGATAACGTCGCGCTGCTGTTCTGGCGTCAGAGAGTTAAAACGCACAGCATAGCCAGAAACACGGATGGTCAGCTGCGGATATTTTTCCGGATGCTTAACCGCATCTTCCAGTGTTTCGCGACGCAGAACGTTAACGTTCAGGTGCTGACCACCTTCCACACGAACTTCCGGTTGCACGTCTACCGGAACTTCACGGTATTCGATTTCGCCCAGTTTGCTGACGGCAACGACTTCGTCTGCAGTGAAACCTGCTTTCGCAACGATGCAGCGTGCTTCGCCTTTTTCGCTGTCCAGCAGCCAGAAAGAGTTCAGCAGGTCGTCGTTAGCAGCTTTAGTAATCTGGATACCTGTAATCATGTGATGCCTCCCCGGCAAAATTAATTGATTTCGGCTGGCCTATCGCGGCCAATTGGTAAAACCATTGTTGCTTGAGTGTATATATACCCCTCACACACCCTTGATTCTTTGATTTAAATCAACAAAAACCACACCACAAAAAGGGTAATGGGTGGATTTTATTGTTTTACATCAACTTACACACCACGCATCGATAAACTTTTTACATGAATTTTCAACATTCTTTAGGCGAATCCTGGCTTTGCGGCATGCAGAATTTTGCGCCGTAGAAAGAAGCAGTTAAGCTAGGCGCATTGAAAAATTCGCAGGAGAGCGAGATGGCCACCGAATTAACCTGGCATGACGTACTGGCTGATGAAAAGCAGCAGCCTTACTTTGTTAACACGCTACATACCGTCGCTGGAGAGCGTCAGTCAGGAATGACGATTTATCCACCGCAAAAGGATGTCTTCAATGCATTTCGCTTCACTGAACTGGGTGATGTTAAAGTCGTGATTCTGGGGCAAGACCCCTATCATGGACCCGGCCAGGCGCACGGTCTTGCCTTTTCAGTGCTTCCCGGGATCGCCCCGCCTCCGTCGCTGTTAAATATGTATAAAGAGCTGGAGGCTTCAATACCTGGCTTTACGCGCCCCACGCATGGTTATCTGGAAAGCTGGGCCCGTCAGGGTGTGCTGCTGCTCAATACCGTTCTAACCGTGCGGGCGGGCCAGGCGCATTCACACGCCAGCCTCGGCTGGGAAACGTTCACCGATAAAGTCATCAGTCTTATCAATGAACATCGGGAAGGGGTGGTCTTTTTACTCTGGGGTGCGCACGCGCAGAAAAAAGGCGCCATTATTGACACCCAGCGCCATCACGTGTTGAAAGCGCCACATCCGTCGCCGCTGTCCGCGCATCGTGGTTTCTTTGGCAGCAATCACTTTGTTCTGACAAATCAGTGGCTGGAACAGCGTGGCGAAAAGCCAATTGACTGGATGCCCGTGGTACCGGAGAAGAGTGAATAACCTATTGCAGGTTGTGAGCCCGGTAAGCATCGCGCCACCGGGCACATCGCCGGATGGCAGCGCAAGCGCCTTATCCGGCTAACACACAAAGCGCAATTACGCTTTGTTTTGACGCCACCACTCAGCAAGCAACACACCTGTCGCCACTGAGACGTTGAGCGTGTCAACATTACCCGTACCGTCAATCGCAACGCACAGGTCGTCTGCGGAAAGCGCTGCTTCCGGCAAAGCGTCGCGTTCACGACCTAGCACCAGCACCATTTTCTCAGGCAGTGCGGTCGCAAACAGCGGTTTACCCTGAGCACTGGACGTCGTGACCACGGTGTAACCCGCCTGACGGAAATCATCCAGCACGTCAACCAGGCTGTCGCCCGTGATAGGTTGCACATGCTCTGCGCCACCTTCAGCAGTACGGATCGCCGCACCAGACTCCAGCAGCGCGGCATCCTGCACCACGACGCCTTTTACGCCAAAGTGCGCACAGCTACGCATCATTCCACCGAGGTTATGCGGGTTAGCAATATCTTCCAGCGCCAGCACACAATCCTGTGCCCCCGCCTGACCTACCCACTGTTTAACCGTCGTACCATTGCGTTTTTTGATCAGGAAACAGACGCCGCCGTGGTGTTCCGTACCAGAGGCTTTCGCCAGTTCCGCTTCGTCAACCACGTGATAGGCTTTGCGGTTTGCCGCCATCCAGCGTAGCGCTTCTTTAAAACGCGGGGTCACGCTCTGAATGAACCAGGCGCGTACAATCGCATCCGGACGGCTCTGGAACAGAGCCTGACAAGCATTCTCGCCGTAGACGCGGGTCTCTTCCGCACGTTGGCGACGCAATACTTCAGGATCGATAAAACTTTTGCCGCTGATTCCGCCGTGATCGGCTTTTTCCGTCGTGTCATCGCTCGGGGCACGGGAAACCGTACGCCACGGTGAGTCTTCACGTTTACGGTCGCGTTCAACATCGCGGTCACGACCACGTTCACGGCCGCGTTCACTGTTCGGGCCTTTTCTGTCATCACGGGCAGGGCGACGACCGCCTTCGGCTCGGGAAGTACCGGGGCGACCGCCGCCTTTACCAGTACGTGGATTTTGAGTGCGTTTATCCGAGTCATCATCACTGCGGACGTACATCACTTTGACCTTGCCGTTTTTGTTCTTCAGTTCGTCGCTCATTTCATTTCTCCACCTGCGCTGCGCGAAGCGCGCAGATTACCTGATGTGTCATCGGTTAGCCATTATTTCATTTAAAAGCTAATGACTATTGTACTCATCGAATAAAACACATTGTTGTTTAAAACAGTCTCCCCGATAATATGTAACATAATAGAAACATACCGACGTGGACGTGATTGTCGGGAAGTCTACCCTACTCTTCCAGAGGTTAGTTATGAATACCGTTTGTACCAGCTGCCAGGCTATCAACCGCATTCCCGATGATCGTATTGAGGAAGCGGCAAAATGCGGACGCTGTGGTCACGACTTGTTTGATGGAGAAGTGATTAATGCGACCGGTGAAACGCTGGATAAACTGCTGAAGGACGATCTTCCGGTGGTGGTTGATTTCTGGGCGCCGTGGTGCGGCCCATGCCGTAATTTTGCCCCAATCTTTGAAGATGTCGCCGAAGAGCGTAGCGGCAAAGTTCGCTTTGTTAAAGTGAATACGGAAGCGGAACGTGAACTGAGCGCCCGTTTTGGCATTCGCAGTATCCCAACCATCATGATTTTCAAGAAAGGCGAAGTTGTCGATATGCTGAATGGCGCAGTGCCAAAAGCCCCTTTTGATAGCTGGTTGAACGAATCGCTGTAATCTCATCGGGGCGCATCTTGTGCCCCGTTTTCACCTCTGCGACAATAGCGTTTTTCAACGCATTCTCCCATGACTGATAACGCTGTACTCCAGTTACGCGCCGAACGCCTCGCGCGCGCCACACGTCCTTTCCTTGCCAGAGGTAACCGCATTCGTCGCTGTCAGCGATGCCTGCTGCCATTGAAGCAATGCCTGTGCGATACGCTAACGCCTTCTCAGGCAAAAAGCCGCTTTTGTCTGGTGATGTTTGATACCGAGCCGATGAAGCCCAGCAATACGGGGCGTTTAATTGCGGATATTTTACCCGAGACCACTGCGTTTCAATGGTCGCGCACTGAACCGCCACAGGCGCTGCTCGATCTGGTAAAAAACCCGGATTATCAACCGATGGTGGTGTTCCCTGCCTCCTATGCAGATGAAGAGCGTGAGGTGATTTTCACGCCCCCAACAGGCAAACCACCGCTGTTTATTATGCTCGACGGCACCTGGCCGGAAGCGCGTAAAATGTTTCGTAAGAGCCCTTATCTCGACAATCTGCCGGTGATTTCAGTCGATCTATCACGACTTTCTGCTTATCACCTGCGCGAAGTCCATGCACAGGGACAATACTGCACCGCCGAAGTGGCTATTGCGCTGCTGGATCTGGCTGGCGACGCCAACGCAGCAAGCAGCCTGGGTGAACATTTCTCCCGCTTTAAAACGCGCTACCTGGCAGGAAAAACGCAACATCAAGGGAGTGTCACAGCAGACTTATCAGAAAGCGTTTAAAATCATTCGGTCACTGGTGTCATAAGGAAGCCGATATGAGTCAGCGTGGTCTGGAAGCGCTACTGCGACCAAAATCTATTGCGGTGATTGGCGCGTCAATGAAGCCCCATCGTGCGGGTTATCTGATGATGCGCAACCTGCTGGCCGGAGGGTTCAGCGGCCCCGTCCTGCCGGTGACGCCCACCTGGAAGGCCGTTTTAGGCGTTCTTGCCTGGCCAGATATTGCCAGCCTGCCTTTTACGCCCGATCTCGCGGTTCTTTGTACCAATGCCAGCCGCAATCTTGCTCTACTGGAGGCTCTGGGAGAAAAAGGGTGCAAAACCTGCATTATCTTGTCGGCACCAGCGTCTCAGCATACAGAGCTTCAGTCCTGCGCCCGCCGTTTCAACATGCGGCTGCTTGGCCCAAATAGTCTGGGATTACTGGCGCCCTGGCAGGGCCTGAACGCCAGTTTCTCGCCTGTGCCGATTAAGCGCGGCAAACTCGCGTTTATTTCGCAATCAGCGGCAGTCTCCAATACCATTCTGGACTGGGCGCAGCAGCGGGAAATGGGCTTTTCCTACTTTATCGCGCTAGGCGACAGTCTGGACATTGATGTCGATGAATTGCTGGACTACCTTGCACGAGACAGCAAGACCAGCGCGATCCTGCTTTATCTTGAACATTTAAGCGATGCCCGGCGCTTTGTCTCTGCCGCCCGTAGCGCGTCGCGTAACAAACCGATTCTGGTCATTAAAAGCGGTCGAAGTCCGGCGGCTCAGCAATTACTCAACACCAGCGCGGGGATGGATCCCGCATGGGATGCCGCAATTCAGCGTGCCGGGTTGTTGCGCGTCCGGGATACCCACGAACTCTTCTCTGCGGTCGAAACCTTAAGCCACATGCGCCCACTCCGCGGTGACAGGCTGATGATCATTAGCAATGGTGCAGCCCCTGCCGCCCTGGCGTTGGATGAGCTTTGGTCACGTAATGGCAAGTTGGCCACGTTGAGTGAAGAGACATGTAGCAGACTGCGAGAAGCGCTGCCTGACCACGTCAACATCGCTAACCCATTGAATCTGTGTGATGACGCCAGCAGCGATCATTTTGTCAAAACGGTAGACATTTTGCTGGCCAGCCAGGATTTCGATGCCTTGATGGTGATCCACTCCCCCAGCGCCGTCGCCCCGGGAACCGAAAACGCTCACGCGCTGATTGAAGCGGTGAAGCATCATCCCAGAGGGAAATACGTTTCGTTGCTGACCAACTGGTGTGGCGAATTCTCCTCTCAGGAAGCCCGTAAATTGTTCAGCGAAGCGGGGCTTCCCACCTATCGTACGCCGGAAGGCACTATCACGGCCTTTATGCACATGGTGGAATACCGCCGGAACCAGAAACAACTGCGGGAAACGCCAGCACTGCCGACGAACCTGACGTCAAATACGACCGAGGCGCACAAGCTACTGCAGCAGGCCATTGATGACGGTGCAACGTCACTGGATACCCATGAAGTTCAGCCTATTCTGCAGGCCTACGGCTTGCAGACGTTGCCGACCTGGATTGCCAGTGACAGTGCGGAAGCCGTGCATATCGCGGAACAAATCGGCTATCCAGTGGCGTTAAAACTACGCTCTCCGGATATTCCGCATAAGTCTGAAGTTCAGGGGGTAATGCTGTACCTGCGTACGGCAAATGAAGTTCAGCAGGCCGCCAATGCCATATTTGATCGCGTAAAAATGGCCTGGCCGCAGGCGCGGATCCACGGCCTGTTGGTACAAAGCATGGCCAACCGTGCGGGTGCACAAGAGTTGCGTGTGGTGGTGGAACACGATCCGGTCTTTGGTCCTCTGATTATGCTTGGCGAAGGTGGCATGGAGTGGCGCCCTGAAGAACAGGCTGTCGTTGCGCTGCCGCCGCTAAACATGAACCTGGCGCGCTATTTAGTGATTCAGGGAATAAAGAATAAAAAAATCCGCGGTCGGAGCGCGCTACGTCCGCTGGATGTCGCAGGTTTAAGCCAGTTGCTGGTGCAGGTGTCGAACCTGATCGTCGATTGCCCGGAGATTCAGCGTCTGGATATCCATCCGCTGCTCGCATCCGCTGACGAATTCACGGCGCTTGATGTGACGCTGGATATCGCTCCTTTCGAAGGCGATAACGAAAGCCGGCTTGCTGTACGTCCGTATCCGCAACATCTCGAAGAGTGGGTGGAGATGAAAAATGGCGAACGTTGCCTGTTCCGCCCTATCCTCCCTGAGGATGAACCGCAGCTACAGCAGTTCATTTCCCAGGTCACAAAAGAAGATCTTTATTATCGTTATTTTAGCGAGATCAACGAATTCACTCATGAAGATTTAGCCAACATGACGCAGATCGACTACGATCGGGAAATGGCGTTTGTCGCCGTACGTCGTCATGACAGCACCGAAGAGATCCTCGGCGTCACGCGCGCGATCTCCGACCCGGATAATATTGATGCTGAGTTTGCTGTACTGGTGCGCTCAGATCTCAAAGGATTAGGTTTGGGGCGTCGATTAATGGAAAAATTGATTGCTTATACTCGGGATCACGGACTGAGACGCCTCAATGGTATTACGATGCCAAACAATCGCGGCATGGTGGCACTGGCCAGAAAGCTCGGTTTTGAGGTTGATATCCAGCTCGAAGACGGAATTGTTGGGCTAACGCTTAATCTTGCCCAGCATGAGGAATCGTGAGTAAGGTACTGGAAATGTTGACCACTTTAATGGGTACTGATGTTATCATTGCCCGCTTATGTCGTCTGCATAGTACAGAGGACCCTTCAATGAACAGAGAAGAAATGCACTGTGATGTTGTCAAAATTTAAGCGTAATAAACATCAACAACACCTTGCCCAACTACCTAAGATTTCTCAGTCAGTTGATGATGTAGATTTCTTTTATGCTCCCGCTAATTTCAGGGAGGCTCTGCTGGAGAAAATAGCCAGCGCGACACGACGTATTTGCATTATTGCCCTGTATCTTGAACAGGATGATGGTGGCAAAGGCATACTCGACGCGCTTTATGCGGCTAAACGGCAGCGTCCCGAGCTGGATGTCCGGGTGCTTGTCGACTGGCATCGTGCGCAGCGTGGGCGTATTGGCGCAGCAGCGTCCAACACCAACGCTGACTGGTATTGCCGAGTGGCGCAAGAAAACCCCGGTATTGAGATCCCCGTCTACGGCGTACCGGTTAACACGCGGGAAGCGCTTGGTGTCCTGCATTTTAAAGGCTTTATTATTGATGACAGCGTCATCTATAGCGGCGCCAGCCTGAACGATGTTTATCTGCATCAACATGATAAATACCGTTACGACCGTTATCAGCTCATTCGCAATGCGCAAATGGCGGACATCATGTATGAGTGGGTCACTCAGAATTTGATGAACGGCCGTGGCGTGAACCGCCTGGATGATATGCATCGTCCGAAAAGCCCTGAGATTAAAAATGACATCCGTTTGTTCCGCCAGGAGCTACGCGATGCGTCATACCATTTCCAGGGAGATGCCGATAACGAGCAACTGTCCGTGACACCCCTGGTCGGATTAGGGAAATCCAGTCTGCTGAACAAGACGATTTTCCATCTTATGCCGTGCACGGAGCAAAAGCTCACTATCTGTACACCTTATTTCAACCTGCCTGCAGTTCTGGTGCGCAGCATTATTCAGTTACTGCGTGATGGCAAAAAGGTCGAGATCATTGTCGGTGATAAAACGGCGAACGACTTTTTCATCCCCGAGAATGAACCGTTCAAAATCATCGGCGCGCTTCCTTATCTTTACGAGATTAACCTGCGTCGCTTCCTGAGCCGTCTGCAATATTACGTTAATACCGATCAACTCGTTGTGCGCCTGTGGAAGGATGACGACAATACTTATCATCTGAAAGGGATGTGGGTCGATGACAAATGGATGCTCATCACCGGTAACAACCTGAACCCTCGGGCCTGGCGTCTGGATCTTGAAAACGCGATTTTGATCCACGATCCAAAACAGGAATTAGCCCCTCAGCGTGAGAAAGAGCTGGAGCTTATCCGCACGCATACCACGATTGTTAAGCACTATCGCGACCTGCAGAGTATTGCCGACTACCCCGTTAAAGTCCGCAAGCTAATCCGTCGACTACGCCGCATTCGAATCGACAAATTAATTAGCCGTATTCTGTAAACAAAACCCCGTCCAGTGACGGGGTTTTTCCTGTGGAGGTGTCGGTGCGCTTCTTTATCCTTATCGTTATTCTGCTTCTTACCGGTTGTAGCCATATGGCTAATGATCGCTGGAGCGGACAGGATAAAGCACAACATTTTATCGCTTCTGCTATGCTCTCCGCCGCAGGAAATGAATACGCTCAACGCCAGGGAATGAGTCACGATCGCAGTGCCGCATTCGGTCTGATGTTTTCTGTCAGCCTCGGAGCATCAAAAGAATTATGGGACAGCCGCCCCGAAGGAAGCGGCTGGAGCTGGAAAGATTTTGCCTGGGATGTCGCAGGCGCAACCACAGGTTACGCCGTCTGGCAAATGGCTCACGACTAAAGGCGCAGACCTTTGCCTTTACGGTGCAGCATCAATGAAACAAAAAATGCCACGACAGCCATAGCCGTAACGTACCAGAAGAATGATGTCTCCATACCAATGGACTTCAGCGACAACGCAACATATTCAGCAGAACCCCCGAACAACGCATTCGCCACGGCATAAGAAAGACCAACGCCTAACGCACGCACTTGTGCCGGGAACATCTCAGCCTTCAGGATCCCGCTAATTGAGGTGTAGAAACTCACGATGAGCAACGCGCACATGACCAGTCCAAAAGCGGCATAAGGCGAAGTGACGTTCTGCAATGCCGAGAGGATCGGCACAGTAAAAATAGCTGCCAGAGAGCCAAAACATAACATTGATGTCCGTCGCCCGATTTTATCCGATAGCGCGCCAATCAAAGGCTGAATAAGCATAAAAACGAACAATGCCGCCGTCATAATTCCGCTTGCCACGTTGGCATGCATTCCGGCGGTATTGACCAGATACTTCTGCATATATGTTGTGAAAGTGTAGAAACAGAGCGAACCTGCAGCGGTAAAACCCAGCACCATCATGAACGCTTTACGGTTACGCCATAATCCCTTCAACGAGCCCGCCTCTTTCAGAGCGCGCGTCTCTTGCTGAGACGTTTCATCCAGTTGGCGACGTAACCACAACGCGACAATGGCCAATGCCGCCCCCAACGCAAACGGTATACGCCAGCCCCATGATCTAAGATCGGCATCATCCAGAGTTTGCTGGAGAACCACAACAACCAACAATGCCAGAAGTTGTCCGCCGATCAACGTGACATACTGGAATGAGGCATAAAACCCTTTACGGCCTTCTACGGCCACTTCACTCATATAGGTTGCACTGGTTCCGTACTCCCCGCCAACAGACAAGCCCTGAAACAAACGAGCCAGTAACAAAAGCGCCGGAGCCCAGGTGCCAATGGTCTCATAGCCGGGCAAGCAGGCGATCACGAGCGATCCCATACACATCATACAAACCGACAATAGCATCGATTTTTTACGGCCGTGTTTATCGGCAATGCGACCAAGTAACCATCCACCGATAGGACGCATCAGGAACCCTGCGGCAAAAACGCCGGCAGTTTGCAAAAGCTGAGTCGTCGTATTTCCTGATGGGAAGAAAATGTGGGCGAAGTAGAGAGAGCAGAACGAGTACACATAGAAATCAAACCATTCGACCAGATTCCCGGATGATGCCCCCACAATAGCCCATATGCGACGACGGGTATCACTGTCAGTCAGTGACCCGTTCGCAGTTACACTGCTTTCAGTCATTAGAATTGTACTCCTGCCAAGGATCCAACCGAAAATATCGGCGCTTATTATTGTCACTTGAAGTGAATAAAATGTTATATAATTGTTATATATAAATATGTGACAGGAATCTAGCTTTTAATTAGCAGGCCAACGATTTAGAGGTATAAGCCAGAGCAGGATCGACTAACCCGTATACCGGATCTGGTCTGAGAAACGCAGCGCCATCCGGCATTTTCCGCAGACCACAGACGCAAAAAAGCCCATCCGTCAGGATGGGCTTCTTCACTTGTTTGATGCCTGGCAGTTCCCTACTCTCGCATGGGGAGACCCCACACTACCATCGGCGCTACGGCGTTTCACTTCTGA